>NZ_JAKRGC010000480.1 GCF_022347745.1 Streptomyces sp. OfavH-34-F
CGCGTCCAGCGGGCGGTCCGGGTCGACCGGGGGAATCGCCGCGGCGAGCGTGTCGAGGAGTTCCGCGCAGCGGGCGGCGGTGGGGCGGCGGGCGCCGACGTGGGCCGCCTGGCGCAGACCGAGGGCGAGGGAACCGGTCAGCAGGCCGAGCAGCTCCGCCATGTCGTAGGAGCGCAGCGCGGCCTGGGTGCCGAAGGGGACGACGTCCTGATTGTGCAGGTTCGTCGGGAGGCTCTGCATGCCGGCCGGGGTGGCGTTGCGGCGGATCTCCGCGACGAAGGCGGTGGCGGCCAGTTGCACGCCCTGGAGGCCGTGCTGGAGGCCCGGCGCGGTGGCGAGCATCGGCGGCAGTCCGCCGTTGCGGGCCGGATCGGTGAGCAGGTCGAGCTGGCGCTCGGCGAGGTTGCCCAGCTGGGCGGTGACGGAGGCGAGGAGGTCGGCCGCGAACGCGGCGGGCTGTCCGAAGAAGTTGCCGCCGTGCACCACCTTGCCCGCCCGGCCACCGTCACCATCGCCGGGGCCGCCGTCGCCGTAGTCGCCGTCGCCGTCGCCGTCGCCGTCGCCGTCGCCGGGGAAGAACAGCGGGTTGTCGCTGACTCCGGCGAGGTCGGCGGTGACCACGCCGTCCACGTACCCCAGCGCGTCCTCGGCGGCGCCGAGCAGCTGCGGGGCGCAGCGGATGCTGTACGGCTCCTGGAGCGGCCGGGTGCCCGAGGGGCGGAGTCCGTCGAGGGTCTCTCGCATGCGTGCGCCGGTCATGGCCGCCCCGGGGTGTCCGTAGGCCCGCAGGAGGTCGTCGTCCAGGAAGCCGGAGTCGCAGCCCAGCAGGTCGGCGAGGAGGCAGGTGAGCGTGGTGAGCGACCGGTGGGCGGTGCGGACGGCGTCACGGGCCAGGGCCAGGGCGGCGGTGGTGACGGAGGTTCCGTTGACGAGGGCGAGCGCGTCGCGGCCGTCCAGGGCGAGCGGGCGCAGCCCGGCGGCGGCCAGCGCCCGGTCGGCGGGCATCCGGTGGCCGTCCAGGTAGGCGTGGCCGCGGCCGCGCAGGGCCTGGGTGGCGTAGGCGAGCGGGATGAGGTCGCCGCTGGCTCCGACGGAGCCGTAGCGGGGCACGGCCGGGCAGAACGTCGTGGCGAACATGGCGGCGAGCCGGTCGACGACCTCGGCGGAGACGCCGGAGAGGCCCTGGGCGAGGGACCAGGTACGCAGCAGGAGGGCGGCGCGGCAGATCTCCGGCGGCAGGTCCGGTCCCTGGCCGGCGCCGAGGTGGGCCAGGGTGTTGTCGCACTGGTCCGCCTCGTCGGGCCGGCCGGCGTATCCCACGAGGGCGCCGAAGCCCGTCGTGGCGCCGTAGATGGGGCGGGCCGCGCCGCTGTCGTCGTGCCGCAGGCCGTGGAAGAAGCGGCGGCCCCGGTCCAGGCGGGACCGGGAGCGGGCGTCCACGGCGACGGTGAGCGGCGTCGCCGCTCGGCGCAGGGCGGCGGAGTCCAGGGGGCGGCTGAGCGGGAGGGAGTCAGGGGTGGTGGGCACGGGGGAAACGTAGGCGGGGAATCTCAGAGCGCTCTGAAATCGGGTGGCTAGCTTCCGGTCCATGACCCATGACTATCTGATCATCGGTGCGGGGCCCGGTGGGCTCCAGCTCGCCTCCCTGCTGGAGCGGGACGGCGCGGACTACGTGGTCCTGGAGCGCGGCAGTGGTCCGGGTACGTTCTTCACGCGGTTCCCCAGGCACCGCTTCCTCATCTCGAACAACAAGGTGCACACGGGGTACGACGACCCGGAGCTGCGGCTGCGGATGGACTGGAACTCCCTGCTCAGCGACGACCCGGAGCTGGTGTTCACCCGCTACAGCCCCCGGTACTTCCCGCCGGCCGACGACCTGGTGCGCTATCTGACGGACTTCGCCGCCGGGACCGGGGTGCGGGTGCGGTACGACACGTCCGTGGTGGGGGTGTCCCGGGACGAGGAGGGGTTCACCGTCACCGGGCACACCGGTGAGGTGTGGCGGGCGCGCCATCTGGTGGTCGCCACCGGGATGCCCGTCGCGAACCTGCCCGCGATCCCCGGTGTGGAGCTGGCCGAGCGCTACGACACGATCGACACCGATCCGCGTTCCTTCACCGATCAGCGGGTGCTCATCATCGGCCGGGGGAACTCCGCGTTCGAGACGGCGGAGAACCTGATGGAGACGGCGGCGGTCATCCATCTCGTCGGTTCCGGCTCGCTGAAGATGGCCTGGCGCACCCACTACGTGGGGCATCTGCGCGCGGTCTACAACAACTTCCTGGACAGCTACCAGCTGAAGTCGCAGAACGCCCTGCTCGACGGCCGGGTCCTGGCCATCCGGCGCGAACCGGACGGGTTCCGCGTGCCGGTCGCCTTCGAGCGGGTCGACGAGGTGGTCAGGGAGATCCGCTACGACCGGGTGATCGTCGCCACCGGATTCCGGTTCGACACCTCGGTCTTCGACGACACCTGTGTGCCGGACCTCGTCGTCGACGGCCGCTTCCCGGCGCTGACCCCGCTCGGCGAGTCCGTCAACGTGCCCGGACTGTACTTCGCCGGGACGCTGATGCAGGGCCGCTCCTTCGGGAAGTCGACGACCGGTTTCATCCACGGTTTCCGGTACGCGGTGCGCGCCCTGCACCGGGGGCTGCGGCAGCGCCATGCCGGTGTGCCGTGGCCGTCGGCGGACCTCGGGGACTCCACCGCGCGGGCCGTGGATGCGGTGATCCGCCGGATCAACCGGTCCTCCGCGCTGTGGCAGCAGTTCGCCGTCCTGGGCGACCTCCTGCTGCTCGGCCCGGACGGCACGTTCCGGTACGCCGAGGAGGTGCCCGTCGACCATGTGCCGGGGGCCGTGCGGGACGGGGACTTCGGTGAGGTGGCCGCGTACGCGGTGATCACCCTGGAGTACGGGGAGGACCACGACCGGGTGGACCCCTTCGACGTCACGGCGGGCCGCAAGTCCCAGCAGGACGCGTCGGGTCTGGACGGCCGCTATCTGCATCCGGTCGTCCGCTGGTACCGGGACGGGGAGTTCGTGGCCGACCACCACCTCGCGGAGAACCTGGAGAACGAGTGGGACAGCGAGGAGGTGCACCGCGCCCCGCTGCACGCCTTCCTCACCGCGCGGTGCTCCCCCGCCGCCCGGGTGGCGCCGTGACGGTCCGTGAACTGTGCGAACGGGCCCGGCAGGTGCTGGACCCGGTCGTCTTCGACTACGTGGCGGGGGGCGCGGACGAGGAACGCGTGCTCGCCGGCAACGAGCGCGCCTTCGGCAGGTACGCCCTGCTGCCCCGGGTCCTGAGCGGCGGCGAGGACCGGGACACCCGCGTCGATCTGCCGGGCGCGCCAGGGGCGTCCCCGGTGTTCGTGGCGCCCACCGCGTTCCACCGGCTGGTGCACCGCGACGGCGAGCGGGCGACGGCGCGGGCCGCCGCTGC
>NZ_JAKRGC010000481.1 GCF_022347745.1 Streptomyces sp. OfavH-34-F
CCCAGGCCGTGCGCGTCGTCCACCACGAGCGCTGCGTTCTCCGCCCGGCAGACGGCGGCCAGCGCGGCGAGCGGCGCGGCGTCGCCGTCCACGGAGAAGACCGAGTCGGTGACGGCCAGCCGCCGGCCCTCGTGCCCGCACAGCGACTTGCGGACGGCCTCCGGGTCGGCGTGCGGGACGACGGCGGTCGCCGCCCGTGAGAGCCGGCAGCCGTCCACGATGGAGGCGTGGTTGCCCGCGTCCGAGGCGATGAGGCCGTCGGGCCCGGTGAGCGCGGTGAGGGCCGCGAGGTTGGCGGCGTAGCCCGAGGAGAGCACGAGGGCCGCCTCGAAGCCGCAGAACGCGGCGAGTTCGCGTTCGAGTTCCGCGTGAAGGGCGGTCGAGCCCGTCACGAGGCGGGAGCCGGTCGATCCGCCGCCCCAGCGCAGGGCCGCGTCCGCCGCCGCCGCGGTCACCTCGGGGTGCCGGGTCAGGCCCAGGTAGTCGTTGCTCGCGAGGTCCAGCGGCTCCGCGCCGCCACTGCGGGGCCGCAGCCTGCGGACCAGCCCCGCCTCAGCGCGGCGGCGCGCCTCGTCGTCGATCCAGTCGAACGGGGTGGCGGGCATGGAGTGACCCCTCTTGTAGGCAGCCCACAGACCCTAACCGGGGTCACACCGGGGCACGGTGTGGTGATGCACACACCCCGCGTGAGGTCCGTTGTCCGGTTCCTCCTTGGCCAGAGGCGGTGCGGTGCGCCAGGATCGTCGCCATGGACCTCCTGAACACGCTGGTGGACAAGGGGCTGCGGCGCGAGCTGCCGACCCGTGAAGAAGCGCTCGCCGTACTGGCGACTCCGGACGACGAACTGCTCGATGTGGTGGCGGCGGCCGGCAGGGTGCGCCGTCAGTGGTTCGGGCGGCGGGTGAAACTGAACTATCTGGTCAATCTGAAGTCGGGGCTCTGTCCCGAGGACTGCTCGTACTGCTCGCAGCGGCTCGGCTCCAAGGCCGAGATCCTCAAGTACACCTGGCTCAAGCCCGAGGACGCCTCCAAGGCGGCGGCGGCCGGGGTGGCCGGCGGCGCCAAGCGTGTCTGCCTGGTGGCCAGCGGCCGGGGCCCCACCGACCGGGACGTGGACCGGGTCTCGGAGACCATCGAGGCCATCAAGGAGCAGAACGAGGGCGTCGAGGTGTGCGCCTGCCTCGGGCTGCTCTCCGAGGGCCAGGCCGAACGGCTGCGTTCGGCGGGCGCCGACGCGTACAACCACAACCTCAACACGTCCGAGGGGACGTACGGGGAGATCACGACCACCCACACCTACGCGGACCGGGTGGACACGGTGCACCGGGCGCAGGCGGCCGGGCTGTCCGCCTGTTCGGGGCTGATCGCGGGCATGGGCGAGAGCGACGAGGACCTGGTCGACGTGGTCTTCTCGCTGCGCGAGCTGGACCCGGACTCGGTGCCGGTCAACTTCCTGATCCCGTTCGAGGGGACGCCGCTCGCCAAGGAGTGGAACCTGACGCCGCAGCGCTGCCTGCGCATCCTGGCGATGGTCCGCTTCGTCTGCCCGGACGTGGAGGTGCGGCTCGCGGGCGGCCGCGAGGTCCACCTGCGCTCGATGCAGCCGCTCGCACTGCACCTGGTGAACTCCATCTTCCTGGGCGACTACCTGACCAGCGAGGGCCAGGCCGGGCAGGCGGACCTGGACATGATCGCGGACGCCGGCTTCGAGGTGGAGGGCACGGACACGACCACGCTCCCCGGCCACCGCGCGCACGCGGCCGCCGGCTGCGGTGCGCACGCGGAGGGCCCCGGTTCCGAGGCGGAGGGCTGCGGCACGCACGCCGGGGGCTGCGCCCCCTGCGGCGGGAGCGCGCCGGACGCGCCGGCCGGCACCGAGGCACCGGAGCAGCAGGTTCCGGGGGCCCGTACGGATCTGGTGGCGGTCCGCCGCCGCGGCGCGGGGACGGATCTCGCCCCCAATGCCTGAGCCGCTCTCCCCCGCACGGCTCCGGGACCTGGACCGGGAACACGTCTGGCATCCGTACGGGCCCATGCCGGGCCGGCAGGAGCCGCTGGTCGTGGCGTCCGCGTCCGGGGTCCGGCTGCGGCTCGCCGAACCCGCCCACGGCCACGCGGAGTTGGTCGACGGCATGTCCTCGTGGTGGTCGGCCGTGCACGGCTACAACCACCCCGTGCTCAACGAGGCGGCGCGCGGCCAGCTGGACCGGATGAGCCATGTGATGTTCGGCGGGCTCACCCACGAGCCCGCCGTCCGGCTCGCGGCCCGGCTGGTGGAGATCACCCCGGAGCCGCTGCGCCACGTCTTCCTCGCCGACTCCGGTTCGGTCTCGGTCGAGGTCGCCGTGAAGATGTGCCTCCAGTACTGGCGGTCGGCCGGCCGGCCCGAGAAGAAGCGGCTGCTGACCTGGCGCGGCGGCTACCACGGCGACACCTGGCAGCCCATGTCGGTGTGCGACCCCGAGGGCGGGATGCACGAGCTGTGGTCGGGCGCCCTGCCCCGCCAGGTCTTCGCCGACGAGCCGCCCGCCGGCTTCGACGCGGAGCCCGACCCCGCGTACACGGCGCACCTGCGGGAACTCATCGAGCGGCACGCCGGCGAACTGGCCGCCGTGATCGTGGAACCGGTGGTGCAGGGGGCGGGCGGCATGCGCTTCCACTCCCCCGGCTACCTGCGCGTACTGCGCGAGGCGTGCGACGCGTCAGGGGTACTCCTCGTGTTCGACGAGATCGCCACGGGCTTCGGGCGTACGGGCAGCCTCTTCGCCGCCGGTCACGCGGGCGTCTCCCCGGACGTGATGTGCGTGGGCAAGGCGCTGACGGGCGGCTACCTCACGATGGCGGCGACGCTGTGCACGAGCGAGGTGGCCGCGGGGATCTCGCGCGGCGAGGTGCCTGTCCTCGCCCACGGACCGACGTTCATGGGCAATCCGCTCGCCGCCGCGGTGGCCTGCGCCTCCCTCGACCTGCTGCTCGGCCAGGACTGGGAGCAGGAGGTGAAACGCGTCGAGACCGGCCTGCGCGAGGGCCTGGCGGCGGCGCGGGAACTGCCCGGCGTCCGCGACGTGCGGGTGCTCGGCGCCATCGGCGTGGTCCAGCTGGACCACGAGGTGGACATGGCGGCGGCGACCTCGGCGGCGGTACGGGAAGGGGTGTGGCTGCGGCCGTTCCGCGACCTCGTCTACACCATGCCGCCGTACGTGACGGGGGACGACGATCTGGCACGGATCTGCCGCGCGGTGTGCGCGGCGGCGCGGGAGGGCTGAGGCATGCGTGTTCTGGTGGTGACGGGGACCGGCACGGAGATCGGCAAGACGATCGTGACGGCGGCCGTGGCGGCCGCCGCCGCGCCCCGCCGCGTCGCGGTCCTCAAACCGGCCCAGACCGGCCTGGCGCCGGGCGAGCCGGGAGACGCGGCCGAGGTCGCGCGGCTGGCGGGC
>NZ_JAKRGC010000482.1 GCF_022347745.1 Streptomyces sp. OfavH-34-F
GGCGGTGTAGGGGCCGATGAGCGCGATGCCCCCCGCCGTGCCCGCGAACAGCAGGATCACCGCGGTCAGCAGGACGACCCGCCCGCCGTCCGGCCCGACCGCGGCCAGCACCAGCAGGGCCACGACGGTGAGGGCCGCGTAGACGACCATGGTGCCCTTCGCCGACCAGCGCATGTACAGCCACGCCGCCACCACGCACGTCGGGATGGACAGCAGCGAGGACAGGAACAGCAGGGTCGCCGCCGACATGCCGCCCTCGGCCGAGGCCTCCAGCTGACTGGGCAGGAAGGTGATGAAACCCCAGTAGACGAGCCCCCAGGCCAAGGCGTAGCCGCCGACGACCAGCGTCCTGGCCGTCTGCGGCCGTCTGAACAGGGCCGAGGCGGGTACGTGCCCCGGCCGCGCCCGCTGGGCGGTGAACGCGGCCGACTCCGGAATCCACCGGTTCATCGCGATGAGGATGAGCACCAGCGGAAGCTGCGCGAACCACAGCACACGCCACCCCGTCAGCGGGACCAGCACCGCGGCCAGGCCCGCCGCCGCCATGTAGCCGCCCGTCGTGGTGAGCCCGGCCTGCAGGACCATGATCGCGGCGCGCCTGCCGGGCGGCAGACTCTCCGTCATCAGGGCGTACACGACGGGCAGCATGCCTCCGGCCGCCATCCCCATCAGGGCGCACATGGTGAGGATGCCCCCGTACGTCGGCATCGCCCCGCACACCGTCGTGCCCAGGAACAGCAGGGACGCGATGAGGATCGTCGCCCTGCGCCCGATCCGGTCCGCGCTGCGGCCGCCCACGAGCGAGCCCAGCACGGTGCCGCTCAGCGCGACGGTCGGCAGCCAGGAGATCTCGGCGGCGCTCAGCTGGAACTCGGCGCGCATGCCCGGCTGGATGAACGCCAGCGTGGCGGGCTTCATCTGGTCCACCAGCAGCGCGAAGCTCAGCACCCCGATCAGCCGGCGGCGGTGCGCCGGAGGCGTGTCGGTCCGTGCTCCGGGGGGTGCCGCGGGCTCGCCCGTGGTGTGCGTGACCGCGAACCCGGAGACCACCACGCCCACGACGATGGCGGCCATGGCTGCCCACATCACCCCGGACATCCCCATCATCGCCATGTGGAACCCCATCGACGCGGAGTCGACGAACATCCACACGTGCTGGCCGACGCCCGCACAGGTGAGGGCCACGCCGGACCAGAACAGCACGGGCCGGGACACGAGCGACGGCTGCCGGCCGGGCGGGGGCGCGGTCATCCGTTCCCTCCCTCCGGGCCGTGGGCGGGACAGCCCGTGGCCCGCCGCTCCTCGAAGTACCGTGCGGCCGGGCGCTGTCGGCGGGCGTGCAGCACCATGACCGTGCCGAGGACCAACTGGCGTACGCCCCGCGTGACGTCCTCCACCCCGTCCCGCAGCCGGACGAACCGGCGCAGCGCGCCCAGGCCGCGCGGCTGCGGCGGCAGGGCGTGCGGGACCAGCAGACACGGCGCCCGGTGCGGGATGGACCGGGTGTGGGAGGCCGTCGACTCCAGCCGGAACCGGCCCGTAACCTCGCGTACCGCCGCGCGCAGCGCCAGCGGCGACAGCCGCCAGGCCGGGCAGGGCCGGTTCGCGGCGACCCCGTACGGGATGTGGTGGACCTCACGGGCGGTCAGGGCGGCCCAGCGGTCCGGGTCGAACGCGTCGGGCCGCTCGTACCCGGTGGCGTGGTAGCCGGGGTAGCTGAAGCACACCACCGAACCGGCGGGCAGCACCGTCTCCTCGTCCAGGGGGATGTCCCCGGTGGTGATGCGGTGGGCGATGCCGAACAGCGGGTATCTGCGCATCGTCTCGTCCAGGACCCGCGTCAGATACGTGTCGTCCTCCGGGTCGGCCCACAGGCGCCGCTGCACGTGCGGATGGCGGGCGACGGCGAGCAGGACGTGCGCCGTGGCCTCCGACAACTGCACGACCGCCGTGTTGAAGAAGGTCCCCTGCAGGTAGTGCACCTGCTCGCGCGGCGACAGTCCGGCCGGCAGCCGGTGCGGTACGTGACCGGCCGCGACCCGCTCGTGCAGATAGGCGGTCAGCCGGGCGCGGCGGCGCGGATGGCGCAGGCCGGTGCACTTCAGCGCGGTGATCACGTCATCGGCGTGCGCCGTGATCAGCCGCCGGGCCTCGGGCGGGCACGGCTCACGGAACACCAGCTTGTAGCAGAACGCGGCCCAGGCGGGCATCATCAGGTCCCGCAGCCGTACGAGGCTGATCCGGTCGTCCGGCAGCGCGTCCAGCACCTCGGCGACCGCGCGGGCCGCCGCCTCCGACAGATCCGCCGAGTTCCCGGCGACGACGCGCCGCGTCGTCGCGGCCACCTCCTCGTAGCGGGGGCCGGGTTCCAGATGCTCCTGGTGCACCTCGGGCCCCGGCGCCAGCCAGTACCAGAACAGGTCGGACAGTCCCGCTCCCTCGCTCCGCCCGTTGGCGTGGGGGTGGGCGTAGACCCGCTCGAACACCTCGGGCCCGTGCCGGTCGCTGGGGAGGGTCACCACCCGGTCCCCGTTGACCTTCTCGAAGATGCGTACCCGCAGCGCCACCACGGCGCGCGGCAGCCACCACGTGTCCGTGCCCGTCCTGGCCCTCACCACGTCCCGTCCCTCCGTACGACCATGCCGGGCGTCAGATCGGTGTTCCGGCGGCCTCCGCACAGGGCGAGCGTGTGGGCGTACTCGTCGCGCAGCGCCGCCAGGACCTGCCGCACCCCCGCCTCCCCGCCGGCGGCCAGCCCCCACATCACCGGGCGGCCGACGCCGACGGCGCTCGCGCCCAGCGCCAGGGCCACCGCGGCGTCACCGCCCCGGCGCACCCCGCCGTCGACCAGCACGGGCACCCGGCCCTCGACCGCGCGGGCGACGGCGGGCAGGCAGTCCACGGCCGCGGGGACCGTGTCGCACTGACGGCCCCCGTGGTTGGAGACGATCACCCCGGCCGCCCCGTGCTCGACGGCCAGCCGCGCGTCGTCCGGATGCAGGACGCCCTTCACCAGCACCGGCAGCGGGGTACCCGCCACGATCTCCGCGAACTCCGGCCAGCCCGGCGCCGTGGACATCGGGATCGCGGTGAGCGCACCGGGCGCGGCACCCGGAAGGTCGCGCATGTTCTCCGCCGCGTATCCGGGCGGCAGGTCCGTGAACCCGTTGCGCAGGTCCCTGCCGTGCCGGCCGAACACCGGCGAGTCGACGGTCACCACCAGCGCCGTGCAGCCGGCGTCCTCGGCGCGCCGCGCGAGCGCCGCGGTGACCTCCGCCCGGGGGTGCGGATACAGCTGGAACCACACCGCCGGCTCCGCGGCCGCCCCCCGCGCCGCGGCGACCACGTCGCGCACCGCCGTCGTCGCCGCCACCCCCGTCACC
>NZ_JAKRGC010000483.1 GCF_022347745.1 Streptomyces sp. OfavH-34-F
GCCTGCTGCTGCCGGGGCTGAGCGCGACGGACCACGACAGCTGGCGGGCCGGGCCGCTGGCCCCGGACGATGTGGACCGGGTGCGCACCCTGGCCGCCTCCATGCCGCCCACCGCCCACGCCGTGCCCCTGGACGCGGCGGCCGAGCCGCTGCTCCTGCCCGAACCGGAGGACCTGGTACGGGCGTTCCTCGACGCGGTCGCCGACAGCCTGCCGCGGACCCCCGCCGCCCCGCTCGCCTCGGGCGGGCCCGCCTTCACCGCGCCGGAGCCTCAGCGGGTGCCCGCCCACCGCGCCTGGGCCGCCGATGTGGCGGCCGGGCACGACGCGGGCGTACGGCTGTCGCTGCGGGTGGAGGTGCGCGGGCTCGACGGGGAGGACGCGGCCGGGACCGGCCCGTCGTTCCGGGTGGTTCCGCAGATCCACAGCGTCGGCGACCCGGCCGTGATGGCCGACGCCGCCGACGTCTGGGCCGGTGGCGGTCCGGCGGCCGGGGCGTTCGGCCCGCGGGTGCGGATGGACGCGCTGCTGATGCTGCGCCGGGCCGCCCGCGCCTGGCCGTCGCTGACCCCGCTGCTGTCGGCGGCCGTGCCGGACGCGGTGGAGCCGGCCGACG
The DNA here is from genome assembly GCF_022347745.1 of Streptomyces sp. OfavH-34-F. GTDB lineage: Bacteria > Actinomycetota > Actinomycetes > Streptomycetales > Streptomycetaceae > Streptomyces. The sequence goes on from NZ_JAKRGC010000483.1 coordinate 616, forward strand.
AGGAGATCACCGAACTGCTCGGCCCCGCCGCCCGGGCGCTGGCGGCGGCCGGGGTCCAGGTGCACTGGCCCAGGGAGCTGACCGCCCGCAGGCTGACGGCAGGGGCGGTGATCGGGCCGGACGGCGAGGACGAGGAGGACGGCGCGCCGCGCGGGCTCTCGCGCACGGCGTCGGACGCCGCCCCGCTGCTCTCGTCCGACGCCCTGCTCACCTTCGACTGGTGGTTCGCGCTCGGGGACCAGCGGCTCAGCCGCGAGGAGCTGGACCGGCTGGCGGAGGCGGGCCGGCCGCTGGTGCGGCTGCGCGACCAGTGGGTGCTCATCGACCCCGACGAGGCGCGGCGGGCCCGGGACACGCAGGACCGCAAGGTCACCCCGATCGACGCCCTGGGCGCGGCGCTGACGGGGTCCGCCGAGGTCGACGGGCGCCGGGTCGAGGTCCGGGCCTCCGGCTGGCTGGAGCAGCTGCGCGAACGGGTCGCCGATCCGGCCCGGCAGGCGGACGGGGAGCGGGCCGTCGCCCAGCCGGCCGCGCTCGCCGCGACCCTGCGGGACTATCAGCTGCGCGGCCTGAACTGGCTGCACACCATGACCTCGCTCGGGCTGGGCGGCTGTCTCGCCGACGACATGGGGCTCGGCAAGACCATCACCCTGATCGCGCTGCACCTGCACCGCCGGACGCTGGAGGGCGGCGGGGGGCCCACGCTCGTGGTCTGCCCGACCTCGCTCATGGGCAACTGGCAGCGCGAGGTCGAGAAGTTCGCCCCCGGCACGCCGGTGCGCCGCTTCCACGGTGCCGCGCGCGGCCTGGCGGACCTGCCGGACGACGGGTTCGTGCTCACCACGTACGGCACGATGCGGCTGGACGCGCCGAAGCTCGCCGCCGTGCGCTGGGGCATGGTCGTCGCGGACGAGGCGCAGCACGTCAAGAACCCGTACTCGGCGACGGCCCGTGCGCTGCGCACCATCGGCGCGGGGGCGCGGGTGGCGCTGACCGGCACGCCGGTGGAGAACAACCTGTCCGAGCTGTGGGCGATCCTGGACTGGACGACGCCCGGACTGCTGGGCCGGCTCGGCACGTTCCGCACCCGGTACGCGCGCGCGGTGGAGGGCGGTGACCCGGCGGCGGCCGAACGGCTCGGGGCGCTGGTGCGCCCGTTCCTGCTGCGGCGGCGCAAGTCCGATCCCGGTATCGCCCCGGAGCTGCCGCCGAAGACGGAGACGGACCGGGCGGTGTCCCTGACGCCGGAACAGGCCGGGCTCTACGAGGCGGTGGTGCGGGAGACGCTGGCGGCGATCGCGGAGGCCGACGGGATGGCCAGGCGCGGTCTCGTGGTGAAGCTGCTGACCTCGCTCAAGCAGATCTGCAACCACCCGGCGCAGTACCTCAAGGAGGAGGAGCCGCGCATCGAGGGCCGTTCCGGGAAGCTGGAACTGCTCGACGAACTGCTGGACACCATGGTGGCGGAGGGCGCCGGGGTCCTCGTGTTCACGCAGTACGTGGCGATGGCCCGGCTGCTGGAACGGCATCTGGCGGCGCGTGGCATCGGCACGCAGTTCCTGCACGGCGGCACGCCGGTCGCCGCGCGGGAGGAGATGGTGAACCGGTTCCAGGCGGGCGAGGCGCCCGTGTTCCTGCTGTCGTTGAAGGCGGCGGGCACGGGGCTCAACCTGACGCGGGCCGGGCATGTGGTGCACTTCGACCGCTGGTGGAACCCGGCGGTCGAGGCACAGGCCACGGACCGGGCGTACCGCATCGGGCAGACGCAGCCGGTGCAGGTGCACCGGCTGATCGCGGAGGGCACGATCGAGGACCGGATCGCCGGCATGCTCGCCCGCAAACAGGGCCTGGCGGACGCGGTGCTGGGGTCGGGCGAGGCCGCCCTGACGGAGCTGAGCGACGCGGAACTGGCCGATCTGGTGGAGCTGCGAGGGGGGACGCGATGAGGGACGGATACGAAGAAGGCGGGGGCGACGAGCGGGAGGAGGGGGCGCCCGTCCAGGAGCGCACCTTTCCCGCGCTGCCGCCCGCGCCGGGCCGCGGTTTCGCCACGTCGTGGTGGGGAAAGGCGTGGCTGCGGGCGCTGGAGGAGACGGCGCTGGACGCCCGGCAGCTGAAGGAGGGGCGCCGGGTCGCCAGGGAGGGCCGGGTCGGCGCCGTGTCGGTGCGGCCGGGCCGGATCACGGCCGTGGTCGGCGCGCGGGACGGCAGCACGTACCGCAGCGATGTCCTGCTCCAGGAGCTGGACGAGCGGGAGTGGGACCGCTTCCTGGACATGGCGGCCGAACGGGCGGGGCACATCGCGGCGCTGCTGGACCGTGAGATGCCGGCGCATCTGATCGAGGACGCGGCGGCGGCGGGGATCGACCTGCGGCCGGGCATGGGCGACCTCGAACCGGAGTGCACGTGCGGGGCGTGGGACCACTGCCCGCACACCGCTGCCCTGTGCTATCAGGTCGCGCGGCTGCTGGACCAGGACCCGTTCGTGCTGCTGCTGATGCGGGGGCGCGGCGAGCGGAGGCTGCTGGCGGAGCTGCAGGAGCGGATCGCGGCACCGGCCGGGGAGCGTGAGGGCGGCGCCGGGGGCGAGGAGCCGGCGGCGGTCCGGGAGGTGTCCGGCGTACCGGCGGCGCAGGCGTACGCGCAGGGCGGCATCCTGCCCGCGCTGCCGGCGCCGCCCGGGCTTCCGGACGAGCCTGGCGCGGCCCCCTCGCTCGACACGGAGACCGATCCGGAGCCG
>NZ_JAKRGC010000484.1 GCF_022347745.1 Streptomyces sp. OfavH-34-F
GCCGCCCCGCGGCGCACCGGCCGCGGCGGCGGGCCCGGCCGTGGCCGCGAGGGCTCCCATCGCACCGCCGGCGGTCAGCAATCCACGCCTGGACAGGCTCATGCGGCTACCTCCAAGATCGCGACGAGTGTCATGGTCACGCACGCTAGCGCGCGGGCGGGCCGGGCGGAACGCATCCGGCACGGAAGCCTCCGCCGGGCGTGCCGCACCCCTTCCCCGACGACATACCGACTGGTTAGTCTGCCTGCGGTAGCCGATCGGGAGAGGCGTGAGCGATGAGTACGGTGCGGGGCGCGGGCGTGGTGGTCACCGGAGCGGGCGGCGGCATCGGCGCCGCGCTCGCCCGCAGATTCGCCGCCGAGGGCGCGCGGGTCGTCGTCAACGACCTCGACGAGGCCCGGATCACGGCGCTCGCCGAGGAGATCGGGGCCGTCGCGGTCGCCGGGGACGCCTCGGGGATCGTGGCCGAGGCCCGGGACGCGCTGGACGGCACCGTCGACGTCTACTGCGCCAACGCGGGCCTCGCCTCGCCCGGCGACCCGCTGGCCGACGAGGAGGTGTGGGCCGCCGCCTGGGACGTCAACGTGATGGCCCACGTCCGGGCGGCCCGCGCGCTCCTGCCGGACTGGCTGGAGCGCGGTGGCGGCCGGTTCGTCGCCACCGCCTCCGCCGCCGGACTGCTGACCATGATCGGCGCGGCCCCGTACAGCGTCACCAAGCACGGCGCGGTCGCCTTCGCCGAGTGGCTCTCGCTGACCTACCGGCACCGCGGCCTCAAGGTCCACGCCATCTGCCCGCAGGGGGTGCGCACCGACATGCTGACGGCCTCCGGCTCCGCGGGCGACCTCGTCCTCGCGCCCGGCGCCATCGAGCCCGGCGCCGTGGCCGACGCCCTGTTCGACGCCATGGCCGAGGACCGCTTCCTCGTGCTGCCCCACCCCGAGGTCGCCGGCTACTACCGGGCCCGGGCCGACGACACCGAACGCTGGCTCCGCGGCATGAACCGCCTCCAGCGCACCTGGGAGGAGACCGGCGCATGACCGACTCGATCTACGCGGCCAAGCCCTGGCTCCCGCTGCTCAGCGAGGCGCAGCGGGCCCCGGTCCACCCCGCCGAGACCCTGGTGCACGCCTTCCGCGCCTCCGTGGAGCGCGCCCCGGACCACCCCGCCCTCGCCTACTTCGACGGCCGCCTGAGCTACCGCGAGACGGACGCGCTCTCCGACTCCGTGGCCGGCCACCTCGCCGCCCGCGGCCTGGCCCCGGGCGACCGGGTCGCGATCATGCTCCAGAACTCGCCGCAGTTCGTGCTCGCGCTCCTCGGCGCCTGGAAGGCCGGGGCCGTCGTCGTCCCGCTCAACCCCATGTACAAGTCCGCCGAGGTGGGGCACGTGCTCCGGGACGCCGGGGTCACCGCGCTGGTCTGCGCCGACCGGACCTGGGAGGCGTATCTGCGGGAGACCGCGGCCGGCGCCCCGTCCGTCCGGATCACCCTCACCGCCTGCGAACCCGACCTCCAGACGGCGAACGACGAGCGCGTCCTCGGCTTCGAGCGGCTGCCCGCCCCCGAGGACACCGACGACCTGGTCGCCGTCGCCCGCCGGGGCCTCGCCGCCCCGCCCGGCCGGGACCGCGCCGCCACCGACACCGCGCTGATCAGCTACACCTCCGGGACCAGCGGCACGCCCAAGGGCGCCATGAACTCCCACGGCAACATCATGGTCAACGCCGAACGCCAGCGCACCGGCCACCCCGTCCCCGAGGGCGCCGCCTACTTCGCGCTCGCCCCGCTCTTCCACATCACCGGCATGGTCTGCCAGTTGGCCGCCTGCCTCACCAACGCCGGCACCCTCGTCCTGGTCCACCGTTTCCACCCCGGCGTCGTCCTCGACGCCTTCGCCGAACACCGCCCCGCGTACACCGTGGGGCCCTCCACCGCCTTCATGGCGCTGGCCGCCACGCCCGGCGCGACCCCCGGGCACTTCGCCTCCTTCCGGGTCATCTCCTCCGGCGGCGCCCCGCTGCCGCCCGCGCTGGTGGAGAAGTTCCGGGCGGCCTTCGGCCCGTACCTCCGCAACGGCTACGGCCTCACCGAGTGCACGGCTCCCTGCGCCTCCGTGCCGCCCGAGCGCGAGGCCCCCGTCGACCCGGTCTCCGGCACCCTGTCGGTCGGCGTGCCCGGCCCCGACACCGTCGTACGGATCATCGACGAGAACGGCGACGACGTGCCCTTCGGGGAGCCGGGCGAGATCGCGGTGCGCGGCCCGCAGGTCGTCTCCGGGTACTGGGGCCTGCCCGAGGCCACGGCCGAGGCCTTCCCGGACGGCGAACTGCGCACCGGCGACATCGGGTTCATGGACCGCGAGGGCTGGCTCTACGTCGTGGACCGCAAGAAGGACATGATCAACGCCTCCGGCTTCAAGGTCTGGCCCCGCGAGGTGGAGGACGTCCTCTACACCCACCCGGCGGTGCGCGAGGCGGCCGTCGTCGGCGTGCCCGACGCCTACCGGGGCGAGACCGTCCGCGCCTACGTCAGCCTGCGCCCCGGCGCGTCGGCCGGCCCGGACGAACTGGCCGCGTACTGCCGGGAACGCCTCGCCGCGTACAAGTACCCGCGCGAAGTGGAGATCCTGGCCGAGCTGCCGAAGACGGCAAGTGGGAAGATCCTCAGGCGGGAATTGCGTTCGTCCCGCTAGAAACGACGTACCGGGCACTGCCCACCAAGGAACGGAAGGAAGGTGGCGGCCATGGCCAGGGAAACGGACGGGAGCGGCACCCCCGTCCCGCAGCGGCTGCTCGCCGCCGCCACCCGGCTCTTCGCCGAGCAGGGCTACGACCGCACCTCGGTGCAGGAGATCGTGGAGGCGGCCGGCGTCACCAAGGGGGCGCTGTACCACTACTTCGGCTCCAAGGAGGACCTGCTCCAGGAGGTGTACGCCCGGGTGCTGCGCCTCCAGCAGGAGCGGCTCGACGCCTTCGCGAACGCCGACGAGCCCATCGAGCGGCGGCTGCGCGACGCGGCCGCCGACGTCGTCGTCACCACCATCGAGAACCTCGACGACGCCTCGATCTTCTTCCGCTCCATGCACCACCTGAGCCCGGAGAAGAACAAGCAGGTGCGCGGCGAGCGGCGGCGCTACCACGAGCGCTTCCGCGCCCTGGTCGAGGAGGGCCAGCACAGCGGCGTGTTCTCCACGGCCACCCCGGCGGACCTCATCGTGGACTACCACTTCGGCTCGGTCCACCACCTGTCCACCTGGTACCGTCCGGACGGCCCCCTCACCCCGCAGCAGGTCGCCGACCACCTCGCGGACCTGCTGCTGCGCGCGCTCAGG
>NZ_JAKRGC010000485.1 GCF_022347745.1 Streptomyces sp. OfavH-34-F
GGCGAGCGGCAGCCCGACCTGGTCGAGGAAGACGCGGGGCGCCCAGCCGGTGCCGCCCTCGGCGCCGTCCACGGTGACGGCGTCCGCCCCGGCGGCCCACGCGGTGCGCGCGGCCTCCCCGATGTCGCGGCCCGGATGGAACTTCACCCAGGTACGGGCCCGGGGGAAGTTGTTCCGCATGAACCGCAGTTGCTGGCGCAGGATCTCGTCCGTGAACGTGCCGGGCGTGGCGCAGCGCAGCCGCCGCTCGTCGTCCGCGCCGAACACGTCGGTGACCGTGAACCGGCCCGCCAGCCGCGCCGCCTCCTCGCCGGAGACGACGGTCATGCCGCCGAGGCCGGGTTTGGCGCCCTGACCGGTCTTCAGCTCGAAGGCCAGACGCCCCGACGCGAGGAGCGACCGGGTTGCGGGGTCGCTGTAGAGGAGGTTCCAGACCTCCGAGTCGGCGTCCTCGGTGGACTGCTGGACGACGATGCCGCCGGTCCCCTCGGGGACCGCTTCGAGATAGGCGTCGATACGGGCCAGGAGGGCGGAGCGGGCGGCGTCGCCGCCGCGCCGGTAGCCGTGGACGGGGACCATGTTCTCCCCGATGACCATGGGGATGCCGAGCCGGCCCGCCTGCCGGGACGCCTGGACGGCGAGGTCGCCGCTGCCCGCGCGGGTCGAGCCGAAGGCCGACACGTACAGCGGGAGCGAGGCGGTGAACCCGCCGACCCGGGCCGTCAGGTCCACGTCGCCGAACTCCGGTTCGCGGGCCAGGTCGATGAGCTTCTCCAGCCGCTCCGGCATGAAGACGGGCGGCACGATCCTGGCCCGGTCGAGCGCGTCACCCCCGTCCGTACCGCCGGGGCCGAACAGTTCGGCCCCGTAGGCGCCCGGGTCGGGGAACACCTCGGCGGTGCCGCGGCGGGCGCGGGCGCGGATCTCGCGCTCGGGGAAGCCGGCCGCGCCGAGGGCGCTCACGGGGCCACCACACCGGGGAGCTTCGGGTAGGCGCTGACCTGCCACAGGGCGTCGAGGCCGGTCAGGAAGCGGACGAGCCGCTGGAGGCCCATGCCGAAGCCGGCGCTGGCCGGGATGCCCTCGCGGGCCTCCTTGAGGTACCAGGCGTACTTGGCCGGGTTCTCACCGCTCTCCCGCATCCGGGTGACGATGGTCGCGTAGTCGGACTCGCGTTCGCTGCCGGAGACCAGCTCGCCGTAGCCGTGCGGGGCGATCAGGTCGAAGTTGCGCAGCACGCCGGGGCGTTCGGGGTCCTCGCGGTCGTAGAAGCCGCGCGAGCCCTTGGGGTAGTCGTTGATGAAGAACGGCCGGTCGCTCTCCAGCGAGAGGAGGCGTTCACCGGTCCAGTCGATCTCGCTGTCCGGGCTCTGCGGATGCCCGGCCGCCAGCAGCCGGGCGACGGCCTCCTGATGGGTGCACACGTCGTACTTGCCGCCCCGCACGTCCGCGAAGTCGGCCTCCTGGCGCCCGAGTCCGGCGAGCACCTCGGGCACGGCGCTCCACACGTGCTCGGCGACGCGGGTGAGCAGCCCGGCGGCGACCTCCTGGGCGTCCTCGCGACTCGCGCCGGCGATCTCGACGTCGATCTGGTGGAACTCGACCAGATGGCGCCCGGTGGTGGCGGTCTCCTCCGGCTCCACGCGGACGTTGGGCGCGATGTAGAACAGCTTCGGGAAGCCGTGCAGGGACGCCTGCTTGTAGAGGATGGCGCTGGTCATCAGCTTGTACGGGCGCCCGTAGTAGTCGACGTCCAGGGCCTTGGCGCCCCGGCCGCCCGGATCGGTGACGGGCCCCACCAGCGGCGGCAGCAGCTCGGTGAAACCGGACTCCCGCAGGTAGTCGCGGGCCGCCCGCAGCGCCTCCTGCTGGACGAGCATGGCGGCGCGCAGCCGCGGGGAGCGCAGGTGCTCACCGAGCGGGGGCGGCAGCGCGGGGCCTGCGGGCTGCGGGGCGTGGTCCATGACGGGCTCCTGTTCGTGGCGGTGGAGAGGGAGAGGGAGGACGGGGACGGGTGGCCGGTAGGCGGTGACGGGGTCGGGCGGTGGCCGGTCGTAGCGGTCGGCCATGTGGTGCAGCGCGGTGAGCAGGCCGTTCGCGGTGAGCGGCGCGGCTCCGACCGGGGCGTCCGGGCGAATCGGCATCGCGCCCGTGTCCGACCAGCGCAGCCGCCCGTCCGCGCCGATGACGCTGCGGGAGCGGCCGGCGTTGTCGGGGTGCAGGCAGAACGGCACGTCCAGCAGCCCACGGGCGAAGGCGGCGGGCAGCGCGCGGGCCAGGTCGGGGTGGAGCCCGAGGACCGCCTCCACCAGGGTCCGGGCCTGGGCGTAGACCTCGGAGTCGTCCGGGCCGCCCGGTTCCGGCGGAGCGGCGAGCGCGGCGGCCGCGGCGGCGGTCTCCAGGGCGCGGACGTTCTCGCCGACGGTCGGGATGCGGCGGGACTCGGCGGTCGTCTTCACCAGGAGCCGGTCCGCCCCGGCCCGGACCGCCAGGCGCGCCGACGCCTCCAGCAGCCGGGTCGCGCCGCGTTCGGTGCGCGGGTAGACGCCCATGTAGGTGTAGAGGACGACGTGGTGGTCCACGCCCGGCGGCAGGAACTCGCCGGCCAGGCGGCGCAGCGTCCGTACCGCCTCCTCGTCCTGGCCCGGATCGGTCTGCTGGGCGTAGCTCAGCGAGACGCTGCGCAGGCCGTGCTGGGCGAAGAACAGACACTCCAGCACGCTCGTCGCGACGAGCAGGGCGGGCGGGCAGAGCTGGCCGAGCAGACAGCCGCCGAAGCTCTCCAGATGCGGCACGGAGCCGGGGCGGGCGCTCGCGGCGAGGAGCTCGCACCCCTGCGCCCAGGCGGCGACGGACTGGCGCAGCGGGGTGCGGCCGTAGGGCAGGCAGTAGGAGACGGGCCCGCCCTCGGTCGCGTCCAGACCGGCGGCGACCAGCGCCCGGATGATGGCCTGCGGCCGGGCGGAGCCGTGCCGGACCTGTACGGGGAAGGCGGCGTCGTGGACGCCGTCGAGCAGGGCGCGGGTGACGGCGAGCGGGTGGGCGGCGATCGGGTAGCCGTTGAGCCCGGCCCCCTCGGCGAGGGCGGCACGGGCCCCGGCGAGGTCCCCGACGCGGGTGTAGCTGTCGATGGTGAGGGTGCCGGCGGTCGTCGCGGTGGCGGCCCTGGTCCGCTCCAGCCCGGCCCGCATGGTGCGCGGGTCGGCGAAGCCCATGCGGGGCTGGACGACCAGCCGCCCGGAGCCGGCGGCCGCGGCGACGAACGCGCCGAAGGGGAGGGGGGCGTCGACGGCGGGGGCG
>NZ_JAKRGC010000486.1 GCF_022347745.1 Streptomyces sp. OfavH-34-F
GCCGGTCACGCCCGCGCCGGGTCACGGGCCCGCGCCGGTGGCGCCGGGGCCGTACGGGGCGCAGCAGGGCGGCTACCCGCCGGCGCAGCCCGCGTACGGGTATCCGGGGCCCGCGTACACCGGGGGTGTGACGCAGCCGACGCCGCAGGTGGCGGAGCCGGAGCGGCCGAAGCGCCGGCGCGGGCGGGTCGCCGCCCTGGCGATCGCCGCGGCGCTGCTGTTCGGGATCGCGGGCGGGGGTACGGCGTACTTCCTGATGAAGGGCGACGACAAGAAGGAGGACAAGGCCGGCGGCACCGTCACCCAGGAGAAGAACTCGCCCGCCCCGAAGAAGAGTTCCCGGCCCAGTACGGACGAGACGGCGGGCACGGAGGACGGCGGGGAGTCGCAGCAGCCGGACGGGCAGACGCCCGCGACGACGGACCCGACGCCGGACGACTTCCCGGGCATCAACCTGACGCGGGGCTACCACCTGACGTTCGGGGACGCGGAGGTGCGTCCGCAGGACGGCGTGGACGGCGAGTACGAGCTGGCGTACGACTCCGGGTACCTGGATGCGGAGAGCGACGGCGGCAAGCTCACGCTCCTCGACCCCGGTCAGGAGGGGTCGCTGGACGTCTGCCGGGCGGAGACGCGCTTCGCGTCGAACATCGCCATCGAGAAGCTCTCCAAGGGGCGTCAGGTGTGCGTGACCACCGGGACCGGGCACATGGGGCTGGTGACGTTCCAGGGGAAGTCGCCGGAGGACTCGCCGAGCGACTACATCACGCTCGATGTGACGGTGTGGCGGAACGCGGTGCGGTGAGGCCGGCCGGGCTTCCGCTCAGCCCGTGATGAGGCGTTGGAGCGCCGGTGCGTAGAGGTCCGCGATGTGTTCCGGGGTCGCGGACGCGCCGGCGCCCTCGCGGTGCAGGCTGAGGGTGGCGCCGAGGCCCAGCAGGTGGCCGGCGAGGAGTTCGGCGCGCAGGGCGCGTTCCTCGCCGGGGAGGCGGGCGGTGAGCGCGTCGGTGACCTGTTCGTGGAAGCGGTCGCGGAGCAGGGAGCGTTCGTCCTGGTTGCCGAGCGAGAAGACGACGCGCAGCAGCGGGTCGGAGTGGAACGCACGGCGGTGGTTGATCAGGGTGACCACCAAGTGGCGGCCCAGGGCGTCGAGCGGGGCGTCGAGGAGGAGGGCGGCGGCCGGGCCGAAGTCGGCGACGGTGTTGAAGAGTTCCTCCTTGCGGCCGAAGTGCTTGACCACGAGGGAGGGGCTGACCCCGGCGTCCGCCGCGATGCCCCGGATCGTCACCTCCGCGTACGGGCGCTGCGTGAACGCCCGGCGGGCGGCGCGCAGGATCGCCTCGCGTCCCGTGCCGGTGTCCGCGGCCGGGGTCGCGGCGACGGCCTGGCCGTGGCCACCGGTCATGCGTCCTCCTGGATCTCCGCCGGCCGCGCACCGTCCTTCCGGGTGCCCGGCGCCTCGCGGCTCTCCCCGACCGTACCCGGAGCGGCCGGGGCGCGGCCCGGCAGCAGGAGCGTGACGGCCAGGGCGGCGAGGGCGGCGCCCCCGGCGATGACGAACACCAGCTGGTAGGCGTGGAGGGTGGGGGCGGTCCGGCCGCCGGCCCGGAAGGTGATGTTGGCCAGGACGGCGGCGACGGCGGCACTGCAGAAGGCCTGGCCGATCGAGCGCATCAGGGTGTTGAGGCCGTTGGCCGCGCCGGTCTCGCTGACCGGGACGCCGCGCATCACGAGGGCGGGCAGCGCCGAGTAGGCGATGGCGGTGCCGGCGGAGACGACGGTGGCGCCCGCGATGATGAGCCACAGGCTGTGGCTGGTGAAGTACCGCACTCCGTACCCGGCGGCGATGATTCCGGCCGCGAGGGCCAGGCTGACCTTGGGGCCGTGCGTGGCGGAGATCCGGGCGGAGACGGGTGAGAGCGCCACCATGGACAGCCCGCCCGGCAGCAGGCACAGGCCGCTGACGACGATCGAGGCGCCGAGCCCGTAGCCGGTGGCCTTGGGTTCCTGCACCATCTGGGCGGTGACCAGGGAGTTCGCGTAGAAGGCGAAGCCGATGAGCAGGGCGGCGACGTTGGTGAACAGGACCGCCGGGCGGGCGGAGATCCGCAGGTCGACCATGGGTGTGGGGACGCGCAGTTCGTACGCGCCCCAGATCAGTCCCACGACGACGGCCGCCGCGAGCAGCCCCAGCGTCCGGCCGGACGTCCAGCCCCAGGCGCCGCCCTGGGTGACCGCGAGGAGCAGGCAGACCAGCGCGCCGGACAGGCCGAGGGCGCCGAGCGCGTCGAAGCGGCCCCGGGTGCGCAGCGGGGACTCGGGGACGCAGGCGAGGACGAGCGCGATGTCGAGGAGGCCGATGACGCCGGAGACCCAGAACATGGTGTGCCAGTCGTAGTTCTCGACGACGAGCGCGGCGATCGGCAGGCCCACGGCGGCGCCGATGCCCAGGGTGGAGCTCATCAGGGCGACGGCGGACAGGACGCGCTCGGGCGGCAGTTCGTCGCGCAGGATGCTGATGCCGAGGGGGACGACGGCGATGGCGGCGCCCTGGAGGGCGCGGCCGGTGATCAGGACGCCGATGTGGGAACTGGCCCCGCACAGCACCGAGCCCGCCACGAGCACGGCGAGCGAGGCGACGAGCACCCGCCGCTTGCCGTACATGTCGCCGACCCGGCCCAGGACGGGGGTGAACACCGCGCCGGTGAGCAGGGTGACGGTGACCAGCCAGCTCGCGGCGGCCGGGGTGGCGCCGGTCAGCGCGGGGATGTGCGGCAGGAGCGGGACGACGATCGTCTGCATGACCGCGACGACCACCCCGCAGAAGGCGAGCACGCCCACCGCGAAGCGCGGGTGCGGGGGCCGGGGCGCGGGGGCGGCGGGGGCGGGTATCTCCGCGGGCATGGTTCTCCGTTGCGTGGCTCGGCGTCGGCTGCCGGATGCGCCGGGTCGGCGCGCCCAGGGGGTGCACACCTGTTCACCTCCAAGGTAAACACGTGTGCACCCCCTGGGCGACGGGAATGCCGAAGCGCGAGTTAGCCTCGATCCGGGCGCCGGTACGGCGCTAGGCGCGGGGCGCGTCCGGGACGCGCCGGGGCGCCCCGATGACGTGGACGAAGGCGGAGGTGGCTGCGATGGCGAAGGTGCCGGCGGCAGCGGTGGCGGCAGGCGGACTGGTCGGCGGCTACGCCGTCGCGCGGTGGACCCGCAAGCGGCCGCTGGGCGGGGTCGCGCTCGCGGCGGCGGGCGG
>NZ_JAKRGC010000487.1 GCF_022347745.1 Streptomyces sp. OfavH-34-F
GGGGGCGCCGGAGGCACCCGGGGCGCCGCCGCGCTTGCGCGGGCCCCGCTCGGGCGCGCCGACCGGGTCGTGCATCCGGACCTCGGTGTGCGCCGGAGGCGCGGCGAAGGCCCGGACGTCCACGGAATCCAATCGGTCCGTGCTCGCGTCCGGGTCGACGTCGGGCGCCGCCTCGTCCCCGGTGCGCTCCTGCAGCCCCTTGGCATACCGGCGCTCCATCGCCGCCCGGCCGGAGAGCAGCCGGATGGCGGTGCTGAAGCGCTCGGTCGGACGCTCTTCGTTCAGCTCGTCCTGCCTGCGGAGCCACATCGGCACCAAGTAGGCGGCCCAGGCCCCGACGATGACTGCGTAGATGAGGCCGCTGCTGCTCACATCTCACACCGTAGAGGGGTTTGCTCGGAGGCATCCGCCAATTGGCGCGGTGTGTCGCACGATCCGGCCGATATCGCGGACTTTTTTTGTGATTGTTCCGATCAACGGACCGGATTTAATCGAACGCATTTTCTATTAGCTGGGAGGCGGGCCCTCCGGCCGTTCCGGACGCGCCTGTTCCTCCCGGCGCGGAGCGGGTCGCGAGCGGTGCCATCTGCGCAGCAGCCCGTCCGGCACCTCCTCCGCCGTGAGCGCGTAGATGAGGTGGTCCCGCCAGGCACCGTCGATGTGGAGATAGCGCGGGCGCAGCCCCTCCTCGCGGAATCCGAGTTTCTCCACGACCCGCCGGCTCGGCCCGTTCTCGGGGCGAATGCACACCTCGATGCGGTGCAGTCCGACCACCTGGAAACAGTGGTCGACGGCGAGCGCGACGGCGGTCGGCATCACCCCGCGTCCGGCCACCTCCCGGTCCACCCAGTAGCCGACGTGCCCGGAGCACATCGAGCCCCAGGTGACCCCGGCAACCGTCAACTGGCCGACGAGCCGCCCCCGGTACTCGATGGCGAACGGCAGCATCCGGCCGGCGTTGGCCTCGGAGCGCAGATGGCGGATCATCTGGCGGTACGTGGGCCGCTGGGCGACCGGTCCGCCGGGCGCGGGCGGCGGCACGGTCGCCTCCCAGGGGCGCAGCCAGTCGCGGTTGCGCCGGTTGACCTCGCGCCACTCGCGCTGGTCGCGCAGTCTGATGGGCCGGAGGGCGACGTCGCCGTCCACCAGGATCACCGGCCAGGTCGGGACGTTCAGCTCGGGCTCCCCGGTCGGGGGTGGTCGCCGCCGCGCAGCTGGTCGACGGCGTGCACGAGGAGCCGTTCCAGGACGGCGAGCCCGTCGCGCACCCCGCCGGTGGAGCCGGGGAGGTTGACGATCAGGGTGTGCCCGGCCACCCCCGCCAGACCGCGTGAGAGGGCGGCGGTGGGGACCTTGTCGCGGCCCTCGGCCCTGATGGCCTCGGGGATGCCGGGGATCTCGTGGTCCAGGACGCGGCGGGTGGCCTCGGGGGTGCGGTCGGTGGGCGAGATGCCCGTACCGCCGGTGGTGACGACCACGTCGTACCCGGCGTCCCGGGCGGCGCGCAGGGCCTGCTCGACCGGGTCGCCGTCCGGCACGACCCGCGGGCCGTCCACGGTGAAGCCGAGCCGGGTCAGCGCCTCGGCGATCAGCGGCCCGCCCCGGTCGGCGTAGACCCCGGCGGACGCGCGGTTGGACGCGGTCACGACGAGGGCGCGGTACGGGGGCTGCGGTGCGGCGGCGCTCACGCGTCGGCCCCGGTCTCCCGGGCGCGCACCCAGTCGCCGGACTTGCCGCCCGACTTCGACTCCACCCGGATGTCCGTGATGACCGCCGCCTTGTCGACCGCCTTGACCATGTCCACGACGGTGAGCGCGGCCACCGACACGGCGGTCAGGGCCTCCATCTCGACGCCCGTGCGGTCGGTGGTCTTCACCGTGGCGCTGATCTCGACGGCGTCGTCGGCGACGGTCAGCTCGACGCCGACGCCGGAGACGGCCAGCGGGTGGCAGAGGGGGATCAGGTCCGGGGTGCGCTTGGCGCCCATGATGCCCGCGATCCGCGCGGTGGCGAGGGCGTCGCCCTTGGGGACTCCTTCGCCCCGGAGCAGTTCGATCACACGCGGCGACACGAGGACCCGGCCCGCGGCGCGGGCGACGCGCGCGGTGACGTCCTTCCCGGAGACGTCCACCATGCGGGCGGCACCCGCCTCGTCGATGTGCGTCAGCCTGTTCTGCGTACTCAACTCACTCCGCCTAGCGGTAGGGCGCCGGATTCCCCGGCGCCGCACCGGGGCGCGGGTCCGGGGGCCGGGGGGTGTCCCCCGGACGGCACAGCGCCAAATACCGTACCGCCACGGGGCCCCGGTCAGCGGAGCAGGATCACCTCGGTGTCGGTGCCGGGTTCCGCCGACGTGACGTCCTCGGGCAGCACGATCAGCGCGTCGGCCTGGGCGAGCGCCGCGATCAGGTGCGATCCGGAACCGCCGACCGGCGTGACGGTGCCGGCCTCGGCGTCGTACGTCCCGCGCAGGAACTGGCGCTTCCCGGCCGGCGAGGACAGGGCCTTGTCGGTGGCGAGCACGGCCTTCGCCGTGGGGCGGCCGGTCTCGGGCAGGCCCATCAGCGTACGGATCACGGGGCGGACGAACAGCTCGAAGGAGACGTAGCTGGAGACCGGGTTGCCGGGGAGGGCGAGCAGCGGGGTGTGGTCGGGGCCGATGGAGCCGAAGCCCTGCGGTTTGCCCGGCTGCATGGCGAGCTTGCGGAAGTCGACCCCGCCGCCGCCCGTCCCGTCCTCGTCGCCCACGGCGGACAGGGCCTCCTTGACGACGTCGTACGCGCCGACGCTGACGCCGCCCGTGGTGACGACGAGGTCGGCGCGGATGAGCTGGTCCTCGATGGTGGCGCGCAGGGTGTCGGCGTCGTCGGCGACGGCGCCGACGCGGTAGGCGATGGCTCCGGCGTCGCGGGCGGCGGCGGTGAGGGCGAAGCTGTTGGAGTCGTAGATCCGGCCGGGCGCCAGCTCGGCGCCGGGCTGCACGAGTTCGCTGCCGGTGGACAGGACGACGACGCGCGGGCGGGGCCGCACGGTGACGGTGGAGCGGCCGATCGCGGCGAGCAGCCCGATCTGCGGCGGTCCGATCACCGTGCCCGCGGTGAGCGCGAGGTCGCCGGGGCGCACGTCGCTGCCCCGGTCCCGCACATGGGCGCGGGGTTCGACCGGGCGGTGCACCCGGACCTCGCCGCCG
>NZ_JAKRGC010000488.1 GCF_022347745.1 Streptomyces sp. OfavH-34-F
CCCCGCCCCCGGGCGCTCCCCGGCCATCCCGCGCTCCACGCGGGCCAGCATCCGGGCCCGGTCCGGGCGGTGGGCCCCGGCGGCCTCCCGCAGCAGCCCGGACAGTTCCTCGTCCTTCACCGGTCTCCTCCGCTGCGCTGCGCCGCGACGGCCACCCGCACCCGCGCGGCGGGCGTGTCGGGCCCCAGCAGCCGCTGCAGTTCCGCGACGGCGCGCGAGGTCTGGCTCTTCACCGTACCCACCGAGATCCCCAGGGCCAGCGAGGTGTCCCGCTCCGACAGGTCGAAGGCGTGCCGCAGCACCACACAGGCCCGCTTGCGGAACGGCAGCCGCCGCAGCGCCTCCCGCACGTCCACCACCGCGGGCACGTCCGGGCCCTCGGCCGCCCCCTCGTCCGTGCCGCCGCGCGGCCCCCAGAACAGGGCGATCCGGCGCCGCTCGCGCACCGCGCTGCGGATACGGGTCCTGGCCAGGTTCGCCACCACCCCCCGCGCGTACGCCACCGGATGCCCGGCCTCGCGGACCCGGTCCCAGCGGTGCCAGAGCGCGAGCAGCGCGTCCGCCGCCAGGTCGTCGGCCGCGTCGGCCTCACCGGTCAGCAGATGGGCGAGCCGGGCCAGCTCCGCGTAATGGGCCTCGAAGAACGCGTGGAACTCGGCGGCGGCGGCATCGTCGACGGCTGTGCCCACAGCGACCTCGTCCCTCGCGCTCGCACGCCCGGACCGTCCGGGTACGTCCCCGCCCCCGCATCCCTCGCGGGCGGGGGCGGGGCGTGAGCGTACCGCGTCCCGCAAGCGCTTCGACACGGGGGGCGGGCAACGAACCGGGAACGGCGCTACCGCCGCAGCGCCGCCTCCATCATCTTCCGGGCCACCGGCGCCGCGAGGCCGTTGCCGCTGACCTCCGAAGCGGCGGCGCCGGAGTCCTCCACCACGACGGCGACCGCGACCTGCCGGTCGCCGGCCCGGGCGTACGAGGTGAACCAGGCGTACGGGGTGCCCTCGTTGTCCACGCCGTTCTCGGCGGTGCCCGTCTTGCCGCCCACCTCCGCGCCGTCGATCCGGGCGTTGCCGCCGGTGCCCCGCTCCACGACGGTCACCATCGCGCTGCGCAGCTGCTTCGCGGTGTCCGCGGAGACGATCCGCGTGGTGTCGCCGTCCGCGAAGTCCTCCAGCGTGCCGCCGTCGCCGTCGGTCACCTTCGACACCATGTGCGGGGCGGCCAGCTCCCCGCCGTTGGCGAGCGCGGCCGTCACCATCGCCATCTGCAGCGGGGTGGCCGTCACCTCGAACTGGCCGATCCCGGAGAGCGCGGTCTGCGCCTCGTCCATGCCGCTCGGGTAGACGCTCTCGGAGGCCCGGACCGGCACGTCCAGCTTCTTCTCGCCGAAGCCGAACTTCTCCGCCATCGCCCGCACCTTGTCCTGCCCCAGGTCGACGGCGGCCTTGCCGAAGACGTTGTTGCACGAGTACTGGAGGGCCACGCGCAGCGAGGCGTTCTCGCACGGGGCGGCGGCGTTCTCGTTCCTCAGCACGGTGCGGGTGCCCGGCAGCGTGTACGGGGCGGGACTCTTCGTCGGCTCGTCCACCGAGTCGTAGAGCCCGTACTCCAGCGCGGCGGACGCCACCACCAGCTTGAACGTGGAACCGGGCGCGAGGGGCTGCCGCAGCGCCCGGTTGACCAGCGGCTTGTCCGGGTCGTCGAGCAGCTCGCGCCAGGTCGCGCCGTCGTCCGTCCCGCTGATCGACGACGGGTCGTAGGACGGCGTCGACACCATGCCCAGGATCTGCCCGCTGCCCGGGTCGATCGCCACCGCCGCGCCCTTCTTGCCACCGAGCGCCTCGCTCGCGGCCTTCTGGACGCCCGGATCGATCGTCGTCACCACGTCGCCGGGCGCGGCTCTCTTCCCGGTCAGCAGGCCCAGCGGGGACTTCAGCCGGTCGTCGGTCCCGTCGAGCACGGAGCCGTAGATCCCTTCCAGCTGCGTCGCGCCGTACGCCTGCGAGCCGTAGCCGGTCACGGCCGAGTAGAGACCGCCGTGGCGGTAGGTGCGCCGGTACGCGAGATCGCCGTCCTCCGTCCGCTTCGAGCCCGTGACCGGCGAACCGGCCACGATGATGTCGCCCAGCGGCTGCGCGTACCGCGCGATCGTGTTCCGCCGGTTGTGGTCGTCGTCTGCGAGCGCCCGTGCCTGGTACGCCTGCACCCAGGTCGCCCGGCCCAGGAGGGCGAGGACCAGCAGCAGGCAGAAGACCGAGGCGCGCCTGATCGTCTTGTTCATCCCGTTCCGGGGACGAGCGGGCCCGGGCGCTTCGTTCCCGGTTGTGCGGCTTCTCACCGATTCCTCATGTGCGGAAGCACGCGCGGGAAGAGGTCCGCCCCCCGGTCAGCCGGGGGTGACGAACCCCGACTCGTACGCCGCGATGACCGCCTGGGTGCGATCGCGGGTACCGGTCTTCGCGAGGACCGCCGCGACATGCGACTTGGCGGTCGCCGCGCCCACCGCCAGCCGGTCCGCGATCTCCGCGTTGGTCAGCCCGGCCGTCATCAGCCGCAGCACCTGCGCCTCCCGCTCGGTGAGCCGGGCGGCCCAGGGCGGGGCGGGGGGCCGCAGGGCCGGGCCGAAGGAGGCGGCGAGCCGCCGTACCGCGGACGGGAAGAGGAGCGAGTCGCCGCAGGCCACCAGCCGTACCGCCCGCACCAGCTCCTCCGCCGCCGCCCGCTTCAGCAGGAACCCCGCGGCCCCGGCCCGCAGCGCCTCGTACACGTAGGCGTCGTGCTCGAAGGTGGTGACGACCACGACGCGCGGGGCCGGGTCGAGACCGGCGAGGATCTGCTCGGTGGCCCGGATGCCGTCCGTCTCGGGCATCCGCACATCCATCAGCACCACGTCGGGCCGCAGCGCCCGCACCACCGACACCGCCTCGGCGCCGGTCGCGGCCTCGCCGACGACCTCCAGGCCGTCCTCCGCGTCCAGGATGGCCCGCAGCGCGGTGCGCACCATCCGTTCGTCGTCGGCCAGCACGATCCGGACCGTCCGGCTCATCGTCGCTCCTTCGCGGGACCGGGCAGGGGGAGGCGGGCGGACAGCCGCCACACGCCGTCGTCGCGCGGACCGGCCCCGGCGGTGCCGCCGAGCAGCAGGGCGCGCTCGGTGACGCCGGTCAGGCCGCGTCCGCCGCCGGGGCGG
>NZ_JAKRGC010000489.1 GCF_022347745.1 Streptomyces sp. OfavH-34-F
CCGGTGGCGCCGGGTCGGCGCCGGGCGGAGCTGACCGCCGTACGCCCTACGCGGGGCCCGGGGCGGCGGCCGGATAGTCGGCCAGTGCCCGGGTCAGCCAGCCGATCCAGAAGTTCTCCAGGTCGATGCCGCCGCGCAGCACCAGATGCCGCAGCCGGTCCTCGGGCGCGTCCCGCTCCGGCGGGAAGTCCCGGGCCTCGATCTCCAGGTACTCCGCGAGCTGCCGCCGGTGCAGCCCCAGATGGCGGCGCAGCTCCGCGTCGAGGCCCGGCGCCCCGACCACCGCCGCCGCGCGCAGCCGCAGCAGCAGCGGATCGCGCACCTGCTTGGGGTCCTCCCGGCGGGCCACCCAGGCGGACAGCGCCTCCCGGCCCGCGGGCAGCACCTCGTACTCCTTCTTCTGCCCCCGCGCCGGCTGCGCCGGGGCCAGCGCCCTGATCTGCCCGGACTGCTCCAGCTTGCCCAGCTCCCGGTAGATCTGCTGGTGCGTGGCGGACCAGAAGTAGCCGATCGACCGGTCGAACCTGCGGGTCAGCTCCAGACCCGACGAGGGCTTCTCCAGCAGGGCGGTGAGGATCGCGTGCGGCAGTGACATGGGCTGCATCCTAGGGACGGCCGGCCGCCGGGCGGTCCGGCGACCGCCCGGCCACCCGGGTCAGAGCGCTCCGGCGAGTTCCGTGCCCTGCCGGATCGCGCGCTTGGCGTCGAGTTCGGCCGCCACGTCGGCGCCGCCGATCAGATGTGCCTCGCGGCCCGCGGCGCGCAGTTCCGCGTACAGGTCCCGGCGCGGTTCCTGGCCGGCGCACAGCACGATCGTGTCGACCGGCAGCAGGCGCCGCTCGCCGTCGACCGTGATGTGCAGGCCCTCGTCGTCGATCCGGTCGTACGTGACGCCCGCGGTCATCGTGACCCCGCGGTGGCGCAGCTCGGTGCGGTGGATCCAGCCGGTGGTCTTGCCGAGACCGGCGCCCACCTTGCTCGTCCGGCGCTGGAGCAGATGCACGGTCCGGGTGGTCTTCGGGCGCTCCGGGGCGGTGAGACCGCCGCGCTCGCGGTACGCGGTGTCCACGCCCCACTGCCGGAAGAACACCGCCGGGTCCTGGCTCGCCGCATCCCCGCCGTCCGTCAGGAACTCCGCCACGTCGAAGCCGATCCCGCCCGCGCCGACGATCGCCACCCGGTCGCCCACCGGTGCTCCGTGGCGCAGTACGTCGAGGTAGCCGACGACGCTGGGATGGTCGGCCCCGGGGATCGCCGGGGTGCGGGGGGTGACCCCGGTCGCCAGGACGATCTCGTCGTAGTCCGCCAGATCGGCGGCGCCGACCGGGGTGGAGAGCCGGAGGTCGACCCGCTCCTCGGCGAGCCGGGTGCGGAAGTAGCGGAGGGTCTCGTTGAACTCCTCCTTGCCGGGCACCCGGCGGGCCACGTTCAGCTGCCCGCCGATCTCGTCGGCCGCGTCGAAGAGGGTCACCGCGTGGCCGCGTTCGGCGGCGGTGACGGCGCAGGCGAGTCCGGCCGGTCCGGCGCCCACGACGGCGACGCGCTTGCGGGTGCGGGTCGGCGACAGGACGAGTTCCGTCTCGTGGCAGGCGCGCGGATTGACCAGGCAGGAGGTGACCTTGCCGCTGAAGATGTGGTCCAGGCACGCCTGGTTGCAGCCGACGCAGGTGTTGATGGCGTCGGCGCGCCCCGCCGCCGCCTTCGCGACGAAGTCCGGGTCGGCGAGGAACGGCCGGGCCATCGACACCATGTCCGCACGGCCCGAGGCGAGGATCTGCTCGGCGGTCTCCGGCGTGTTGATGCGGTTGCTCGTCACCAGCGGTACGGAGACCGCCCCGCGCACCTTCTCGGTGACCCAGGTGAAGGCGCCCCGGGGCACCGAGGTCGCGATGGTGGGGATACGGGCCTCGTGCCAGCCGATGCCCGTGTTGATGATCGTCGCGCCCGCCGCCTCGATCTCGCGCGCCAGGTGCACGACCTCCTCCAGCGAGGAGCCGCCGGGCACCAGGTCCAGCATGGACAGCCGGTAGATGATGATGAAGTCGTCGCCGACCCGCTCGCGGACGCGGCGCACGATCTCCACGGGGAAGCGGATGCGGTTCTCGTACGAGCCGCCCCAGCGGTCCTCGCGGTGGTTGGTCGCCGAGGCGATGAACTCGTTGATCAGGTAGCCCTCGGAGCCCATGATCTCGACGCCGTCGTACCCGGCGCTCCGGGCCAGCGCCGCCGCCGTGGCGAAGTCGTCGATCGTCGCCTCGACCTCGTCGTCGGTCAGGGCGTGCGGGGTGAACGCGCTGATCGGCGCCCGCAGCGCGCTCGGCGCGACCAGGTCCGGGTGGTGCGCGTACCGGCCGAAGTGCAGGATCTGCAGGGCGATGCGCCCGCCCGCCGCGTGCACGGCACCGGTCACCAGGCGGTGCTCCGCCGCCTCCGCCTCGGTGGTCATCTTCGCCCCGCCCGGGAACGAACAGCCCCGCTCGTTGGGCGCGATGCCGCCGGTGACCATGAGGCCGACGCCGCCCCGGGCGCGCTCGGCGTAGAACGCCGCCATGCGCTCGAAGCCGTTCTCGACCTCCTCCAGGCCGACGTGCATCGACCCCATCAGCACCCTGTTCGGCAGGGTGGTGAAGCCCAGGTCGAGCGGGCTCAGAAGGTGCGGGTACGGGGACATGCGGAGGCTCCTCGCTGTGGGGTCGCCCCAGTTCTAGACCACCGCCGCGCCATTGTGCAACAAGTTGCACAATGGCGTTCGTCGCACTGTGCCGCGGCTCACGCCCGGACGGCGTAACAACGCGATCCGTGACCGGCGCGGGGCGCGGAGAGTGGTGGCGTACGGCATCCAGGCCGCCCCGTCGCGGGCGGGGCCCCGACACCCTCCGGAGAACTCCCATGGGCTGCGTCAACCGGCACGACCTCGGACTGCTCCTTCTGCGCGTCGGCACCGGCGCGGTGCTCGGCGCGCACGGCGCGCAGAAGCTCGGCGGCTGGTTCGGCGGCGGGGGAGTGGAGGGCACCACGGCGGCCATGGAGGCGATGGGCTTCCACCCGCCGAAGTACAGCGCGATCGCCGCCGGGCTCGGCGAGGCGGGTGGTGGAGCGCTGCTCGCCCTGGGCCTGGCCACCCCCGCCGCGGGCGCGGCGGCGGCCGGCGCGATGGCGGGC
>NZ_JAKRGC010000048.1 GCF_022347745.1 Streptomyces sp. OfavH-34-F
GCTCCGTGGCAGTGATGATCGCTCGTGGGATGGCTGCCTAGCAGCTCACCAGGCCCCGCCCGTACGACATGATGCGTACGGGCGGGGCTTTCCGTTGGCACCGTGCCCCTTTAGACGCATACACGCCAGACAGTGTGTCTAAAGGGGCACGAGCGTTTCAGCTGGTCAGCCGCCTGGCGGCTGGGGCCGGCCAGGGGTCGGGCTCGTACGTGGGATGGATCTCTGTGCGCACCGAGAGGATTTCCCCGGCCTCGTCGCGGATGTCATGCAGCACCACCCTGCGGATGATCTTCCGCAGCAGGGCATTCACCTCGACCGGCTGCATGAGATCCCATAGGCCGAGCAGGTCGGCGGCCAGTAGCCGGAAGTCCTCGCGCATCGGCAGCGCGCGGGCGTCGAGCTGCCCGAGTTTCGCCACCTGGGCCACGATTGCGGCCTTGCGGGAGACGAGCTTGTCGCGGACCCTTTCAAAGCTCTGCCCAGGGTACTTCTCAGGGTTCATGACTTGGTCTTCTACGAGCCGATCAATAGCCGACTCTATGCGGGACAACTCCTTTTGCAGGAATTCCCGCGTCTTTTTTTCCTGGGCTTGAGTGACGACCTTTTTCGCCTCGTCTGCCGACAACGGGTCCGTGTTCAGCGCGGCTACATCACCCGCCACCTCGACGCGGAGCCAATTTTTCACGTCACACTCGACTTGTTCTCTGGAGACGTTGATCCCCCTAGGACAATCGATTTTCACGGCGTATTTGTGCCGTGAACAGACCACCCATTTCCCGCGCACCTTGCTACCTTTGGACTGCCCAGACGCCATGCTGGCGTGGAATTTGCACGTGCCGTGTCGGAGTAGTCCGGAGAGGGCGTAGGTGGCTATTCGGGCGCGGGGCGGGGTGGTTTTGGTCTGCTCGCGGTGGTCGCGGTATGCCTGCCACTGGTCGGGGGTGATGATTGCTGGCTGCGCCCCAGGGACATACAGCATCCGGCCTTCGCTGCATTTGCTGGTCTTCCCGGATCTGGCCGGGCAGAGGCATTTTGGGTCGTGGATATGGAGTAGGCCGGCGGCGAACCCGCTGTCGAGGTAGCGCTGTACGGCCGGTGTCGACCATGGTTTACCGCGCATGGTGGTGATGTCCAGCACGTTGGTGAGCCAGCGTGCAAGGCTTTTGAATCCGTCGTGATCCTCGGTTTTACGCTCGTACAGCTCCTCTACGACGGACGCGTAGTCGGGGTGGTGGGTGTAGCGCTCCGGCTGGAGTCGCCACCCGGTAACCGATGCCGGGTCCGGGATTTTCCGGGGGTGCCAGATATAGCCGAAGCGGGGGCGCCCGGTGGCGGGCAGCCGCAGTTCCTGTACGCGGTAGGTGTGGGTTTCCTTCCACTGTTCCGAGGCCCGGTTCGACTCGAAGTTGCCGAAAGCAAAGATCATTTCGCGTTGCAGCTCGCCGACGGCGGTCCGGGCGTCAACGCGCTCGGTCGCCGATTCGAGCTGCCCGCCGGCGGCCTCCAGGCGCGCGAGCCAGGCCGCGTTGCCGGTCCGGTTGCGGCCGAAGCGGCTGAACCGCCAGACCACGACGCCCTTCGCCTCGCCTGCTTCGACGCGCTCGACGCACTTCGTGATCTGGCGCTTGAAGTGCCGGCCGCTCTCGTCGAGGTCGATGACGTAGTCGATGATCCGGACGCCGACACTCGCGGCCCATGCGTCGATGGAGCTGCGCTGTAGCTCCGGGCTGATTTTCTCCTCACGCCACGTCGAGACCCTGATGTACGCGATCCAGGCGTCGCCGAGTGGTCGGCCGTGGAATGTGCGTGGTGTTTCCGCTGGTGTCATACCGCTTTCCTGGTGTGGGTGGTGTCCTTTCCGTCGCGCGGACAGATGGCCCGCGCGCTGTCGGGCAGGGTGCGCACGATGGCGAGGCCCCGTGTGTCCGCCTGCCCGACGCCTTCGCCGCCGTCCGGCGGTGCTGCCGGTGCGTCGAGAAGTCCGAGGGATACGTGATAGAGGGCGAGCTGATAGCCGGCGGTGTGCTCGGCGGCGAGCTGGGCGTTGCTGGCCTGGGCGGCGCGGTAGATCAGGGCGTAGCCGAGGCTGGGCAGGGCGACGACGGCGAGCAGGATGCCGATGCGCCAGACGGGGAAGGACTCCAGCAGGACTCCGGCCAGTCCGACCGCGGCCCCGCCGGCTATGGCGGTGACCGACGTGGGGTAGAGGCGTCGGGACAGTCGGGTCATGCGGGGTGCCTCCTTGCTCAGTCGGCGAGTTGTTGCTCGCCGTCGTCGTGCGTTGTGGTGCGTCGCAGCGTCTCGGTGAGGTTCACGAAGACTCTGCGTTCGGCGGGGTCGTCGATGCCGAGTTCGTCGGCGGCCTGCTCGGGTGTGAGGGGGCCGCCTGGCGGCGCGGTAGGTCGTTGAACGGCTTGCAGCTCGGCGGAGGTGAGGACGCCGGCGCGCACCAGGATCTCGGGATAGGGCGTGCGTACGGCTTCGGCGAGGGTCCGTAGGAGCCGGACGTCGGTCGGTAGATCGCCCTTGAGCAGGCGCCCGACCGTGGATGGGCTCAGCCCGGACGCTTCAGCGAACTTGCTGCGTCCGCCGCTGCGAGGGCCGCTGATGTCGTACCCGAGCGTTTCGAGTCTGCTCGCCAACCATCTGCCGAACTCGGCAGGCGTGGACGCTTGGGAGGCGTGGGCGGTTGTAGCGCGGCGCTTGCTTTCTTTCATGGTTGAAATGTAGCGCGCCAGCCGGTAGTTGGGCACGCCAGGTTTCGGACACGGCGTTTCGTCCCATATCGCCCCCTTTGGCGTGCGAGTTTGCCCCGTACGGACCCCGCTGATTCGTACGTCTGAGCGATTCTCGTATGCCCGATAACGGCCTGTCAACGCGCGTTCCGCTTCGGTGATCATCGCTAGCTTTCGAACTTGAAAGAAAGGTGCTACTTTCTGTCTCGGCAGCTAGCTGTCATGACAGAAAGGACGCGGCATAGCCATGTACGACCGGAGCCTCTTGCACACCGCCGCCGCCAGGCGCGGGATCATCCGCCCCGCCCAACTCGCCCGCAAGGCGGGGCTTTCCGCGCCGACCGCGTGGCGCATTTGGAACGGTGTGGGCGCCCCCCGCGGGGACCACGCCGACCGCGTCGCCGACGTCGTCGGCATCTCGGCCTCGCACCTCTACACCCACGTCGACGCTGAGACCGCCATATGAACGGCGAGATCATCCCCCGCGACCAGGCCATCGCCGCCGCCCGCGCCGTTCTCGACCGCGCCCGCGTCCGCATCGCCCGCGACCGCGCCGCCGGGCGCCTCTCCCCCGAGCACGAGCTGATCTGCCGCCGCCTGGAGCGCGAGCAGGCACGCCGCGAGCAGGCCGTCCACCGCGCCGCCGCCTGAAACCCCGAAGGGGCCGCCGGATGCGACCCGACGACCCCACGCCACCCGTACGGACAGGAGACACGTACCAGTGAACGCCCACGAGCGTACCCACCGCCGAGGCCCCGCCCGCGCCATCCACGGTGCCCGCGCCGGCCGCCAGCACCTCGCCCGCACCGCCGCGCTCGACGCCCAGCTCCACAGGATCGCCCCCGGCACCGCCGAGATCCGCACCGTGCCCGCGACGCTCGACGACGAGCCGTGCACCCGCGTGCTGCTCATCAACGACCTTGCGCAGCAGCTCATCCCCACCGCGGACGCCCGCGCCGCCGCGCTCCGCCTGCTGCGCCACTTCTTCCCGGACGCCGACTGGACCGCCCCCCAGCGCTACACCGTCCGCACCGGACAGCTCGCCCTCGACGAGCCGGTCGCCCCGGCCGCCCTGGGCCTCGACACCGCTACGGGGGCCCGCCGATGATCCGGCCTCAGCTCACCGTCGACGGCAAGGCGGTCCGCCTGCCCGTCGCGGGTATCTCCGACGTCCTGCTCGACGACCTGGCCGTCGCGTACGCCGAGGACCCCGCCGAAGTCGGGTTGCTCCTGATCGCCCACGCCGCCGCAGTGCTGTGCCTCGACCACGCCGAGGTCAGCGAGGACGCGAGCGACCTCGACCGGGCGATGCGGGCGGCCGAGGCCGACGGCACCCGCGAGGCCGTGCTCAACGAGTTGCCGCCGCAGCCCGACCCCGAGTACCAGCCCGACGAAGCGATCACCCTCGCCGGACAGATCACCAGGTGCGCCGCCCACATCCGCCACCGCGCCAGCACGGAACGGCCCGCGTGAGCACCTACGTAGACCGCGACGGCGACCGGTGGATCGACACCGGCCGCCGTCGCGGGGGCGACCCCGTCCTCGCCTGCCCCCACCCGATCACGCCCGCCGACGCAGGCACCGGCCCGTCCTACCCGTGGACGTACGCCGAGGTCCGCGCCCACTTCGGCCCGCTCGTCAAGGAGACCCCCGCCGCATGACCGTCACAACCCTTCCCACCGCCCTTACGGGGCACCTCGCCACCGTCCCCACGGCCGTCGAGCAAACCGCGGGCCCGCGCGACCTCACGGCCGAGCAGATCACGACCCTGCTCGCCCCGATCAACCCGAGCCGCGTCCAGACCCTCAACCGGCAGTCGCACGTTGAGGCGTGGGACGTCCGCCGGTGGCTCAACCGCGTCTTCGGTTTCGCCGGGTGGAGCACCGAAACGCTCGAACTGGTCTGCGTGTCCGAACGCGAGATCAGCAAGGGCCGGTGGACCGTGATCTACCGCGCTCAGGCGCGCCTCACGGTCAAGACGCCCGACGGCCGTGCCCTGTCGTTGTGGGAGGACGCGGCCATGGGCGACAGCCGGAACCAGCCGTCGTTGGGCGATGCTCACGACATGGCCATGAAGACGGCCCTGTCCCAGGCACTCAAGCGGTGCGCCGTGAATCTCGGCGATGGGTTCGGCCTGTCCCTCTACAACGACGGGTCGCGCCGTCCGGTCGTGCAGTGGTCGGCCGTGCACACCGCGCCGAAGGACCCCGAGGCCGCCGCCGCCGAGGACGAGCCGGTGAAGCCCGAGCCGGTACCCGAGCCGACCGGCGAGGAGCCTTCGGCCGGCCCCGCCCAGCAGCCGCGCCGCAGCGAGCGGGCCGAGCCTGGCCCGTGGGAAACCCCGCCGCCTGCCCCGGACATGACCGTTGCGGACCCCGAGGCCAGCCTCTCCCCGCAGGCCCAATCGTTCCTCGCCGACGCGCAGGCCGCACCCTCGCCCGACGCGTTCGCCGCCGTGCGGGCCCGCGCCAAGCAGGCCGGGGCGACCGAGCCGTTCCTCGCCCGCCTCGACCGGATCGCCCACGCGAAGCACGCCGCCGCCGGGGCGAGCACGGCCTCGACCGAGGCCCCGCCCACCGATCCGGCGAAGGCCGCCGACGAGGCCGAGAACGCGCTCAGGCTCGCCGCGTCGCGCGCCAACCTCCCCACGCTCGACGCCGATTTCGAGCGCGTCTACGGACTCCCGATCGCTCAGGCCCACGCCCAGCAGCTCGACGCGTTCCGCGTCATGATCGAGAACGGGGGCGCGAAGTGACCGAGCAGCCCGAGCAGACAGCGAGCAAGCCGCCCGCACCCGACCCGACCGTCGTCCGCGATGCCGTGGCCCGACAGGCCGTTCTCGGCGCCCTGCTCGCCGAAGTGAAGGACGCGTACGGCGAGGCCAAGAAGGCCGCCGACAACCTGCTCGACAAGGCGTACAAGGCAGGTGCCACGCCCACCGTCGACGCCCTGTTGCCCGACGGAACGAAGATCGGTTCGTCGTCCCGGAAGCCGGGGGAACGCGCCGCCCAGGTCGTCGACGACGAGGCGTTCCGCGTGTGGGTCCGGGACAACTTCCCGAGCGAGCACGTTGTCGAGTTCGTGCCCGCCCAGGTGATCACCACCGTGCGCCCCGGCTTCCTGGGCAGGGTGCTCAACGAGGTGAACGCGGCCGGTACCGCCGAGTTCGTCGACGAGGCGTCCGGCGTGATGCACAAGGTACCGGGCGTCGAGATCCGGCCGTCGAAAGCGGCGTCGTACCGGCTCACCTACACCCGAGGCAGCAAGGCGCAGCCGCTCAGCGGTCACGCCCTGGTCGCCGCCGCATGGCGCGCGGGAGCCCTCGCCGAGCACCTGCCGGCCCTCGCGCCCGTCCAGCCGACGCCCGCCCCGGCCACGGAGCCCACCCCGTGAGCATGGCGCCGCCCAAGGACGGGCCGCCGCGCTGCACAGACGGCAACCCGCAGTGCGGCCGTCCCGCCCGCCCGTACCCGTGCGGGTGGCGGTGCGACGAGCACCAGCCCGCACGCCGCCGTACGACCCCCTGAACGGCCCTGGGGCGAGGTGACAGCCCCCTCGCCCCAGGCGCCCCAGCACGACAGGAGCAACACCCCCATGAGGGCGTTCTACCGCGGATACAACGCACGCACCGGCCGCCGGGCCGCCCAGGTGCGCCGCCTGCACATCATGCGCGAGGACGGGCCCATGCCCGGCCGACAGGGTGAGTGCGGCACCCACGGTCACGACGTCACCCACAGCCCGGCCGTGATCATCGACCCCGCGCCCGAGACCCCGCCCGCCGGCCTTTCGTGGTGCCCGAAGTGCGTCGGTCTCGCCGCCGCCCGCACCGGCCTGCTCGACCAGTGGGCCGCCCAGCTCGCCGCCGAGGCCGACCGGTGAGCGACGATGCACGGGCATGGGTGTGGGCCCACTCCAAGACCCGTGGAAATGCGCGCCTGGTGATGCTCGCCGTCGCCGAGGAGGTCACCGGCCCGGACGCCACGGCCAGCATGGGCACGCCCGATGTGATGCATCGGCTCAACGTGAGCAGGTCGACCGCGCGGGCCGCCGTCGACGCCGCCCTCGCCACGGGCGAACTGGTCGAGGACGAGCCCGCCAAGGGCAGCCGCGCCACCCGGTACAAGATCCCCGGAGCGGTCGGTTACCAGCGGGTTAGGGGGCCGGAATCCGGCCCCATAGAGGCCCCGAAGACGCGTAGGGGGCCGAAATCCGGCCCCATAGAGCACCCCGCCGACGCTATAGGGCCGGAATCCGGCCCCCTAGACGCTAGGGGGCCGAGATCCGGCCCCCTAGTAGGGCCGGAATCCGGTCCCCTAGACCTTTGGCCAGAGCACTCCGAAGAGTGTGTTACGCGCGCGCGGGCCTCCTCTAAAACAAACGAACGAGTGAGTGAGGGAGTGAACGCGCGCGACGTCCGGGTCGCAGTGGTCCCCGAGTTCGCCCGGCCGGTCGTCGACCGGATCACCGCCGCCGAGGTCTACCCCGCATGGACGCTCACCCCGGCCGAGTGGCTGGCCGTCCACGCCCTGATCAAGCGCAGCGGGCCCGACATGCTTGCCGCCGCCGCCGTGCAGGCCGCCCAGCGGGCCCGTAACGGCGTCGCTCACGCCCGGTACTTCCTGCGGGCGTGGCAGGCGCTACCGCCCGCCCCGGAGCCCGGCACGGTGCCTGCCACGGCCCCGGCCGTACCCGCCCGCTCAAACGTCGTTCCCTTCCCCGCCGCTGAGCGTCCCGGCCGCGCCGCCCAGGCATCCGACTGGTACGCCGACCTACTCGCAGAGGAGCAGTAACCCGCCATGGAGCGCCCCGAGATAGCCGCCCTGCTCGCCTGGATTGACAAGCTCGCTCCCGAGCGGGCCGTCCAGTCGAAGGCCGCCGCCGGCGAGCGGCTGAACCAGTGGTCCGTCCTGCTCGCCCACGTTCCCGCCACCGCCCGGCACCCGGACGGCCCCGACCGGTCGTGGGACGCCGCCCAGGTGGCCGCCCGGCACATCGCAACGTCGCCGTACCCGATCAAGCCCAGCGACATTGGCGGGCCGTGGGAGACGTACCGGGCCGACGTGATCGGCCGTCACCACGACCCTGCCCCCGCGGTCGACCCCGACAACGAAGCCGCGTACCGGGCCGCGCTGCGCACCACCCGGCAGGCCGTCGCCGTCGGCGCCCTCGCACCCGCGCCCCAACTCGCCATCGAGGGCCGCCCGAGCCCCGTCCGGGCCGCCCGTGACGCCGAGGCCGCCCGCCGCCTTGCCGCCCTCGGCGACTACGTCCCCCGGACCGTGCGCGCGGCACTGGCCACGTACCGGCCGGACCGCGCCGAGCGCGAGCGCCTGGCCGTCGCCGGACTCCCCGACCCGCTCGACGTCCCGTGCACCTGGTGCCAGGCGTCGGCCGGCCAGCCGTGCCGCTCCCGCCGCATCAGCCCCCGCCGGAACGACCCGATCGGAACGCGGCCGATGAGCCAGCCGCACCCCTGCCGCGTCGACGACGCCGTCGTCGCCCACGCCCGCCGTGTGAAGGAGACCGCAGCATGAGCCCCACCCCGAAGCAGGCCCGCACGTACCACCGCAAGGCCGCAACCGGTGACAGCACGCGCAACGTCAAGGCGTGGCGCGTCGAAGCGTCGTGGGACCACTGCCCCGACGTCCCGGTCGTCATCCGCACGTCGGACCGCAAGCGCGCCCGCCGCAAGGTCGAGGAGCTGGCCGGCAAGGGCGCGTACGTGATCTTCCAGGAGCACGAGGGTTGGGACCGGTGGCGCACGCTCCGCGAGGTCGACGGGGCCGCGCTGCGCGCCGAGCGGGCCGCCGAGCAGCAGCTCGCCGCCGACGGGCACCCGCCGACCCCGCCCGCCTACCGGCCGGACACCGACGACCGTCACCGCACGTGGCTCGCATGGATGAGCGCCCGCGCCGAAGCGGACCGCGCCGCCGCCGAGCAGGCCGCCCGCGACCGCGCCGAGGCCGACGCCCGCCGCCGCCGTCTCGCCGCCGAGGCCCGCCAGCACGCCCGTACGCTCATGACCCCGCCCGCGAACGTCCGGCCCGAGAACCGGCAGCGCGCCCGGCACATCACCGGGGCGCAGCGGTGATTCCCCCGGCCGTGGCCGCCGTCATCCGGGCCGCCGTCGAGGACGCCGGGCACGAGC
The DNA here is from genome assembly GCF_022347745.1 of Streptomyces sp. OfavH-34-F. Classification (GTDB taxonomy): domain Bacteria; phylum Actinomycetota; class Actinomycetes; order Streptomycetales; family Streptomycetaceae; genus Streptomyces. Next base: position 8,884 of record NZ_JAKRGC010000048.1, read on the forward strand.
ACCAGGCCGACGACGTCGCCGCGCGCATCGTCGCCGAGCTGCGCGAGCACGGGTGGACGATCACCCCGCTCGACCAGGCCGGGCAGCCCGCATAGTCCCGCAGGAACCGGGGGGCGCATCCCCCGCGACATCGCGCCCCCCGCCTGCTAGCTTTCTGTCTCGGCAGATACGTTTCTGCCTCGCCAGCACACATCCCGTAGGTCAGCCGCGCATCCCCCGGAGGTACGTCCCGATGGCACGCAGCACCTCGACGCCGGCCGAGCGATTCGCCGCCAAGACCACCCCCGGCCCCATCCCGCCCGGACTGACCACCCCCTGCCAGCTCTGGCCCGAGGAATCCCTCGACCGCGACGGATACGGCCGGTTCTGGGCCGACGGCCGCACCCACGCTGCGCACCGCTGGGGGTTCGAGCAGACCCACGGCCCCATCCCGCCCGGCCTCGAACTCGACCACCTGTGCAGCGTGCGACGGTGCGTCGCCGACGACCACCTCGACCCCGTCGACCACCGCACCAACGTCCTGCGCTCGACCGGCCCGTCGGCGATCAACGCCCGCCGCACCAAGTGCTCGAACGGCCACGACCTCACCAACCCCGCGAACGTCCACGTCGCCTACCCCCCGTCGCACCCCAACGGGATGCGGAAGTGCCGGCCGTGCAACCGCGACCACACCCGCCGCGCCCGCGTCGCGGCCCTTCCCACCCGCACCACCCCCGAGAGGACCGCCGCCTGATGGCCGGAGAGACCCCGATCACCGTCGTTGGCAACGTCGTTGCCGACCCCGAACTGCGCTTCACCCCGTCCGGGGCCGCCGTCGCGAACTTCCGCCTCGCCTCGACCCCCCGCACGTTCGACCGCCAGTCCAACGAGTGGAAGGACGGCGACCCCCTCTTTCTCTCCGTCAGCGTGTGGCGCCAGCAGGCCGAGAACGTCGCAGAATCGATCCGCCGCGGTGACCGCGTGATCGTCGTCGGCCGCCTCGGACAGCGCCAGTACGAGAAGGACGGCGAGCGCAGGTCGTCGTACGAAGTGCAGGCCGAGGACGTCGGCCCCGCGCTCAAGAACGCAACCGCCCAGGTCACCAAGAACGGCGCCCAGAACGGCCAGCAGCAGCGCGCCCAGGGATACGGCCAGCAGAACCCCCAGCAGGGCTACAACACGCCCCAGGGCGACCCGTGGGGCCAGCAGCAGCCCCGCCAGGGATACGGCGACGAGCCCCCGTTCTAGACGACCCGCCGCGACCGGACGCGCCAGCCCTCACGCGCGCGCGGCCAGCACCCACCCCGAGCAGGAGCGACCCATGCCCGACCCCCTCACGAACCCCACCTCGCGCCCCAGCGCCGCAGCCGCGCCCGCCCTTGCCCTCCCGGCGATCCGCAACCCGTGCCCCACCTGCACGGCCCGGCCCGGCGAGCTGTGTACCTCGCACGGCGGCACCCGCATCCGCCCCTACAACGTCCACCAGGCCCGCAACACCAACCGCTGAACCCCAAGGAGCGACCCACCATGACCCGCATCCCGTCCAGCGTCTCCGTCGCCTCGATCGACACGCACAGCCTGATCGTCGCCGTTCCCAAGGCGGGTGCCGTCGACATCGTCAGCAGCGTTCCCCGCGAGGTCGCGGCCACCATGCTGCGCCAGCTCGCCGACCAGCTCACCACCCCGGCCGGCCGATGCAAGACCGCCCGGTACTCCGGTCGCCCGTGCCCCGTGCACGACGCCAAGGAGCCTGCATCGGTCGCTGACGCCTACCGCGCCGCCGACGACCAGGCCGCCGCCCCGTTCACCCCGCGCACCGAGCGCGAGCGCTGGCAGGACATCGCCGACACCCTGAACGCCGCCGAAGCCGCAGGCACGCCGGTCGGCATCGACCTCGACGGCACCCTCACCGACCACCACATGTGGTCGGTCATCTGGGACCGGGACGCCGGCCGCTGGGAGGTCGCCGGATACGAGGACGACGACCAGGCCGCCGCCGACGACACCAGCACCCCGGCCCCCAGCGCCCCGCCGCAGTTCGAGGGCGAACTCACCGGCGAAGCCGTCCGCGACGCCCTCGACTTCAACGACGGCGACCGCGACCAGGTGCTCGCCACGCTCCGCGACGTCCTGCTCGACACGTCCCTGTCCCGCACCCCCGACCAGGCCCTCGCCGCCGCCCGCATCCTCCTGACCGCGCACGCCCGACAGGTCGCCGCCCTGATCGAGGCGCAGCGCACCAACGTCCGCGCCCAATGGGGACTCACCCGCTCGACCCGCGGCCTGCTCACCGGCTACGAGCAGTCCCAGAAGATCGTCACCGCGTACGCCGACGGCCTCGCCATAGAGCAGGCCCTCGCCACGACCGACACGGAGACCGGCCGATGAACACCCCGACCACGCCCGACCACTTCACCGACGCAGCCGTACGCCGCACCACGTACCTCGACGCCGCCCGCGAGGCCGACGACGCCGCCAAGCTGTTCCCCGACAACCTGGAGTGCGCGCCCGCCATCGGCGCCCTACAGGGGCTCGCCGACCGTCTGCGCCGACTGGCCGGCCACTACACCACCGCCGAGCAGCCCAGCGGCCTGACGTGGGAGGCCCGCGCCGACCACGCCGTGCGCCTCTACGCGACGACCGCGATCGAGCGCGACGACGCCCGCACCGAAGCCGCCAGGCTCCGCGAGCGCGTCGCCGAGCTGGAGCAGCGCGACGCGATGCTGACCGCCATGGAGGCCGCCGGGGTCGACAACTGGTCCGGCATGGGCTACGCCATCGAGCTGCGCGACGCCCAGGCGCAGGCGGAGCAGCCCGCGTCATGACCGCCATCGCGCACGTGGCCGTCCTCGCCGCCCTGCTCGCCGCCGCCGTACGCCTGATCGCGTGGGCCCTGTCCGGCGAACCCGGCCGCATCCACCACGGCCAGGACGACGCCGAGTGACCCCCGCCCGGACGTGTCGGGCGTGCCGCCGCCCGCTCCGCGCACCCTCGCCCGACGGATACGGGCCGAAGTGCCGGCGCAAGCAGCAGCCGCCCAACGTCCGGGCCCACGGGGGCGCCCTGCGGGCCCTCGCCCAGCAGCCGCGCCCCGCCCCGCCCGGACACCTCACCCTCGACGACGCACAGGAACAGACATGAGCCCCCGCCCCACCCAGCGCGCCCCCAAGGGCCGCGACCGCGACCGCACCGACCGGCGGGCCGTCGTCGACGTCCTGCTCGCCCGCCTACTGCGCGGCGCCCTTACCCCGGCCGAGGCCGCCCTACTCGCCGAGCACACCCGCGAAGAGATGCGCCTCGCCGACGAGAACCGCCGCGCCATGGCGGGTACGACGCAGGCCCTCGAACGCGCCCGCGCCCAGCTCGCCGCCGCCGAGGCCGCCATCGTTGAGGCCGAGCACGACCGCGACCGGTACAAGGCCGACTACCTCGCCGCGTGCAAGACCATCGCCGACATGCACGAAGTCGCGACCGGCCGTACGGGCATGGGCCCGATCCGTGGCGTGGTCGAGGACGTTGCCGACGTGGGGGCCGCCGTATCCCGCGTGCGCAGGCTCGCCCGGCGGATGCGCGCAGGCTCGCCCCAGGGCGCAGCAGCCGTCTACGCCGACCGCATCGAGCAAGCCCTCGACAACGACGGCCGCGCCCTCGACTCCGACACCGAGGTACGCGCCCAGTTCCTCGCTGCCGCCGACTCGACGACGGCCCGCCTTGCCGAGCAGAAGCGCGACTACGAGATCGCTCTCGCTGCGGAGAGGCAGCGCGCCGACCGGGCCGTGCGCACCCTCGCCACGATCCGCGACGCCCGGAACTGGGCGGACGTCTGGTCGACGATCGGAATGCACTACGGGTGGACGCCCGAAGAGTGCGGGCAGGCCGCCAGGACGCTGCGCAATGCCGACCAGCAGGCCGCCCACGCCCGCGCCGACCGGGCCGAGGCCAACCGCTCGAAGTGGGCCGTCGAGGCCGACGCCACGATCAGGGCGTACCGGCAACGTGCCGAGCGGTACAAGGCGGCATGGAGCAACGCCCGCGTGCGGGCCGCGCGCAACGACGACGAGCGCCGCGCCGAGAAGGCCGGAGCCCAGGCCGCCGAGCAGGAGCGGGCCCGCCTCGCCAGCGTCGTCAACGCCATGCACGACGGCATCAACAAGGCCGTGCACGAGGCGTTCGCCGAGCGCAAGCGGCACCGTGCCGAGGTGCAGGCCGTACGCGAGCAGCACGAGCAGCAGCTTGCCGCCGTCCGGGCCGCGCTCCCCAACCACCCCCGGCCGCACCTTGGACTCCCCACCGACCTCGCGTACGCCAGCGGCCGGCACGACCTCGCCAGAGACGTTCGCCACGCACTCGGCGACGACCAGCCCAAGGAGCACCCCACCGCATGAGCACCACCCGCACCACCACAGCCGCCGCCGTCGCCCTGGTCGTACTCGGCGCCGGGGCCGTCGTCGCGTGCGACACCGTGTCGGCGTGTGCCGCCCCGCGCCCCCGGCCGGCCCCCGCCCCGCGCACCGCCCAGAAGGTGCCGACCGTCCCGAAGAAGCCGAAGGCACCGCGCGCACCGGGCACCGTCGTTGTGCCCGTCGTCGTCGGCAGCGACCCGTGCGACGACTGACCACCCGCTAGGAGCAGCGCCCATGAGCACCCCCGCCCCCGACATACGCCCCGACGCCGTTGACCACCTGACCCGCGCGCAGGCCGCGGCCGACCTCGCTGCCGTGCGCGAGCAGTGGGGCGACCTGCTGTCGGCGATCGGTGAGCCGCCGCGCCGCGCTGAGTGGATGCCGTACGAGCGGCGGGGGTTCCTCGACCAGCTCGCCGCCGACGACCGGGTCGACGACCAGGCCCCGGCCGTCGGCCGCCTGCCGCTCACCATCCGCGAGCACCCCGCTCCGCTCAACCTCGCCGCCCTCGACGTCGCCCTCGCGGTCGAGGCCGACGTGTTCGAGATGTGCGACGCCGTCGCCGAGCGCGTGCAGCTCCCCGCGCGCGACCCGCACGGCCGATGGACCCTGGGCGGCGACCCGAGCAACCCGCGCCTGTGGCACTTGCCCACGTACCGCGACGCAGGCCCGGCGACGATCGCCTCGGTGGGGTCGCGCCTGCATGGCCTGCACTGGGCCACCGTGTGGCTGGAGGGCCGCGCCCTCGACGACGACCAGGACGACCGCGCCCTGTTCGCCCGGACGCCGGTCGTACTGGCCGACCGGATCGCCGCCGTGGCCAGGGCCGCGCGCCGCCGTGTCGAGGGTGTGCTCGGACGCGAGGCGAGGACGGTCACGCTCGACGAGCCGTGTCCGTTCTGCAAGGCGGGCCGGATCGTTGTGCACAACGGCGGAGGCGACCCGCGGGCCGCCGTGGCGACCTGCTCGACCGGGCTGTCGTGCCCGGCCCCGGTGACCACGGAGCGGGGGCGCAGGGCGTGGCGGGGGCCCGCCCTGGTGGGGTTGGTGGCCGCGCTGGAGGCGGGGCGCAGCGTGCCGGCCGCGTAGGCGGGGTGGGTGCCCTGGGGGTGTGGTCGGCCCCTGGGGCACCGCCGTGTCCGGCCCGCGCATCACGGTTCCGTAACGACTGCTGTAATCGTTGCTGCAACGGCTGCTGTAGCCGCTACCTTGGGAACTCCTGACGGGCCCTCACCCCGGCAGGACCGCCGGACCTCACCCGGCACCCAACCACCGACACAGGAGCGACACTGTGGCAACCGTGACCATCCCCGGCGCCCTCGCCGACCACCTCACCGCCCAGACCATCGCCGACGCCGACACCGTCGCCACCCTCGACGCCGCCCACCGAGGACGGGGCCGGACTCTCGTGATCGAGGCGACCAGCACCCGCGTGCTGCACGTCATCAGCGCGTACGCCGAGGCGATCCTCGAAAACCGCAAGCTGCACACCGCCGCCCTGGTGCGCGCCGCCCGCCTCTGGATTCAGCGCGCCGGCCACGCCCCGGCCCCCGCCGCCGAGCAGGCCCCCGCCGCCGTCCGCGACGAGCCGTCCGACTGGTGGACGATCATGGACCCCGCGACCGGCGAGGAGATCGCCCGCGTCCACGGCGAAACGTGGCAGGACATGACCCCGCGCGCCCAGGCCCTGCCCGAGGTCCGCTCCGTCATCCGCAAGCACAACGGGTTCAGCCGACGCCGCCTGTACGTGTCCGAGCTGACGCCCGCGCAGGCCCTGGCCACCGCTCAGTCCGCCTACGAGCGCAGCACCCGCGCCGCCGAGCGTGTGCGGACGAACCCGGACGCGACCGATCCCGAGTGGCGCGCGGCTCTTGCCGAGCTGGGCACTGCGCTTGACCAGTGGAAGGCGGCCGACCCGAACATCGGCGCCGCCATTGCCGCAGACGAGACCCCCCTTGCCGCCGCCGAGACCGCCCGCTGCACCCTGCACGGCGACCAGTGCGACCACGACCCCCGCGCCCCGCACCGCTTCGCCGACCTCCACATCGGCCCGCCCGCCGTGCGTACCACCGCGCCGACGATCTGCCCGGAGTTCGCCACCCTCGACGTCGACGACATGATCGCCGAGGAGATGCGCACGGCCGCCGCCCTGGTCACCGAGGCCGAGGCGACCGAGGGCACATGGCGAGGCGAGTGGATCGGCGAGCAGCCCGCCGACGACGTCCTGTTCGTCGCCGACGGCATGGTCGAGCAGGGAGCCTTGTTCGACGGCCGCGCCACCCCGTGACCGACCGGCCCGCCCTCGACCGGGGGCGGGCCCCGTACCCAACCAGCAGGAGAGCCCAAGATGAGCAACGACCAGCCCCGCAACGACGACCAGGCCGACGAGCCCACGGCCGCCGAGTACCAGCGCGTCGACCCGTCGACGCTGCCCTCGCACCCCGCCGGCCAACAGGCCGCCATCGAGGGCATGGCCACTGCGGAGGGGTGGACGGCCGCCGAGGTCCACCGGCTCACACGTAGCAGCGCCGAGCGCGAGAAGTTCGAGCGGATCGCCGACGAACTCAACCAACGGAGGCTGACACCTACAAGCCGCATGGGCCAGTTCGCGGCGCACATGCTCTCGGCCATCGAGGACTACGAGCAGGAGCAGCGCGAGAGGGTCGCCGAGGCCGGGCGGCAGCACTCCGGCACGGAGCGCCCCGACCCGCTCAGCCGCGCCGCCCTGGTGAACCTCGCCCGCGACCACCGGACCGCGTCGCGCGCCGACGTCCCCGAAGAGCGATACGACGAACTGGTCGAGACGATCGCCGACACGTTCACCCTGACCGACGTACGGATCATGCGGGGCGCGTGGACGGCGATCACCGAGGCCATGCCGCGGATCGCGTACGTTGCGCGCCACAGTGGCAAGAGCCCCGACGAAATCGCCCAGGCGACCGGCTACACGTCGAGCAGGGTCGCCCAGTTCATCCGGCAGGAGAGGCAGCGCGCCGCCGGCACTCTGGTCGCGGTCGCGGTGAAGCAGGACGCCGCTGCCGGGGGAGACCCGCGCGCCACCCTCGCCCGGTACGAGGCCGCCCTCGCCGACGTGGCCGAGGAACACCGCGAGATCGTCGAGCAGTACCTCGCGACGCTGCGGGCCGCCGTACAAGCGCAGACACCCATCCGGTACTCATGGCGGATCGACCAGCTGCTCGACGACGGCACATGGCTCGACCGCGAGGTCGGAGACTCCGACGCAGCACCGGCCGACCTCGCCCGCCTCGCTACGCAGCTGCTCACCGAGACCGGCGCCACGACCGAACGCGTCCGCATCTTCCTGTGGGAGGGCGACGAAGGCGCCGACGCCGACGCCGTACACACGGCCGAGCGCGACCCCCGATAGACCCCGGACAGAGCACGGGCCCGCCCGGTCCCTCACAGACCATACGGGCGGGCCCTCACCACCAAGGAGCGACCCAAGATGGCTGCACCAGCCCAGCGTACCCAGCGCCGCGCCCGCCCGATCGCCGGCACCCGCCCGTCCGTCCGCCTCGACGACGAATTCGCGCGCGACCTCGCCGTGCTCATGGAGACCGGCAACGATCTGACAGCCGCCATGCGGACGGCCGTCTGCATCGTGGCGAACATGTACCGGACCGCGTGGCATCACGGGGTGGTCCCCGTCGGCACCGCGCCGACACTCAGGTCGTACCGCTTCGTCGAGAAGCCGCCGTTCGTCGGCCCGCAGTCCCTTCCGCAGGTCGACCACGACGGCCCCCGCTGGACCCACGGCAGCAGCCTGACCAGCAGTGATGACGGCCGTCGGCAGCAGCAGCCGACATACCCCACGCAGCGTCAGCAGGCCCAGCAGCAGCACGCCCGCCCGTAGCCGACACGCGAGCAGCAGCAGCGCGCCCCGCCCGCCCATTTGTCGGCAGGCGGGGCGCAGCCGTCAGCAGCCGCGCCGACCGGTCGCGGCCCGGCCCCGCGCGCGCGACGAAGCCCGCTTGCGCCGTAACCCGATCGTGACCTATTGTCGGGGGCGTCTCCGGCGTGCCCGGAAACAATCACCGACCCAGCGCCCCGCCGGCCACCGCCAGCGGGGCGTTTTCGTGTGCCCCCCGACTGGAAGGCCCGCCGTGTTCAGAGTCCGTCCGTCCACCGACCGTCTCGCCCAGGACGCCTACGAGGCGTACGCCAAGAGCACCGACAACAAGAACGTGCGCGGCGACGAGCTGCCCGCGTGGGGCGAGCTGGGGACGCCCGTGCAGAACGGTTGGCGCCTCGCGGCCGAGGCCGTGCGACACCGCCTTGAGATGTAGACCGACCAGGGGGTGAGCCATGGCCCGCCCCCGCCCCATCACGGACGCCGACCGTCGCCAGGTCCGCGAGCTGCACGCCGCCGGGAAGTCCCGCAACGAGATCGCCCGCGCCCTCGGCCGCTCCCCCTCGACCGTGTCCAAGATCGCCGGGCAGGTCGACCCGCCCCTCGCGTTCGACCGGGCCGAGCAGGTCGAGGCCGCGACCCGCGTCCGTACCGCCGACCTTGCCGCCCGCCGCGCCGCCCTCGCCCTCGCCCTACAGACCGACGCAGAGCGGCTACGGGCGCAGCTCTTCGCCCCCACCGTGCACGGCGAGTTCGCCGGCAAAGAGGGCCACTGGCAGACAGCCAACCTCCCCCAACCACGGTTCGTCGACCAACGCGCGATCGTCGCATCCGTGCAGACCGCCGTCGGTACCTCGCTACGCCTGGCCCCGGCTGAGGGCGGCGAGGACGCCGGGCAGGTGCGCTCCATGCTGGGCGCTCTCGGCGAGGCGCTGACGCAGGCCGCCAACGACGACCAGGCCCTCGACGACGCAGGGGGCGACGCCGGGGGGTGAGCCGTGCTCGACCTTCGCCGTCTGCCCCTGTCCCGTAAGCAACTCCTGTCGATCGGGCAGGCGACCGCCCGTATCAACCTGTGGCACGGCAGCGTCCGCAGCGGGAAGACCATCGCGTCGTTGCTCGCGTTCGTGATCGCCGTCGCCACGGCCGGACCGTCCGGCCTGATCATCATCGTCGGGCGCAGCCTCCAGACGATCGAACGCAACGTCCTCGAACCGTTGCAGGACCGCGCCCTGTTCGGGCCCCTCGCACGGCACGTCGTGCACACCAGGGGCGCCACCACGGCCGTGATCCTGGGGCGCACCGTGCACCTGATCGGCGCCGCCGACGCGCGCGCCGAGGGCCGCCTACGAGGGTTGACCGCGCAGCTTGCGTACGTCGACGAGGCGACCCTCTTGCCCGAGGCGTTCTGGACGCAGCTACTCGCTCGTCTGTCTGTCCCCGGCGCGAGGCTGTACGCCACGACGAACCCCGACTCGCCGAGGCACTGGCTCAAGGTCCAGTACCTCGACCGGATCGCCAAACTCGACATGCGCGAGTGGCATTTCAAGCTCGCCGACAACCCCAGCCTGTCAGCCGAGTACGTCGCCAACCTCACCGCGGAGTACACCGGCCTGTGGCGCAAACGCATGATCGAAGGCGCGTGGGTCGTGGCCGAAGGCGCGATCTACAGCGAGTGGGACGAAGACCGGCACGTCGTGACCGAGCTACCGGCCATGCGCCGGCAGTGGGTCGGCATCGACTACGGCACGACCAACCCCTTCGCCGCGATCCTGCTCGGACTGGGCGTCGACGGCCGCCTGTACGCGTGCGCAGAGTGGCGCTACGACGGCCGCAAGACACACCGCGCCATGACCGACGCCCAGTACAGCACCGCCGTCCGCAAGTGGCTCGACACCCTCGACGTCACCCCCGAGTGGACGTTCATCGACCCGTCGGCGAAGAGTTTCATTGCCCAGCTCTGGCAGGACGGGCACCCCGGAGTCGCCCGCGCCGACAACACGGTCGCCGACGGCATCCGCAGCGTGGCGTCCCTGCTCGCCGCCGACCGCCTGGTCGTGCACGCGTCGTGCACCGGCCTGCTCTCCGAGATGCCCGGCTATTCCTGGGATCCAAAAGCGACCGAGCGCGGCGAGGACAAGCCGCTCAAGGTCAACGACCACAGTTGCGACGCGATCCGGTACGCCGTCCACTCGACCGCGCACGAGTGGCGGCACCTGCTCACCGCCAGACCGAAGGAGGCCGCCCGTGGCTGATACCGCCAGCCTGACCGTGTCCCTGCCCGTGCGCCTCTCCATCGGTACGTACACCGCCGACGCCGGGCACCTCGAAATCGACGTCACCCGCCCCCTGTGGCCGCAGGTAAGCGCCGCCCTGGTCGACCTCGCCGACGCACTGCGCGAGACCGCCCACGGCGACCAGGAGGTGAGCGACGATGGCCCTTCCTGAGAACGGCGCAGCGTGGCCGCCGCCCGAGTGGGCCGACTACTACGCCCGGATCGCAGTCGATGACGCCTGGTACTCCGGGGACCGCGACCGCCTCGCCCGGATTTACGGCCGCGAGCAGAAGACGCCGCGCCGCCGCCTGTGGGCCCGGCGCAGCAGCGCGCACCGCCCCGGCCGCGATACCCGCTTGCACGTTCCGTTCGCCGGGGACATCGCGCAGACGTCCGCTGACATGCTGTTCGCGAACATGCCGCGCGTCGTCGTCGAGGACGCCCGGACACAGACCCGTCTCGACACCCTGATCGCCGACGGGCACGTGCAGCAGGCCCTCTTGTCCGCCGCCGAGCAGGCCGCCGCCCTGTCCGGGGTCTACCTCCGGGCGACGTGGGACCGCGAGCTGGTCGACCGGCCGCTACTCACCGCCGTGCAGCCCGACAACGCCGTCCCGGAATGGCGCTGGGGGATGCTCGCCGCCGTGAGCTTTTGGCGCGAGCTGTCCGGCTCGACGACGCGCGTCGTGTGGCGGCACATCGAGCGGCACGAGCCCGGCCGTATCCTGCACGCGCTCTACCAGGGCAGCGGCGACAACGTCGGCCGGCGCGTCCCGCTCGCCGAGCACCCCGACACCGCCGCCCTGGTCGGCGGCCTCGAACCGGACGGTGAGTCGACGCTCACGGGGATTCGGCAGCTCACTGCCACCTACGTCCCGAACATGACCCCCAACAGGCTGCACCGGTCGTCGCCGATGGGGCGCAGCGACTACGCGGCGCCGATTTACGACCAGCTCGACAGCCTCGACGAAGTGTGGACGTCATGGATGCGTGACATCCGCCTCGCCCGCGCGCGCCTGCTCGTTCCCGACGGCTACCTCCGGTCCAACGGTCCGGGAAGGGGCGCCACGTTCGACGAGGACGCCGAGGTATACGCCCAGCTCAACATGCCGCCCACCGAAAACGGCGGTATCACTCTGTCGCAGTTCGACATCCGCGTCGACGAGCACCAGCGCACTGCCGAGGCCCTGATGAGGCAGGCCGCGCAGTCCGCCGGATACGCGGCCCGCGCGTTCGGCCTCGACCAGGGCGGGGGCGCCGCGCGCACGGCGACCGAGGTCGACAGCGACGACGACAAGTCCGAGGTCACCCGCAGGAAGAAGGCCGGCCACTGGAAGCAGGGGCTCGCCGACATCCTGGGCGCGCTGCTCGAACTGGACGTCGCGCACTTCGGGAGCCAAGCACCCGCAGAGCGACCGCGGGTTGAGTTCTCCGACGGGGTCGCCGAGTCGCCGATGGACGTCGCGACGACCCTCGACCTGCTCAACCGGGCGCAGGCCGTCAGCACGGCCACGCGGGTACAGATCCTTCACCCCGACTGGGACGACCAGGCGGTCGCCGCCGAGGCCGCCGCGATCCTGCGCGAGACCGGCATGGGCACTGTGCCGGACCCCGGCGGTACGTACCCGCTCGCCGCGTAACCGATCGGGGGTGATCGCGTGCCGATTCACCCCGGCATGGTCGAGCCGTTGGCCGAGCGGACGCGCGACCTGTACGCGGGCGCCGAGGAGCGCCTGTTGGGCATCATCGCGCGCCAGCTCGCCCAGGGGCTCGACGCTCCGGGGTGGGTCGAGGCCAAGCTCGCCGCCGTGCAACAACTTCGGCGGGCGGCTGAGGGCGTCGTCGACGAGCTGGGCCGCGCGACGCAGCTCGAAGTGTTCGACGCGGTCGCCGAGGCGTACAACGTCGGGCACCGGTCGGCGGTCGCCGAGCTGGGCGCCCTGTCCGACGACGCGCGCGCCCTGGTCGACGACCGCACCCCCAACGCGCAGTCGGTCGACCGCCTCGCACAGGAAGCGGTCGACGTCGTCACCGCGACGCACCGGTCGATTCTGCGGGCCGTCGTCGACGGCTTCCGGGACGTCGTCGCGTCCGTCGCCGCCACGCCCCTACTGGGCATCGGCACCCGCCGACAGGCCACACAGGACGCCATGAGGGCGTTCGCCGACCGTGGCATACGCGCGTTCGTCGACAAGGCCGGCCGTCGCTGGCAGCTCAGCACGTACGCCGAGATGGCCGTACGCACGGCGACCGCGCGGGCCGCGACCGAGGCGCACATGCGCACCCTCAGCGACTCCGGGGTCGACCTGGTCGTCGTCTCCGACGCACCGCGCGAGTGCCCCTTGTGCCGCCGCTGGGAGGGCAAGGTGCTGACGATCAGCGGGCCCGCCGGGGCGCGTACGGTCGAGGCCGAGCACGCGGTCGAGGACGGCCGCATGGTGTCCGTCAAGGTCGCCGGGTCGCTCGACGAAGCCCGCACCGCCGGGCTCCAGCACCCCAACTGCCGCCACAGCGTCAGCATGTACTCGCCCGGCCTCACCCGCACCGAGCAGGCCCGCAGCGACCCGGACGGGTACGAAGCCGGGCAGCGACAGAGGGAGATCGAGCGCGGCATACGGAAGTGGAAGCGCCGCGAGGCCGCCGCCGTCACCCCCGAGGCGCAGCGTCTCGCCCGCGCGAAGGTCCGCCAGTGGCAGGGCGTGATGCGCGACCACCTTGCCGCACACCCGGACCTGCGCCGCAACCGCGAACGCGAACGGATCGGCGCCGGAAACCTCCCCGTCAAGCGCGAAGAGGCGACGCCCGAGCAGGTAGAGGCCGCCCGCGTCTGGTCGGGCGACGAAGCATCGTTGCGCGCCATGAGCGACGACGACCTCGCCGCCGCCCTCCATACCGACCTGCTCGACAGCCGCGCTCACGCACGGATCGAGGCCGAGGCAGACCGCCGCGACCTCGCCGCCCTGCTCGACCGCGCCGCCCCCGGCGGCACCCTCGCCGACGACCTCGCCGAGTTCAGCGACGACGAACTGGGCCGCGTCATCGGCCACGTCGACGACGCCGACGCACTGCGGATCGCCGCCGAGATGGACCGCCGCGACGTCGCGGCCCGCCTGCCGGGCGTGCGCCCGGACCTGGTCGGCCTGTCCGACGACCAGCTCGCCGAGCGCGTACGGCACGCCATCGAGCACGGCCTCGACGACGTCGACCAGCTCGCCGCCGAGGCGCACCGCCGCGACCTGCTCGCCGCGCTGTTCCCCGCCGGGCGCCTGCTCGACGACCTCGCCGACCTGTCCGACGATCAGCTCGCATGGGTCATGCAGTACGCCACCGACGACGAGCTGTTGCGGATCGCCGACGAGTTCGACCGCCGCGACGGCATCGACGCCGCGCCCCTGCCCGCGCCGGCCGACACGGGCGACCCCGTGGCCGACATGCTCACCGACCGCGACACCCTCGCCGACGTCCTGGGCGCCGTCCCCGACCCGCTCGTGTGGGGCGCCCTCGCAGGCGACGGCGAGGGCGGCCGGGACTGGTGGGCGCTCAGCGACGAGGAGATCGAGCAGCTATCCGACGAGGAGTTCGCCCAGTTCCGCGAGTCGGAGGCCGCCGCCGCGTACTGGCAGCGCCTCGCCGACCGCGAAGCCCAGGCCGCCGAGGACGCCGGACAGGCCGCCGCACCTGAGCATCGGATTACGCGGGCCGAGGCCCGGCAGATGTACGGGGAATGGGTGCAGCGGCAGATCCTTGCCGCCGAAGAGGCGACCAACGGCTACATGTTCAACAAGAAGGCTGAGACAAAGGGGTACTCGTACGAGAGCCTGTTCACCGGCCCGCACCGCATCGGCTATGCCCGCGCATCCGACGAACTCAAGGAGTGGTGGGAGACCCACCCTCGCTTGACTCAGGCGGAGTTCATCACGCGCGTGACCGGCCAGACGCAGCGCTGGGCGTCCCGAGCCGTCGAGAATCGGTTCGACCACGAACGGAAGAGGTGAGCATGGGCGCGCGAGGCGACATCATCCGGGCGACCGTCGCCGGACGGAAGGCCGGCCGGGACGGCGAGCGCGTGACCGCGTGCCCGTACCCGGCTACGTCCCTACTGCGCACCGCGTGGCTCAAGGCCTACGCCGAGGCCCGCCCGCTTCCGGCCGACGTCGACGACGACCAGGCCGTCGAGTAGCAGCACCCCAGCACCACAACCCCGAAGGGGGGTCCGCCACCACGGCGGGCCCCCCTTTCGCATGTCCGCACACCCCCCGAGGAGCCCACCCGTGCCCGAGCAGCCCCCGAACCCGAACCCGTCGACGGACCCGGCCAACCCCCCGACGCCCCCGGCCCCGCCCGCTCCTCCGGCCGGGCCGCCCGCCCCGCAGAACGCCCCGCAGCCGCCCGCCGAGGGCGACCTGTCCGCGCTCCCCGAGTGGGCGCAGGAACGTATCCGCAACGCGGAGAAGCAGGCCCCGCCGCCGCCCGCTCCGGCCGCGCCGCCCGCCCCGGCCGCGCCCGAGCAGGCCGCCGAGGGCGACCTGTCCCGCCTGCCGAAGTGGGCGCAGCAGCAGCTCGCCGCCTCGCAGGAGCAGGCCAAGGCCGCCGCCGTGCAGGCCGCCGTACTGCGCATCGCGCCGACGGCCGGCGCCAACGCCGCGGCCCTGCTCGACAGCACGTCGGCGATGGCCTCGCTCGCCACGGTCGACCTGGCCGACCAGACCGCCGTCACGGAGGCGATCAAGGCCGCCGTCACGGCTCAGCCCCACCTTGCCGCCGCCGTCGGCCCCGTCCGAGGCGGCGCCGACTTCGGCACCGCCACCCCGCCCGAGCGCAAGCCGGGCTCGCTGCACGACGCAATCGCCGCCCGTCTGGGCGCCTGACCCCCTAGGAGCACCCCATGCCCGTCACGCTCGATGAGGCCAAGAACAACGTCCAGGACGACATCGACGTCGCCGTGATCGACGAGTTCCGCAAGGAATCCGCGATCCTCGACAGCCTCCAGTTCGCCGACGTCGTCAACCCTGCCGACGGCGGGGACACGCTCACGTACGGGTACCGGCGGCTGATCACGCAGCCGACCGCGTCGACCCGTGCGATCAACACGGAGTACACCGCGGCCGAGGTCGCCACCCAGCGCTACACGGTCGACCTCGCCGTGATGGGTGGATCGTTCCGCGTCGACCGCGTCGTCGCAGCACTGGGCCCGGCAGCGTCCGGCGCCGTGACGCTCAACATGGCGCAGAAGATCAAGGCCACCAGGACCGAATTTCAGGACCTGGTCATCAACGGCGATACCGCCGTCGACGAGAACGGGTTCGACGGCCTCGACAAGGCCCTGACCGGCAGCTCGACCGAGTTCCGCGCGGGTGAGGTCACCGACTGGTCGGACTTCGACGGCACCGCGCGGGCCGAACACAAGGCCCTCGACGCGATCGACGAGTGGCTGTCCCTGCTCGACGGAGCGCCGACGATCATCCTCGGCAACAAGCGCGCGCTTGCCCGCGTCCGCGCCGCCGCGCGCCGCGCCGGCATGTACGTGAAGAACCCCGTCGACGGCCTGCTCGGACCGGGTGGCCGCCCGATCGTCCGCGAACAGTACGGCGACATCGTGTTCGCCGATCCGGGCGACCAGGCAGGCTCGAACACGCCGATCATCCCCGTGGAAGACCGGACCGTTGGCGGCACCGCCGCAACCGGTCTCACCGACCTGTACGCGTACCGCGTCGGCATGGACGGTTTCCACGGCGTCGCGTGCATCGGCGGCACGATCGTGCGCCAGTGGCTCCCCGACTTCACGTCGCCGGGCGCCGTCAAGTTCGGCGAGGTCGAACTCGGACCCGTCGCGGTCGCGCTCAAGTCGACCAAGTCGGCGAGCGTCTTCCGCAACGTGAAGGTGGGCTGACCCGTGGCCATCCTGCACACCCCCGTTGAGGGGTTCACCGGGCCCGGCGTGGCCGGCCTGATGTTCGTCGACGGCAAGGCCGAGACCGACGACCCGGCCGTGATCGCCTACGCCCAGCGGCACGGCTACCGGGTCGAGGCGAGCGCCAAGCGCAAGGCCCCGGCCGCCAAGCCCGAGACGCCGAAGGCCCCGGCCGAGACTCCGAAGGAGTAGCCCGGTGCCCCGTGTCTACGCGACCCCCGAGCAACTGGCCGCGTGGACCGGGACACCGGCCCCGGCCGACGCCGAACGGCTGCTCGCCCGCGCGTCGAGCGACATCGACGCCGCCCTGATCCGGGCCGTCTACTGCACCAACGACGCCGGGATGCCGACCGACCCG
The DNA here is from genome assembly GCF_022347745.1 of Streptomyces sp. OfavH-34-F. Lineage (GTDB taxonomy): Bacteria > Actinomycetota > Actinomycetes > Streptomycetales > Streptomycetaceae > Streptomyces. The sequence goes on from NZ_JAKRGC010000048.1 coordinate 25,682, forward strand.
GCCGTCGTCCAGGCCCTCACCGATGCAGTGTGCGCGCAGGTCGAGTACCAGCTCGCCACGGGCGACGACGGCACTGGAGCGTCCGGCCGCTGGGGGTCCGTCTCCATCGGCCCCGTGTCCCTCGGAGACCGCCGCGACGCCCCGCAGGCGCCCGGCGGTCTCGACCTCGCCCCCCGCGCGCACCGCGCGCTCATGCTGGCCGGCCTGCTTCCGGGGGTGATCTGGTGAGAGTCCCCGGATGGCTGCTGCGCCACCGCGTCACCGTCGAGCCGTACGACGGCGACAGCGCGTACGGCCCGACCTACCGGCCCCCGGTCGAGGTCCGGGCCCTGGTCGCCGAGACGACCAAACTCGCCCGCAACCGCGAGGGCGTCGAGGTCACCAGCACGGCGCAGATCATCGCCGAGCCCGGACTCGACTGCCCGGCCGAGTCCCGCATCACCCTCCCGTCCGGCCGCGTCACGAAGGCGATCAGCGTCGCCACCCACTCCGCGCCCGGCCTACCGGTGCCGCAGTCCACGGAGGTGATGTGCGAGTGACGCAGCGAACCCGCCTCCGCTGGAACGGGGATGCCGTAATGCGCAGTACCCGGCAGGGGGCCGCCCGTGGTCTGCGTCTGGGCACCGAGTACGGCCTCGAACGCGCGAACAGGCGCGTGCCGATCGAGGAAGCCACGCTGGAGCGGTCCGGCACAGCCACCGTCGACGAGGCCGCGCTCAAGGGCGCCATCGCCTACGACACGCCCTATGCGGTCCGGCAACACGAAGAACTCGACTACCAGCACGACGCCGGCCGCGAGGCGAAGTGGCTCGAACGGACGCTCACCGAGGAGTCCGAGGCCATAGGCGAGATCATCGCCACGCAGGTACGGCGGTCGCTCCGTGACTGACCTCGACCCGACCGACGGCATAGCCCAGTACCTCGACGGCCTGGCCCTGGTCGACTACGACCCCACGGGCCGGACAGGCGACCTGTTCGTCGAGCGGATGCCCGCCGACCCGGCCGCCGCCGTCTGCCTGTCGCTGTACGACGCGGGGGCGCCCGACGCCCGCAACGCGTACGACACCGTCCGGCTACAGGTGCGCGTGCGCGGGGGCCCGGACCCGCGCACCTCACGCAACCGCGCATGGGCCATCTACCGCGCTCTGCACGGCCTTGCCGGGATCGAGCTGCCCGACGGTACGTGGCTCATCCTCTCCGCCGCACGCGGCACCCCCGGCCCGATGGGCGCAGACGCCCAGGGCCGTCACGAACACGTCGTGAATCTCGATCTTGACGTGTCGTCCCCCAGCACTCACCGCACCGAATAGGAGGGCCCCGGCATGGGACGCCCCATCGACGCCCGCGGGTGGTACTTCGAGGTCGAGGACATCACGACCCCGGCCACGCCCGTATGGCTCCGCCTGCCCAACATCCGCAGTTGGACGTACAACCCCAGCGAGAACGAGGAAACCGCGGACACCACCACCAACGACTCTGAGGGCCTGTACGAGCAGGACGTCATGCAGCGCGGCGCGAAGCTGGAAGTTTCCGGCGAGTACGCGCAGACGTCCGGCACGCGCGACCCCGGACAGGCGTACATCGACAACGTCTGGGGGTACCGCCTCGGCAGCGAGTCGCGCAACCGCATCCGCTACCGGCACAAGTCGCAGACCGACTGGACGATATGGGAGTGCACCGTCACCCCCGGCGAGCAGGGCGGCGAGCACAACGCCAAGACCAGTTGGGGCGCGACGTTCACGCGGTGCGGCGCCCCCTCGACAGAGGCCGTTGTACCGGACGGGGGTGCGTGAGCATGAACGAGAACCACGACCAGGCGCTCGACCTCCAGGACGTCGCCGACTTCGACGCCTTCTTCGCCGAGCAGGCGGGGCCCGAGCCCCAGGGGCTGCCGCTGCGCCTGTACGGCCGCACGTACACGCTGCCCGCGTCGCTGCCCGCGCTGTTCACGCTCCAGCTCCATCGCGTGCAGCACTCCGCCCGGCCCGAGGACATCCGGCGCCTGTTGGCGTCGATGTTCGGCCCGGACGCGGTCGACCACTGGACCGAACAGGGCATGGACGACCGGCGCCTCGGCATCGTCCTGCTGTGGGCGATCGCCAACATCGCCGAACCGGGGGCGCTCGGCATGGAGCAGGCCGCCGCCGAGTACGACCGCCGCGAGGCCGTCAAGGCGGGAAAAGCGCAGCGGCCGGCCACGACGGCGAGGCCGAAGACCCGGCCGAAGGGCAAGGGGAAGCGGCCCGGCTCTGGTCGGCGGTAGTCCGCCACTGGGGCGCGGTCGAGGCTGACCTTCGCCGCGAGTACACGCTCACGCCCGGAGACATCGCGGCCATGACGACGCGCGAGTTCCTGGTGTGCCTCGGCGGCCTGCCCGCCGAGTCCCTGTTCAGCCGCGCATGGCAGGCGACGCCGCGCGTGGTGTCCGACCCTGACGAGATCGCACAACTCACCGGTAGGTGAGGCATACACATAACTGAATAGCGGGCGCCCCGGCGGGCGCTGGTGGGGGGTGCAAAGTGGCCCTCACCATCGGCGAGCTGGTCGGGTATATCGACCTCGACGACTCCGGGGCACAGGCCGGAGTCGACCGCACGGAGGCCGCCCTCCAGGGGCTCCAGCGGGACGCCGACGGCCGGCTGCGCGACATGCGCGGCCGGTTCGTCCGGGCGGGCGAAGAGATGGGCGGCGCCCTCGGCGACGGCATCGGCGGGGGCGCCGAAGAGGCGGGGCGCGGCCTCGCGGGCATCGGCCCCCTGATCGGCGCGGCGGCGACCAGTACCAAGCTGCTGGCCGGCGGCGCGGTCGTCGCGGCGGGTGCGCTCGCCGCCGTCCCCCTGGCCGTGATCGGCCTCGGCGCGAAAGTCCTCGCCGAGAACGAGCAGGTCAAGGGCGCGTTTTCGGACCTGTCCGAGCACGTCAAGAGCAAGATGCAGGGGCTCGCTGAGCCCCTGGTCAAGCCCTTCACCGCCGCCGCCGACCAGCTCGGCGACATCTTCGACGACCTCGCCCCGCAGATCGGCGACCTGTTCGAGGGTGTCGCCCCGCTGGTCGAGCCGCTGGTCGCGGGGATCGGCGGCCTGGCCAAGGGGGCGATGCCCGGCCTGGTCGCCGCGGTCGAGGCCGCAGGGCCCGTCATTGACGCCCTGTCGGCCGGCCTCGGCGCGGTCGGCTCCGGTCTGGGCGGCTTCTTCGAGGGCGTCGCCACCGGGGCCGGTGGCGCGGCCGAAGGGCTGGGCGGCCTGCTCGGCGCGGTCGGCGAGATCCTGCCCGCGCTGGGCGGTCTGATCGGTGCGCTTGCCGAAGCGGGCGGGCCGGTCCTGTCCGCGCTCGCGGGCGCCCTGGGCCCCCTGGTCAAGTCCCTCGCGGGCGCCCTGGGCCCGGCACTGGCCAAGCTGGGCCCGCCGCTCGCGGGCCTGGTCAAGGCGCTGGGCGACGGCCTGCAACCGATCGTCGACGCGCTCGGCCCGGTCCTCGGTGCTGCGGCGGACGCGTTCGGCGTCCTGATCGACGCCGTCTCGCCGGTCCTGCCGATCGTCGGGAAGCTGATTGCGTCCCTGCTTCCGCCGCTCAAGCCGCTTCTGACGGCGGTCGGGGACGTCATCGCGCAGGCGTCGCCGGTCGTTCTGCTGCTGGCGGATGCCCTGGCCGGTGCGCTGCGCCCGATCCTGGCGCAACTGCCGGGCCTGATCGCCCCGTTCGCCGCCGTCATCGGCGATCTGGCAGAAACGATCCTGCCGATCCTGGCGCAACTGGTCGTTGCCCTGTCGCCCGCGCTCGCCACGATCGGCGCGGCGTTCGGTCAGATCCTGGTTGCGCTGTCGCCGCTGCTGCCCGCCATCGGCGAACTGCTGATCGGCGTACTGAACGCGCTGATGCCGATCATCGAGCCCCTGATCGAGATCATCGGACAGCTGGCCGGCATCCTCGCGACCGGCCTCGCGACCGTGATCACCGACGTCGTCGTGCCGGTCATCACGGCCATTGTGGCGCTGCTGCAAGGC
>NZ_JAKRGC010000490.1 GCF_022347745.1 Streptomyces sp. OfavH-34-F
CGGGAGCGCGGCACGCTGGGCCGGCTCGGCCGGCGGATCGCGGGCCGGGTGCGGCGCGGCTGAGGACGGAAACCGGCGCGGTGGGCCGGTCCCCGTCCTCGCTCTCCGGGTCAGGCGTCCGGGGCCAGCCGCAGGGAGATGGAGTTGATGCAGTACCGCTGGTCGGTGGGGGTCGGGTAGCCCTCGCCCTCGAAGACGTGGCCCAGGTGGGAGCCGCAGCGGGCGCAGCGGACCTCGGTGCGGACCATGCCGTGGCTGCGGTCCTGGATCAGTTCGACGGCGTCGCTGTCCTTGGGGTCGTAGAAGGACGGCCAGCCGCAGTGCGACTCGAACTTGGTGTCGGAGCGGAACAGCTCCGCGCCGCAGGCCCGGCAGGAGTAGACGCCGGCGGTCTTGGTGTCGGTGTACTCACCGGTGAACGCGGGTTCGGTGCCGGCCTTGCGCAGCACCGCGTACTCGGCGGCGGTCAGTTCTTCCCGCCACTGCTCGTCCGGCTTCTCGACGTCGTACGGCACGGTGGCTCCTTCAGCTCGACAGGTGGTCCAGGATGCGCGGGCCGAGGTCGGTGACGTCGCCCGCTCCCATGGTGAGAACGAGATCGCCGGGCTTGGCCATTCCCGCGACGACCACGGGGACCTCCGCCTTGTCGTGGACGGCGGTGACGTCGGCGCCCGCGGCCGTGGCGGCGTCGATGATCAGGGCGCTGGTGACGCCGGGGAGCGGGTCCTCGCGGGCCGGGTAGATGTCCAGGACGACGGAGGCGTCGGCGAGGGCGAGGGCCCGGCCCATCTCGGTGCCGAGTTCGCGGGTGCGGGAGAAGAGGTGGGGCTGGAAGACGACGAGGAGGCGGGCGTCGGAGGCGGCGCCGCGCATGGCCTCCAGGTCGGCGGTCATCTCGGTCGGGTGGTGGGCGTAGCTGTCGATGACCTGGACGCCGGCCGCCTCGCCCTTGAGCTGGAGGCGCCGCTTGACGCCGGTGTACTTGCCGAGGGCGGAGGCGAGGTTGTGCGCGGGGATGCCGAGGGCGATGCCGGCGGCGAGGGCGGCGACCGCGTTGAGCGCGTAGTGGCGGCCGGGGACGGAGACGGTGAAGGTGAGGAACTTCCCGCCCAGGACGACCGTGACCTCGCTGGTCAGACCGCGCGGGGTGATCTTGTGCACGCGTACGTCGGCGGTCTCGGCCTCGCCGTAGGTGACGACGGTGAGCGCGGGCAGCGTCTCGCGGACCCGGCGGGTCAGCTCGGTGGCGCCGGACTGGTCGGCGGAGACGACCAGGGTGCCGCCGGGGACGATCTTGCCGGCGAAGGCCTCGAAGGACTCGTGGATCTCGTCCATCGAGGCGTAGTTGGCGTGGTGGTCGAGTTCGACGTTGAGGACGATCGCGACGTCGGGGTCGTACTTCTGGAAGCTCCGGTCGCTCTCGTCGGCCTCGGCGACGAAGATGTCGCCCTCGCCGTGCGCCGCGTTGGTGCCGGGTCCGGCGAGGTCGCCGCCGATGGCGTACGAGGGGTCGAGGCCCAGTTCGCCGAGGGCGACGGCGAGCATCGAGGTGGTCGTCGTCTTGCCGTGGGTGCCGGCGACCGCGAGGGAGCGCAGGCCGCCCATCAGGGAGGCCAGGGCGTCGGAGCGGTGGACGACGGGGATGGACAGCTCGGCGGCGCGCACCAGCTCGGGGTTGTCGGCGCGGATGGCGCTGGAGACGACCACGCAGGAGGCGTCGTCGGCCAGGTGCGCGGCGGAGTGTCCGATGTGGACGGTGGCGCCGAGGGCGCGCAGGGCGTCGGCGGTCGGGGACTCCTTGGCGTCGCTGCCGGCGACCTTCGCGCCCCGCTGGGCGAGGATCTTGGCGATGCCCGACATTCCGGCGCCGCCGATGCCGATGAAGTGCGGTCGTTCCATGGCGGCGGGAATGCCGGGTGCCATCTGTGCTCCTGCGGGTTTCGAGTGGGTTTCGGTGCGGCTTCGGTGCCACTCCTGGGCCGCACGCCCAGCCTATTCGCTGTGCGCGAAGAGCTTGAGCACGGGGACGCCGACCTTGTGGCGGGCGCGGGAGGCCCAGTCGCGGTGGAAGAACTCCTCGACGTAGTGGGGGGCGGTCAGCACGATGACCTCGTCGGCGCCGGACTCCTCGACCACGGTGGTGAGCTTGTCCAGGGGATGATTCTCGATCACCTGTCCGACGGCTTCGGAGCCCGCCTGGCGCAGGGCCTCCAGGGACACGTCCAGGGCGAGCGCGGCGGAGTCCCTGGCGCTCTTGCCCTCGGGCTCCTCGCTCTCGCGGGCCGCTTCCTTCAGTTCGCCCATCGCCAGGTCGTCGATGGCCCGCAGCAGCACGTCCGCCTGGTCGCCGCGCGGCTGCATGAGGACGACGAAGGAGGTGCGCTCCTCCCCGTGCAGGGTGGTGACGAATTCGACGTCCCCGGAGGTGAGGGCCTTCTCGATCATCAAAACGCTGGTGAACACCACAGAGCCCTTCTCTTCAGCGACCGTCGACGGCCGCTGCTGAAACCATCCTTCCCCGTGCTCGCACGGGGTCTGCGAGATCCATTCTGCCCACGGAACGCTAACCGGAACGTGATATTCCGCTGATTGCCCCGACGGGGTCGGCGCGGGCCGGGAAACCGGAATGCGCGTTCCGGTACCGCCCGTCGGCTCACGCGGCACGCGGCGGGGCCCGGCCGCCACCGCACGGACCGCCCGGGGCGGCGCCGGGGCTCAGCCTCGGCGGTACCGGGAGAACAGGAACCCGTCCTCCTCCAGCAGCGAGGCCAGGGCGAATCGTTTCGGCACGGACACCGGCGGCCCGCCCGCGATCCGCTGGGCGTCCCCGGCCGTGAGCAGCGGGGCGACGGTCAGGCACAGCTCGTCCAGCACCCCCCGGGCCACGAACTGCCCGAGCAGCCGGGGCCCGCCCTCCGTCAGCAGCCGCCGCAGCCCCCGGTCGGCCAGCTCCCGCACGGCGCGGGCGGGGTCCACCCGCGAGCCCTCCCCCGCGATCACCACCTCGGCGCCCGCCTTCCGGGCCGTCTCGATCCGGTCCGGGGGCGCGCCGGCCCCGGTCAGCACCAGCGTCGGCACCAGCGGCGAGACGAAGAGCGGGAGCGAGAAGTCGAGGTCCAGGCTGCCGCTGACCACCGCGACGGCCGGGGCGAG
>NZ_JAKRGC010000491.1 GCF_022347745.1 Streptomyces sp. OfavH-34-F
CATCGCGCCCGCCCGGCCAGGACCGCCCTTCGCCAGCGTCTCCCGGATCGCGTCCAGCTCGCCCGCCAGCTCCCCGGCGGGCGGGAACGCGTCGTCGCGCTCCAGCAGGACGCCCGGCGGATCCACCCGCGAGCGCAGCTCCGCCAGCACGTCGAGCACCGGGGCGGTCACCGGGTGGGCGTGCGTGTCGTGCCAGACGCCGTCCTTCTCGATCCCGCCCGCCACATGCACGTACGCGATGGCCTCCACCGGCAGCTCGTCCAGCGCGGTCGCCGGGTCCTCGCCCCGGTTCACGTGGTTCGTGTGCAGGTTGGCCACGTCGATCAGCAGCCGCACCCCGGTCCGCTCGACCAGCTCCGCGAGGAACTGCCCCTCCGTCAGCTCCTCACCGGGCCAGGAGACCAGCGCCGCGATGTTCTCCAGCGCCAGCGGCACCGGCAGCGCGTCCTGCGCGATGCGCACGTTCTCGCAGAGCACGTCCAGCGCCGCGCGGGTGCGCGGCACGGGCAGCAGGTGCCCCGCCTCCAGCGCCGGGGACGCGGTGCGCGCCCCGCCGGCCCGTACGAACGCGATGTGCTCGGTCACCAGCGGGGCGTCCAGCAGCGCGACCCGGTCGGCCAGGTCCGCCAGCCGGCCCGGGTCGGGGCGTTCGGCCCCGCCCAGGCCCAGCGAGACGCCGTGCGGCACCACCGTCACCCCGCGCTCCCGCAGCCGCACCAGCGAGGCCGGCAGATGACCGGCGCAGAGGTTCTCCGCGACCGCCTCCACCCACTCGATCCCCGGCAGCGCCTCCACCTCGTCGGCGATCTCCGGCCGCCAGCCGATCCCGACGCCCAGCCTCAGACCGTCCCCCATGCCGTCCCCCATGTGTTCCCCCTCGTTCCGTGCCAGGGTGATGGCCCCGGCGCGCGGCGGTGAACCCGGAACGGCCGACGTTCAGAGCAACATTTGAGGTTGGACCGGCCCAGGGCGTGTCCGGCGGGGCTTGGCCGCCCCGCTCAGCGGCGGGTGCGCAACGCCGGATGGTCGGCGACCACCGTGCACGACCCCGGCGCGATCTCGGTGAAGCCCGCGTCCCGGACGACCGGCAGCCCGCTCACCGTCAGCTCCCGCCACCGCTCCGGCTCCGCCGTGGCCACGGAGAGCGGGAAGCCGGCCGCGCGCCACGCCTCGCGCTCGGCGTCCGACAGCTCCCACCAGGCGAGCTGCGCCCCGTGCCCGACCTGCGCCATCTCCTTGCCGGCGGACATGCCGAGGTCCGGGTTGAGCCAGAGCACCGGCCGGCCGGGGCCGGGCGCGGCCGGGGGCTCCGGGTCGTCGAGGTCGGTCCCGGAGACCTGGAGCTTGGCCAGCTCCTTCGGCCAGCCGTCCAGCGGCACCGGCGGGAACACCCGTACCTCCGCCTCCTCGCCCGTCACCGTGATCCCCGGCAGCGCGGCGGCCTTGCGCCACTCCGCGCCGCGCGCCCGGCGGACCACCTTGCGGATACGGGCGTCCTGCCAGTCCCGCATCGCCCCCGCCCACTCGCCCTCGCCCACCGAACGCTCGTCGGAGAGCATCACCAGGACCGCGCGGGCCGCCGTGCGCAGGGCATCGGTGCGGGCCGGCGGCGCGGTCTTCTCGATCCGTACCACGAGCGGGAGCACGTACTGCGGTGCCTCGTCCCGGTTTGTCGTGTCGTCGCTGCTCACCCGCCCAGTCTGCCAGCCGCCCCGGACGGCCTTGTTGGCGGAATGGGTGGGTCCGGGCGAGGATGCCGCCCATGAAGAGCGATCTTTTTTCCAGTGAGCACATGGTGGAGCAGGCGACCGCCCCCGGCATGACGCTGCAGAACGCCAAATCCATCAAGTACGCGGTCAACGGCGAGATGCACGCCCGCCAGGGATCGATGGTCGCCTTCCGCGGCGACCTGCAGTTCGAGCACAAGGGCCAGGGCATAGGCGGCCTGCTCAAGCGCGCCGTCACCGGCGAGGGGCTGCCGCTGATGGCCGTGCGCGGCCTGGGCGAGGCGTGGTTCGCCCACGAGGCCGCCAACTGCTTCATCGTGGAGCTGGAGCAGGGCGACGCCCTCACCATCAACGGCCGCAACGTCCTGTGCTTCGACGCGACGCTCTCGTACGAGATCAAGGTCGTGAAGGGCGCGGGCATGACCGGCGGCGGCCTCTTCAACAGCGTGTTCACCGGCTACGGCAAGCTGGGCCTGATGTGCGACGGCTATCCGATCGTCATCCCGGTCACGCCCCAGCAGCCGGTCTTCGTCGACACGGACGCCGTCGTCGGCTGGAGCGCCCAGCTCCAGACCTCGCTGCACCGCTCGCAGAGCGTCGGCTCGATGATCCGGGGCGGCTCGGGCGAGGCCGTGCAACTGCGCCTGGACGGCCACGGTTTCGTCGTCGTACGCCCCAGCGAACTGAAGCCCGAGAAGGCGTCGTCCCACTGAGCACCGGACCGGAGGCGCTGCGGCTGCGGGGGGTCGGCCGGCGGTACGGCCTCGCCGGGCCGTGGGTGCTGCGCGGCATCGACCTCGCCCTGCCCGCCGGCGCGCTCGTCCGTGTGGAGGGCGCCAACGGCACCGGCAAGTCCACCTTGTTGCGGCTGCTGGCCGGGATCGACGCCCCCTCCGAGGGCCGGATCACCGGCCACCGGCCGCGTACCGCGTACGTCCCCGAGCGGTTTCCGGCCGCCCTGCCCTTCACGGCGGCCGGGTATCTCGTCCACCTCGGCCGCGTCCACGGTCTGCGACGGCGCGAGGCGGCGGACCGCGCGGACCACTGGCTGACCCGCTTCGGCGCGACCACCCACGCCCGAACCCCGCTCGCCGAACTCTCCAAGGGCACCAGCCAGAAGGTCGCCGTGGCCCAGGCGCTCCTCGCCGAACCGGAGTTGCTGGTGCTGGACGAGGCGTGGACGGGCCTCGACACCGAGGCGCGCGCCGAACTGGACCGGGCCGCGGGGGAGCGGGTGGCGGCCGGGGCGACGGTCGTGTTCGTGGACCACGACCCGCGCCGCCTGGCGGACACGGTCGACGCGGCGTACCGCGTGGAGGGCACGGGCCTGACGGCCGCACGGCTCCCGGCGCGGGCCACGGACCCCGGCCCGCGGGTACGCGTCGAG
>NZ_JAKRGC010000492.1 GCF_022347745.1 Streptomyces sp. OfavH-34-F
GCGTCGGTCCAGTCCGGGCCGGGGCCGACGGCGTACGCGTCGCCGTGCCCGGCGGCGACCAGGGCCTCGCCGACGCGGGTCACGTGCGAGCCGTGCGCCCCGTAGCCGTACGGCAGGCCGTTGATGGCGACCTGGTAGCGGGCGGGCGTCCGCGATGGCGCGCCCGATGTCCTGGCCGGGGCACTCGTGGGGGCCGCCGCTGAAGGCGAGGTGGGCGCGGTTGCCCGCCATGTCGGCCTTGAGGTCGGGGCGGACCACCGGGTCGGTGTTGGCCGCCGTGATGCCGACGATCAGCGCGTCGCCGGCCTTGATGTGCTTGCCGCCCAGCTCCGTGTCGCCGACCGCCCAGCGGCCCAGGATCGCGGCGAACGGCGGCTCGTCCCAGAGGGTCTGCTCGACCGCTTCGGGGACGGTCATGTGGCCGCCGCTGAGCCGGGAGCGGAAGCGCGGGTCGGTGAGGACCATGCGCAGCACGTTGGCGATGAGGTTGGTGGTCGTCTCGTAGGAGACGATGAGCATCAGCCGCAGGTGCTCGGCCACCTCCTTGTCGTTCATGGCGGCGGGGTGCTCGACCAGCCAGGTGGCGAAGTCGTCGGCGGGTTCGCGGCGGCGGCGCTCCACGAGGCGGGTGAGCACGTCCACCATGTAGGCGTTGCTCTGGACGGCGGTGGCGGTGCCCTTGATCATGTCGCGGGCGGCCTGCACCATCCGGTCGTTGGACTCCTCGGGCATGCCGAGGATGGCGCACATGACCATCATGGGCAGCCGTTCGGCGAACTCGGCGACGAGGTCGGTGCGGCCCTCCCGGCAGAAGGCGTTGACGAGCCGGTTGCTGTACCGGTTGACGTGGCGCCGGACGCCGCGGGTGTCGATGCGGGCCATGGAGTCGGTGAGGGCCCCGCGCTGCCGCTCGTGGGTGGCGCCGTCCGCGAAGGCGCAGATCGGCTGCCAGGCGACCTGCGGGGCGAGCGGGTGGTCCGGGCCGATGGTGCCGTCCTGCAGGGCCCACCAGCGGCGCGAGTCCCGGGAGAACTGCGAGGGCGTCCGGGTCATGTGCAGGTTCTCGCTGTGGCCGAGGACCAGCCAGGCGGGCACGTCGCCGTGCAGCAGGACGGGCGCCACGGTGCCGTGTTCGGCGCGCAGCTTCTCGTACAGGCCGTGCGGGTCCTGTTCGGCCTCGGGGCCGTACATCCGGCGCAGTCCGCCGGGGCCGACGCCCAGGCCGTGGGCCGGGCACTCGGGCGGTGGGACCGGTCCGGTGGCCTGGCCGTGCTCGAAGGGGAAGGGGCTTGTCACGATCGCTCCAGGGGTCCGGCCGCGGAGGCCGGACGGTCGGGGGCGCGGTGGGGGAACGCGCGGAACGGGTTCGGAAGGTGCGCGGGAGGGGTCAGCCGCGTGGCAGGGCCAGGCTGTGCAGGTAGCGCATCAGGGTCATCAGCACGTCGCGGCTGGAGACGCGCAGCCGGGCGTCGCAGTCGATCATCGGGATCTCGTCCGGGAGGTCCAGGGCGCTGCGCAGCGCCTCGATGGGGTGTTTCGGGGCGTCGGGGAAGGTGTTGATGGCGACGACGAACGGCACGCCGCGCTCCTCCAGGCGTCCGATGACGTCGAAGCTGACTTCGAGCCGGCGGGTGTCGACGAGGACGACGGCGCCGAGCGCCCCCTCGAACAGGCCGTTCCAGAGGAACCAGAAGCGTTCCTGCCCGGGGGTGCCGAAGAGGTAGAGGATCAGCTCGTCGCTGATGCTGATTCGGCCGAAGTCCATGGCGACGGTGGTGGAGGTCTTGCTCTCCACCCCGTAGGTGTCGTCCACGCCGACCCCGGCCTGGGTCATCGTCTCCTCGGTGGTCAGCGGCCGGATCTCGCTGACCGAGCCGACCATGGTCGTCTTGCCGGCCCCGAACCCCCCGACGATCACGACCTTCACCGCGGCGGTGGCCGTGGTGGGCAGGACGTCCTCGCTGCGGGGGCCCGTGATCGTGTCAGAGTTTCTGAAGTCCATGCATCACCGCTTCGAGGAGGGACCGGTCCGGGAGCGTCGCGCGCACGATCGGCGCGCGCGATTCGATGAGTCCGGTGGCGAGGAGTTCGGTGAGGAGCGAGGTCACCACGCTGAACGGGAGACTGAGGTAGGCGGAGAGTTCCGCGACGGATAACGGTGCCTGGCAGAGCCGCAGGATCACGGCCTGTTCGGGCTGGACCGTGGGGGACGGCTCCGCCTTCGAGACGATCATCGTGACCAGGTCGAGCGCCGCCCGCTCGCTGCCGTCGGGATCGCCGGTGAGCACGTAGAGCCGTTCCGGATCGCTCAGCGCCGGGTCGGCCTTCCGGCGTTCTCGTCGGGGAGAGTTCATCCGGCCTGCCCGTCGTGGCGGGGCGGGCTCGTGAGGTGGCCGCCGATGCGGGCGACCATGTCGCGCATCCGCGCCCCGACGTGCCCGGCGTCCACGGTCTCGCCGGCGAGCACCGCGAGGTAGGCGCCGGTGCCCGCGGCCATCAGGTAGAAGAAGCCGCCGGTGACCTCGATGACGACGAGCCGCATCCGGCCGTCGCTGTACGGGATCTCGGAGGCGACGGCCGCCGCCAGGCTCTGCAGCCCGGCGCAGGCGGCCGCGAGCCGGTCGGCGACGTCGGGGTCGCCGCCGTGCTGGGCGATGCGCAGGCCGTCCGCCGAGAGCACGACGATCTGGTGGATGTCCGGTACGTCGTCGGCGAGCTCCTTGAGCATCCAGTCCATGTTGCCCCGCTGCTGGATCACTGCTGCTCTCCCTTGTCCCACGCCTCGTCAGGGCCGTCGTCCGCCCTGGATTCCTGGGGCACGCCGTTGGCGGCCTTGGTGAACGCCTCCAGCCAGATGCCGGGGGGCGGTTCCGTGCTGTTGCCTCCCCGGGCGGGCCCGTGGCCGTAGCCGTGGCCGTTCGTGCCGCCGGCCACGGGGGCGGCGGACTGGGCGGGGAGGTTGTGCGAGCCCAGCGGGGCGCGGCCCCGGCTGCGGCGCTGCGGGAGGCCGTCGGCGGTCCACTCGGTGACGACGGGCACGTCGTCCTCCAGGGCGGCGGCCGGGGCTGCCGGGC
>NZ_JAKRGC010000493.1 GCF_022347745.1 Streptomyces sp. OfavH-34-F
CGGACGCAGCGCCGGGGCCCGGGTCGCCTGCCGCACCGCCGCCGCGCTCGGCGCCCGCGCGGTCCTGGCGCTCAGCTTCCCGCTGCACCCCCCGGGCCGCCCCGAGAAGACCCGCGCCGGCGAACTCCTGGACTGCGGGCTGCCCGCGCTCGTCGTCCAGGGCGGCAACGACCCCTTCGGGAAGCCCGCCGAGTTCCCGCCGGGCGACTACCGGATCACCGAGGTGCCGTACGGGGACCACGGCTTCGCCGTACCGAAGAGATCGGGGCTCACCGAGGAGCGGGCGATGGAGATCCTTACCGGCGCCGTCACCGGCTGGCTGGCCGGGATCGGCTGAACCGGAACCGGCCCGCGCGGCCGGGAATGCCCGGCGGGGGGCCGCTGTTGTTCCGGACATCGGTACGCCAACGTCGTAAGTGGAGAGGGAGTCCGTCGCATGGGTTCGACCATCTGCCCGCGTCGCACAGACACCGCCGACCTGGAGTGGACGGTCCTGCACGCGGCCAGGCCCGCGCACGAGCGGTCACCCGGCGGCACGGAACGACAGCCCGCGCGCGACCAAGGTCGACTATTCTCCGATTCGAGCGGGTCCGGCGCGGGCTCCGCCCCAGCGTTGGAGGAGGTGGGTCCGGTCACGGGGACAGACACAGGGACCGACGACGGCCGCCCGCAGGAGACGACGGCCGAGCGCAACGCGCGTTTCGAGCGCGACGCCCTCGGCTTCCTGGACCAGATGTACTCGGCCGCCCTGCGCATGACGCGCAACCCCGCGGACGCCGAGGACCTCGTCCAGGAGACGTACGCCAAGGCGTACGGCTCCTTCCACCAGTTCCGTGAGGGCACCAACCTCAAGGCCTGGATGTACCGCATCCTGACGAACACCTTCATCAACTCGTACCGCAAGAAGCAGCGCGAACCCCAGCGCAGCGCCGCCGAGGAGATCGAGGACTGGCAGCTGGCCCGCGCCGAGTCGCACATGTCGACCGGGCTGCGCTCCGCCGAGTCGCAGGCCCTCGACCACCTCCCGGACTCGGACGTGAAGTCCGCGCTGCAGGCGATCCCCGAGGAGTTCCGCATCGCGGTCTATCTCGCCGATGTAGAGGGCTTTGCCTACAAGGAGATCGCGGACATCATGGGGACACCCATCGGTACGGTGATGTCCCGACTGCACCGGGGCCGCCGTCAGCTGCGCGGCATGCTGGAGGATTACGCCCGCGACCGCGGACTCGTCCCCGCGGGCGCCGGTAAGCCGGACGATCGGAAAGGCTCGGGCTCATGAGCTGCGGAGAGCCGCACGAGACGGAGTGCTCAGAGGTCCTCGACCACCTCTACGAGTTCCTCGACCGGGAGATGCCCGACAGCGACTGCACCAAGTTCGAGGCGCATTTCGTCGAGTGCTCCCCCTGTCTGGAGAAGTACGGCCTGGAACAGGCCGTGAAGAAGCTGGTCAAGCGCTGCTGCGGTCATGACGACGTACCGGCCGACCTCCGGGCCAAGGTGATGGGCCGGATCGACCTCATCCGCTCGGGACAGGCCGTGCCGGACCAGGACGTCACGGTCTCCGACACCGAGGTGCCCACCGCGGCCGGAGACTGACCCCTCCCGGCCTGACCCCGCGCTTCACCCGAACGTGCTAATCGCCCCCATCGGCCCCCGCCCGGACCGCCCCGCTCGTTAGCGTGGCTCCTTCACGAGCGGAGCTGGGGGGCGAGCGAGGGTGGGAGCCACACGCCGGGCCACGCGGGCCCACATCGGAGCCGTCGCCCTCGCGGCGGCCCTGTGCGCCGCGCCCGCCCTGCGCCCGGGCGCGGACACGCCGTGGGCCAGCCTCGGACTGCTCACGGCGCTCTACCTCGTCTGCGAACTCCCCGGCCGCTGCCCGTCCTTCGGCGGCTCCGCGCCGCTCGGCGCCGGGTCCTTCTTCCCGCTGCTGCTCGCCGCGGCCTTCCTGCTGCCGCCCCCGGCGGCGGCCCTCGTCGCGATCCCCGGCTCCCTCGCGGGCCGGGTGGACGAACCGCCCGTCACCGCCCGCCGGATCTGGCGCGCGGCCGAACTGGCCGTCGCCGTATGGGCCGCGGCCTGGGCGCACACCCTCCTCGGCGGTCCCGCCCCCGGCGGCCCGCCCGCCCTGCCGCCCGCCCTGCTGCCCGTCTGCGCGGCCGCCCTCGCCTTCAGCGCGGTGCTCGCCGCCCTCGACGGCTCGATCCTCCTCGTCGCGGAGCGCCTGCCCGCGCGCCGCGCCTGGCGCGGGCTGCTGCCGCGCTCCCTGGCCCCGCACCTGGTGCATGGCCTGGCCGGGCTGATGATGGCCGTGCTGTGGAACAGCCGCTACGGGCCGCTGGCCGCGCTCTTCGTGCTGCTGCCCATGTACATCTCCTGCTGGGTCTTCGCGCAGTACCACCGCGAGCAGGCCGCGCACCGGGCCACCATCCGCGCCCTCGTCCAGGCCGTGGACCTCAAGGACACCTACACCCGGGGCCACAGCGAACGCGTCGGCCGCGCCTCCGTCCTCATCGCCCGCGAACTCGGCATGGACCGGCACCGCGTCGACGTGCTCCGGTTCGCCGGCATCCTGCACGACGTCGGCAAGCTGGGTGTCCCCACCCGCGTCCTGCGCAAGGACGGCCCGCTCACCCCGGGGGAGCGGCGCGTGATCGAACTCCACCCCGAGTACGGGCACGAGATCGTCCGGGGCATCGGCTTCCTCGGCGAGGCCCGCGCCGCGATCCTGCACCACCACGAACGGCTCGACGGCAGCGGCTACCCCTACGGGCTCTCCGGCCGGGGCATCCCCGAGTGCGCCCGGGTCGTCGCCGTCGCCGACGCCTTCGACGCCATGACCTCGACCCGCTCCTACCGGCGCGCCCGCCCGGTCCCCGCCGCCGTCGAGGAGCTGAAACGGTGCGCCGGCACCCAGTTCGACCCCCGCATGGTCCGGGCCCTCGCCCGCGGCCTGGAGCGCTACGGCTGGTGCGCGGCGGTCACCTCGGACGACGCGCCGCCCGTCCCCCCGCCCCGCGAGGAGGCGCCCGGCGGCACC
>NZ_JAKRGC010000494.1 GCF_022347745.1 Streptomyces sp. OfavH-34-F
CGGGCGGCGGTCGGAGACGACCGGTCCGGTGGCGGGCCGGGCGGCGGCCGCGGGGCTCGGCTTGCGGCGCTTGCCGCGCGGCGGCACGACGTGCTGCAGGTCGGACAGGTCGATGTCGCTGGTGGGCCGCGAGGTGGCGCCGATGCCGTGGGCGATGCCGGGCGCCGGGCCGGTGGTGATCATGGCGCGGGGCACGATGACCACCGCGCGCACGCCGCCGTAGGCGGACTGGCGCAGCGAGACCTGGAGGTCGTACATCCGGGCGAGGCGGCCGACGACCGCCATGCCGAGGCGCGGGGCCTCGCCGAGGTCGTTCATGCTGGCGCCGGCCTGGGCCCTGGCGAGCATGTTCTCGGCGCGGGCGCGGGCCTCTTCGCTGAGGCTGACGCCGCCGTCCTCGATCTCGATGGCGATGCCGGTCTGCACCTCGACCGCGGTGACGTGCACCCGGGTCTGGGGCGGCGAGTAGCGGGTGGCGTTGTCGAGGAGTTCGGCGCAGGCGTGGATGAGCGGTTCGACCGCGGTGCCGATGATGGCGACCTTGGCGATCGAGTGCAGATCGATGCGCGGGTACTCCAGGATGCGCGACATGGCACCGCGCAACACGCTGAACAGCGGGACCGGCTTGGGCCACTGGCGGCTGGGGCGGGCGCCGCCGAGCACGGCGATGGAGTCGGCGAGCCGGCCGATCAGCGCGGTGCCGTGGTCGATGCGGAGCAGGTCGTCGAAGACGTCGGGGTTGCGCCCGTGGTGCTCCTCCATCTCCCGCAGCTCGCTGGCCTGGCGGTTGACGATCGCCTGGACGCGGCGGGCGACGTTGACGAAGGCGCGCTGCGCGGAGTCCCGGATCGCCTCCTCGTTGTCGATGATGTCCAGCACCGTGTAGACGAGGGAGCGCTGCGAGTCGGGGAGGTGGCGGTAGACGGGGTCGGCGTCGACGACGTCGCGCAGCACCTCGTCGGGCGAGTTGCCCACGCGCAGACGGTGGATGGCGGCCGGCAGCAGCTCCTTGCTGATGCGTACGGTCTCCTCGTCGTGGTCGGCGATGCGCCGCTCCAGAGCGGTGAGACGCCGCTGGTACTCGGCGTTGCGGCGGCGGATCGTGCGGCCGCGGCGGGCGATCTCCACGGCGAGCGCGGCGACCACGACGGTGGCGAAGACGCCGTACCAGACGACTGGTATCCGCGCGGGCTCGGCAACCAGCGCCGCGGCGGCGGTTGTTGCTCCCGCCATCACGACGACGGGTAGCAGCAGGGCGCGGGCGACGGGGGCTTCCCGTCCGGCCGGCGGTGATTCAACACGGGCCATCTGAACCTCTGGCGGTTGATTCGGGCTGTATTCCGGAGATTCGGCACCTGTCCCTACGAAGGGAACAAGCACGCGAATTCATCTCAACTCGGTTTCACAGCGCGTGAGCTTAGTCAGATCGAATCAGTGCTTTCGCACATTCCTCCAACCCCCTGCGCGAGCGGCCCGGCGGTAATACACTCACGAGTTTTTACACGCACCGCCTTCGCGCGTGTGCGGGGAGTGACGGCCCGGAGGAATACGGAAGAAACACCCCGCAGCACGATCAATGAGCACATCTGATCGAAGGGGCTCTTACGAGTGATGCCGGTGCCGGGCGTGTGCGCCGGGCACCGGCGCGGGGGTCAGCGGCGCACGCCGCCGATGCGCCCCTCCAGCTGCACCAGCAGCTCGCTGAGCTGGGCGCTCAGCCGGTCGCGGGCCTCGGCGTCGAGGCCGGAGAGCACGGCGCGCTCGTACGCGAGCTGCTGCGGCAGCAGCCCGTCGACCAGGGCGCGCCCCTCGTCGGTGAGGCCCACGTACGTCACCCTGCGGTCGCGCTCGTCGCCGCGCCGGGCGAGCAGTCCGCGTTCCTGGAGGACCTTGAGCCGCTTGGTGACGGCGGCTCCGGAGGAGAAGGTCTCCCGGGCCAGTTCGCCGGGGGTCAGTTCGCGGTCGGTACGGCGTACGGCCCCGAGCAGGTCGAACTCGGCGCGGTTGAGCCCGGCCGCGCGCAGCGGGGCGTCCTCGGCCTGCTGGAGGAGGGCGGAGCAGCGGTTGATGCGGCCGATCAGCTCCATGGGTCCGGTGTCCAGCTCCGGGTTGACGGCCCGCCACTGCCGGACCACCGAGGCGACGATGTCGTCGGTCACACCGCTCCGTTCTCCTGGGCGGGGACGAGCAGTCCGCGCCGTTTCGCTGTCGCCGCGAGCGTACGGTGTCCGGCCTGCTCGGCCGCGAGCACCGCCTCCCGGGGCAGGTCGGGCTGCCACCACTCGCCGGCGGCGGTGTCGTCCGCCTCGCGCAGTTCGACCAGGGAGCCGGTGAGCCGGCGGCGGGCGGCGTCCAGGTCCGCGGGGCTGGGTGCGGGTGCGGCGAGGGTCCGCGCGGCGTGGTCGCGGGCGTGCTCGGCGGCGGCCAGGGCGCGCTCGACGCGACCCGTGGCGCGGCGGTTGGTGACCAGGACGGCGGCGAGGAAGCCGACGGCGGCGCCGATGACGGTGTCCAGGACCCGGTCGCCGATCAGCTCGCCCGCCGGATGGGTGCCCGTGTACTCCAGGACGAGCAGCGCCATCGGGGTTACGGCGACGGAGCCGAGCCAGTAGTTGCGGGTGATCAGCGCCTCGGCGGCGAACCCGAAGAGGAGGCAGAAGCCGATGAGGGCGAGCGGGGTGGTCCGGGCGGCGGGGAGGACGGCGGCGAAGACGAGGACCCCGATGAGGTTGCCCAGGGTGCGCTGGAGCGTGCGGTTCCAGGAGAGGGTGACGTTGGCCTGGTAGAGCGAGGCGGCCGTGACGATGGCCCAGTAGGGGCGGCCGACGCCCGCCGCGGAACAGACGTATCCGGCCAGGGCGCAGCCGACGAGCGTGCGGGCCGCGACCGGGAGGAGCGGGGAGCCGGGGGCGAGGGCGTGCCGCAGGGTTCGGAGGAGTCCCGGGCGGGCGGCGCGTTCGGCGTCCAGGCCGAGGAGTTCGGCGGTGGCGCCGCTGTCGGCCGGCGGGGTGGGCACGGGGCCCCG
>NZ_JAKRGC010000495.1 GCF_022347745.1 Streptomyces sp. OfavH-34-F
AGCCCGGCGGCGCGCGCGGCCGCGAGCATGCCGGGGTAGGTGGGCGACTCCACGAGCACCGGGGCGCCCGGGGCGGCGAGCGCCCGCAGCGCGGTGGCCAGGGCGCTCTGTCCGCCCGCGGTGATCAGCACATCGGCGGCGCCGTGCGCGGGGCCGATGCCCCGGGCGAACCAGGCGCGCAGTTCGGTGAGCCCGTCCAGGGGCGGACGGCTCCAGGCGCCGGGGCGGCGGCCGGCCCGGCCCAGCGCGGCGGCCAGGGCCCGTTCGGGCTGGAGGGAGGCGTGCAGATAGCCCCCGTTCAGTTCGATGACCCCGGTGGGCGGCGCGGCGAGGCTGGCCAGCAGCCCGGAGGCGTCCACACTGCGGGGCACTGCCGGGGAGCTGTCGCCGCTGAGCGAGACCTCCTGCCAGGAGGTGTCCCCGGCCGGGGGCGCCGACCGCGCGGCGGGGCTCGCCCGGAAGGCGCCGGCGCCGGGGCGGGTGACGACGAGCCCTTCGGCGGCCAGCTGGGCGACGGCCCGCGACACGGTGACGGGGCTGGCCCGGAAGCGCTCGACGAGGGCCCGGCTGGACGGCAGCTTCTCACCCGGTGAGTAGCGGTCCAGCTCGGTCCGCAGGGCTGCGGCCAACTCCCCCACACTGCTACGCTCGTTCATGAGAGAAGAAGATAGCGCTACTCCCACACGCACGATAGCGGTCGAACCCCTCGGCACTGGGGTGCGGCCCCCCGCGCCGGAGGCGTCCGCCGCCCGTCCGGCGACCCGGCGGGGCACCCTGCTCGCGCTGCTCGGCGTGGTGACCTTCTCGCTGACCTTTCCGTCCACCGTGTGGGGGCTGGAGAGCTTCGGCCCCTGGTCGCTGGTGGCGCTGCGCAGCCTGCTGGCGGCGGTGGTCGCGGGCGGTTTTCTGCTGGCCGGCCGGGTCCGGGTGCCGGCGCGGGAGCACTGGGCAGGGCTCGCGGTGGTGGCGGGCGGAGTGGTGGTCGGCTTCCCGCTGCTGACGACGCTGGCGCTGCGGACCTCGACGACCGCGCACGCCGCGGTGGTCGTCGGGCTGCTCCCGCTGACCACGGCCGTGCTGTCCTCGCTGCGGACCGGGGCGCGCCCGCCCCGCGCCTTCTGGGCGGCGGCGGTGGCCGGGGCGGCCGTGGTGGCCGTCTTCACGCTGACGCGCGGCGGCGGGGCGCTGTCCGGCGGGGACCTGTTCCTGTTCGGGGCGCTGCTGGTGTGCGCGGCCGGGTACACGGAGGGCGGCCGGCTGGCGAAGGTGATGCCGGGCTGGCAGGTGACGGGCTGGGCCCTGCTCCTGACCGTGCCGCTGACGGGGGCGGGGGCGGTCGTGGCGCTGGCGTACGAGCCGGTCCGGCCGACCGTGCACGGGGTGGTCGGGCTGGTGTGGGTGGCGCTCGTCTCCACCTTCCTCGGGCTCTACGTCTGGTACCGGGGCATGGCGGAGATCGGGGTGCCCCGGGCCAGCCAGCTCCAGCTCGCGCAGCCGCTGCTGACCCTGTTCTGGTCGTACTTCCTGCTCGGCGAGCGGGTCGCGGCGGCGGCCCCGGTGGCGGCGGTCGCGGTCCTGGTCTGCATCGCCCTCACCCAGCGCGCGGGCCGCACCCGGTCCTAGACTGGTCGGAAGGCACCCCCAGCCACCCGAGGAGGTCACTCCCGATGGAGGCACACACGGGCGACCGGCTGCTGACGCACGGCAGGACCGTGGGACGGCACGACCGGGTCGCGGAGATCGTCGAAGTGCTCGGGGAGCGGGGCACTCCCCCGTACCGCGTCCGCTTCGAGGACGGACACGAACATCTGCTCGCGCCGGGTCCGGACACCGTCGTCCAGCACACGGGCTGCGCGTCCGGCAAGGACCCGGACATCACCTGACCCCGCCCGGCGGCCTCGTGCGCGACCGGTAGTGGTCGGCGACCAGCCGGTCCATGGCGCCGATCCGGTCCGCGGCCACGCTCTTCGCCGAGAAGTAGACATGGCCGCGGACCTGGTCGTAGCGGGCCGCGAAGTCGAGGTGGCGGGACAGCTCGGCCGGGTCCTGCCAGGCCTCCGGCTGGGCCGGGTCGCCGCACTTGTACAGGGCCTCGCCGATGAACAGGTCGACGCCCGTGCCGCGCACGGTCTCGGACCACCAGGGCACCAGCGCGGCGTAGTCGGCGGCGGCGTTGCCGATGTGCCAGTACAGCTGCGGGACGACGTAGTCGATCCAGCCGTTGCGGATCCAGCCGCGGGTGTCGGCGTACAGGTCGTCGTAGGTCTGCACCCCGGCCCGGGTCGGTGAGCCCGCCGGGTCCGTGGCGGCGTTGCGCCAGACGCCGAAGGGGCTGATGCCGAACCGGACGCCGGGTTTCAGCGCGGCGAGCCGTTCGGCCGTCTCGCGCACCAGCCGGTCCGTGTTGTCCCGGCGCCAGGCGGCCCGGTCGGGGAAGTCCGCGCCGTGGGCGGCGTACGCGGCGCCGTCCGCGAAGTCCTGCCCGGCCACCGGGTACGGGTAGAAGTAGTCGTCCCAGTGCACGGCGTCGACGTCGTAGCGGCGGACCGCGTCGAGCATCGCGTCCTGGACGAAGGCGCGGACCTCGGGCAGCCCGGGGTTGTAGTAGAGCCGCCCGCCGTAGGGCACCACCCAGCCGGGGTTGCGGCGGGCCGGGTGGGAGGCGGCGAGCCTGCCGGGGTCGGTGTGGTTGGCGACCCGGTACGGGTTGAACCAGGCGTGCAGTTCCAGGCCCCGGTCGTGCGCCTCGCGCACGGCGGTCCCCAGGGGATCCCAGCCGGGGTCCTTGCCCTGGGTGCCGGTCAGGCACGCGGCCCACGGCTCGTACGGCGAGGGCCACAGCGCGTCGGCCGTCGGCCGGACCTGGAGGAACACCGCGTTCAGCCGCCGCTCCACGGCCTCGTCCAGCCGGGCGGCCAGCTCGTCGCGCTGGGCGGCGGCGGACAGGCCGGGCCGCGAGGGCCAGTCCGTGTTGGCGACGGTCGCCAGCCACATCCCGCGCAGCTCGCGGCGCGCCACGTC
>NZ_JAKRGC010000496.1 GCF_022347745.1 Streptomyces sp. OfavH-34-F
GGGGGGGGGGGGCGGGGGGGGCGGGGCGGCGCGGGCGCGCGAGCGAGGCGGCGGCACTCGTGGCGAGCCCGGCCAGCAGACCCCAGAAGGCCGAGCCGATCCCCAGCAGGGTCATGCCCGAGGCGGTGGCCAGGAAGGTGACCACGGCCGCCTCGCGGGACTCCTTGTCGGCGAGGGCCGTGGCGAGCGAGGACTCGATCGTCGCGAGCAGTCCGATGCCCGCGACGGCCATCACGAGTTCGTGCGGCATGGCGGTGAGCAGCGAGGCCACGGTCGCGCCGAGCAGGCCCACGCACAGGTAGAAGAAGCCGGCCCACACGGCGGCGAGATAGCGTTTGCTCCGGTCGGGGTGGGCCTCCTCGCCCGTGCAGATCGCCGCCGTGATGGCGGCCAGGTTGAGCCCGAACGCGCCGAAGGGCGCCAGCAGCGTGTTGGCCGCGCCGGTCCACGTCATCAGCCCGGACACCGGCACCTGGTAGCCGGAGGCGCGCAGCACGGCGACGCCGGGGAGGTTCTGCGAGGCCATCGTGACGACGAACAGCGGCGCGCCGACGCTGACCAGGACCCTCCAGTCGAACTCGGGGGCCGTGAAGACGGGGGTGGCCAGGGAGAGGTGGAGGCCGCCGGTCCGCCAGCCCCCGGTGAACAGGGTGGCCACCACCCCGGCGACCAGCGCCAGCAGTACCGCGTACCGCGGCAGCAGCCGGCGTCCCAGCAGGTACACGGCGAACATCGGGAAGGCCACCGCGAAGCTGTGCTCCATGGTGCCGAACAGGCCGGTGCAGAACCGCAGCAGCACCCCGGCCAGCAGCGCGGCGGCCAGGGGCACGGGGATGCGGTTCATCAGCCGCGCGAACCACCCCGTCACACCGCTCACCAGGATGAGCAGTCCCGAGAAGATGAAGGCGCCCACCGCCTGAGGCATGGACACCCCGACCAGACCGGTCGTCAGGAGCGCCGCGCCGGGGGTGGACCAGGCGGTCACCACCGGGGCCCGGTGGCGCAGCGACAGGCCGGCGCAGGTGCAGGCGAGGCCCACGCCGAGCGCCAGCATCCAGGAGGAGATCTCGCGCGCGTCGGCCCCGGCGGCCTTCGCCGCGGTGAACACCAGCGCCGCCGAGCTGGTGACGCCCACCAGCACGGCGATGAGCCCCGCCGCGACGGCGGAGGGCGGAGCGGCCGCACGGATGCGGGGCAACACGGACATGGGTGAGCCACTTTCGGATGCCGGGCGGTGCGGGGTCTGCGGCCCGGCGCACCACAAGCTGTTCCGTATACGGAACGTTCTGTTTGTGGAACACTAGGGACGCGGACCGGTGCCCGTCAACCAGGAAAGCGAGCGGTACGGCGATGGGGCTGAACGAGGACGTGGGGCGCAGGCTGCGGGCCCTGCGGCAGGACGCGGACGTGTCCCTCTCCGAGCTGGCCAGACGCTCCGGCGTCGGCAAGGGCACCCTCTCCGAGCTGGAGAGCGGCCGCCGCAACCCCACCCTGGAGACGCTGTACGCCCTCACGACCGCCCTCGGCCGCCCCCTCAGCGCGGTGCTGAGCGACCCGCCGCCGGGCGGCGGACCCGCGCGGTACGGCGCGGAGGTCTCGGGCAGCGCGGTCACCGCCGTGCTGCTGGAACGGTACGAGGACGGGGAGGCGGTCACCGACGTGTTCCGCGTGACCATCCGCGCCGGGGCCGTCCAGGAGTCGGACGCCCATGTGCCGGGCACGTCGGAGAGCCTGATGGTCCTGGCGGGCACCGCCGTCGTCGGGCGGCCGGGCGACCTGCGCACCGTCCGGCCAGGTGCGTCCGCCGGGTGGCGGGCCGACACGCCCCACGTCTACAGCGCGCCGCACGGCGATGTGCAGGGCGTCCTCTTCGTGCGCTGCCCGGTCGCGGGGGAGGCGGAAGGCGGCTGACCGCCCGCCTCCCACGAGCGGTGCTCAGCCGGTGCTGAGCAGGTTGACCAGCCGGATGTAGCGGACCCAGTCCCAGTGGGGGCCCGGGTCGGTGTGGTCGGCGCCCGGCACCTCCGCGTGGCCCAGGATGTGCGCCCGGTCCTTGGGGATGCCGTAGCGGTCGCAGATCGACGCGGTGAGCAGCGCCGACTTCTCGTACAGGGGAGTGGTGAAGTAGGCCGGCTGGTCCACCCACCCCTCGTGCTCGATGCCGATGCTGCGCGTGTTGTAGTCCCAGTTGCCCGCGTGCCAGGCGATGTCCTTCTCCCGCACGCACTGGTCGATGTACCCGTCGCCCGAACGCACCACGTAGTGCGCCGACACCTTCTTCGCCGGGTTCTGGAAGATGGAGATCGTCTCGGAGAACGTCTCCTGGGTGACATGGATGACGACGTAGTCGACGGGGTACGCCGAGGGGCGCGAGGAGGCCGTGTAGTTGGACGTCGACGCCGGTACCCAGTGCGCCGCCGGATAGTCCGTGGCGCCCGTCGTCGCGGCGGCGGCCCGGACGGAGGCGGGCAGCAGCGCGCCCGCCGCCGCCACCGCGGCGCCCTGGAGAATTCGTCTGCGTTCCATGCGTACTCCTGTGGGGGGAGGTGGAATGGGGGTTACGGAGGGTGGGGGCCCGGGCGCGGCGACCGGCGGCCCGTCCGGTGACCGTGACGCGCTGTCCGATGTACGGCCGGGTCGTGTGCGGCCCCACCGTACGGGTGCCGCGCACGACGCGGAAGACGGCAGGATATCCAAATCCTGCCCATATAAAGGACGTTGACGGCGTGTCAGCGCGTGTCGCGGGCGCGTTCAGTCGCCCCGCGCCTCCGCCCAGGCAGCCGCCGGATCGTCGTCGGACGGCCCTGCCGGGAACCACTGACCGTTCTCCTTCCGGTACGGGTACCAGCGCCCGTCCGGCCCGTACCGGAGCTGGAGGCCCCCGTCCGCCGAGGTCCAGCGGTTGCGCTCGGCACGCAGCCGCGGCGCCTCGTCCTCCTCCCACGCCTGCGCCAGCCGCGCCCGGGCCCGGGCCAGCTCCGCGCCCTCCGGCGTCCGGTCCTCGTCCAGCACGGCCAGCG
>NZ_JAKRGC010000497.1 GCF_022347745.1 Streptomyces sp. OfavH-34-F
GGGCGCGGCCGGCTTCCGCGCGATCGGGTGACGCGGGGCCGGCGGACGCGTGCCCGGCCGCCCGGGCCACCGGCGGCGCCCCATGATCCGCGCATGGTGCCTGTATTCCTGACCAAGGCGGTCGAGCTGCTGCTCGGCCGGGAGAAGCGCTCGCTGCACCTCAAGGCGGCGGGCTGGGCGACGGTCCTGCTCGCCCTGACCGTACTGGCCGGCTCCGGGCTGGTGGTCCTGGCCGAGCGGCACGCCCCGCAGGCCACGATCACCACGTATCCGCGGGCGCTGTGGTGGTCGGTGGAGACCGCGACGACCGTGGGGTACGGGGACCTGTTCCCGGTGACGCCGTGGGGGCGGGTCGTGGCCGCCGTCGTGATGGCCGTCGGCATCACCACGTACGGCATGGTCACGGCCGCGCTGGCGACCTGGTTCGTCGGGCACGAGCAGCGGCGCCGGCACCGGCTGGCCGCCGGGGCGGAGCGTACCGCGCGCGAGATGCGGGACGAGACCGCGCGGCTGCTGCACGAGCGCTTCGACCGGATCGAGCGGCTGCTCGCGGAGCCGGGCCGCAGGCCGCCGCTCTGAGCGGCGGCGGCCACACCTCGCACACAGTTACGGACTTCGCCGGGCTCGGCGCTTTGTTGATCACCCTCCCGGTGCGCCGGGGAACCCGGCAGGATGTCCGGGTACAGGGCCGTCGTCCCCGGCGGCCGTCCGGCCCAGGGAGGGAGCCCCATGCGGGAGACCCGTGCAGAGCAGTCGCCGTCGGACGAGGAGACCGCTGCCGGCGCGGCCGAGGAGGCCCAGGTGATCGTGGTGGGGGCGGGCCCGGCCGGTTCGTCCGCCGCCTACCACCTGGCCAGGGCCGGGGTCGACGTGCTGCTCCTGGAGAAGTCCCGCTTCCCGCGCGAGAAGGTGTGCGGCGACGGGCTCACGCCGCGCGCGGTGCACCAGCTGATCCGCATGGGCGTGGACATCGGGGCGCCCGGCTGGACCCGGTCGCGGGGCATGCGCTGGGTGGCGGGCTCCCGGCAGGTGGAGATCGACTGGCCCGCGCTCGGCGGCTACCCCGACTTCGGGCTGACCCGCAGCCGGCACGACTTCGACGACATCCTGGCCCGGCACGCGGTGGCGGCCGGGGCCCGGCTGCGTACCGGGGTGAAGGTCAGGGGGCCGGTAACCGACCGGGCCGGGCGGATCACCGGGGTGACGGCGGTGTCGGAGGCGGGGACGGTGGAGCACCGGGCCCCGGTCGTCATCGCCGCCGACGGCGCCTCGGCCCGGATCGCCCTGGCGATGGGCCTGGAGCGGGACACCGGGCGGCAGATCGCCACGGCGGCCCGCCGCTACTACCGCAGCCCGGAGCGCTCCCGCGAGGAGTTCCTGGAGCTGTGGGCCGACCTCCGCTTCCCGCGCGGCGACGCCTACCTGCCGGGGTACGGCTGGATCTTCCCCATGGGCGACGGCCGGGTGAACGTCGGTCTCGGGGCGCTCCCGCACCGCCGGCACGGCAGCGCCGACCTGCGGGCCTCCCTGGACCGCTGGCTGGCCCGCACCCCCCGGGAGTGGGGGCTGCGCGAGGAGAACGCCGAGGGGCCGGTGCGCAGCGCCGCGCTCCCGCTGGGCTTCAACCGGCACCCGCTGTACACCCGCGGGCTGCTGCTGGTCGGTGACTCGGGGGGCATGGTCAGCCCGTGGAACGGCGAGGGCATCGGACAGGCGCTGGAGGCGGGTGAGGTGGCGGCCGAGACGACGGCGCTCGCGCTGGCGCTGCCGGCCGGGCCGCGTCGGGAGCGGGCGCTGCGCCACTACCCGGTCGAGATGAACCGCCGCTGGGGCCGCTACTACCGGCTGGGCAACGCGGCCGCGGATCTGGTCTTCAGCCGGTCGGGCTTCCAGCCGGTGCTCAACCGCTACGTCCTGGGCTCGCCGGCCCTGCTCAACACCCTGGCCCGGCTGCTGACCAACCTCACGGAGCACCCGTCGCGCGACGCGATCGACCATGTCCTGAACACGGCGGTACGGCTGGTTCCGGCACCGAACGCCCGGCGCCGCTGACCCGTACACCTCCCCGACCGGGCCGACACCGGCAGACCCGCACGCCCCCCGACCGGGCCGACACCGGCAGACCCGGTCCGAACCGAAAGCACCCCATGCAGAAGCGATGCATCGCGGACAGCGCCCCCGGCGCACGGCGGAACCCCTGGCTGCGCCGCTACCACTCCACCGACGCCCTCGCGGAGCTGATCTGCTTTCCGCACGCGGGCGGCGCGGCGGGGTACTGGCGTCCGCTGTCCGACGCCGTCCAGCCCTTCGCCGATCTGCGTGCCGTGCAGTATCCGGGCCGGCAGGACCGCTACCGCGAACCGGCCGTCCGCGATCTGCACCGGCTCGCCGACCTGATCGCCGCGCAGCTGACCGCCGGGCCGCCCCCGGCCGGGCCGCGCGTCCTGCTCGGGCACAGCATGGGCGCCTCGCTCGCCCACGAGGTGGCGCTGCGGCTGTCGAGGGTGCCCGGCCAGGGACCGGCGGGGCTCGTCGTGTCCGGGCGGCGGGCACCGTCGCGGCTGGGGGCCTGGAAGCGGCCGGAGTCCGACGAGGCGCTGGTCGCGCGCGTGAGGGCGCTGGGCGGGACCGATCCGGCGGTGCTGGCGGACCCGGGTCTGCTCGAAGTGATCCTGCCCGCGCTGCGCGCCGACTACGAGGCCGTCGCGGCGTACGTGCCGGGCGACGGGGTCCTCGCCTGCCCGGTGGTCGCCCTCACCGGGGACGAGGACGCGGAGGCGCCGGTGGAGGACGTGGCGCCGTGGGCCGAGCGGACCAGGGGGTCCTTCGCGCTCCGGGTCCTGCCCGGCGGGCACTTCTTCCTCGACGCCCACGTGCCGGCCGTCGCCGGAGCCGCGCTCGCGCTGTGCGGCGTCGCCCCGGCGGGCGGCGGGGCGGGTGGGGCGGCCGTCACGGGCGGCGCGGAAAGGACCTGAGCGGGC
>NZ_JAKRGC010000498.1 GCF_022347745.1 Streptomyces sp. OfavH-34-F
CCGAGGCGACCGCGGCCGCCAGCGGGCCTGCCCCGCCCCACAGCAGCAGCCTGCCCGGCACCGCCGCGAGCAGACCCACGACCAGCCCGGCCAGCGGCGCGCACAGCATCCCGGCCCGCGCGGCCTCCCGGTCCCAGCGGCTGACGCGGACGGGGAGCACGGTCAGGGTGCCGAAGGCGAACCGCAGGCCGTGGCTGTCGAGGGAGGAGGTCACGGCGCGCAGGCTAATCGGTACGTCCGCCCGCTAGATTGTCCGAAATGCCGCACAACGGGGCAGAAGCGGACGACCAGGAGTGGTGGGATGGGTCACTGGTTCGAGCGCAACTTCGTCGAGCCGGGGAAACTTCCGCTGCTCCTCGCCCTGACCGCGTTCGTGCTGACCTTCGCGGTGACCCGGTTCGTCACCCGGATGATCCGGGCCGGGAAGGGGCCGTTCCGCAACATCACGCCCGGCGGCGTCCACATCCACCACGTGGTGCCCGGGGTGGTGCTGAGCGTCGTCGGCGGCTTCGGCGCGGTGGCCGCAGGGCAGCACGGCATCGCGGCCGCCCTCTGCGCGATCGTCTTCGGCGTCGGCGCGGGGCTGGTCCTGGACGAGTTCGCGCTGATCCTGCACCTGGACGACGTGTACTGGACGGAGGAGGGCCGCCGCAGCGTGGAGGTCGTCGTGCTCACCGCGGCCCTGGTGCTGCTGGTGCTCGGCGGGTTCTCGCCGCTGGGCGTGGACGATCTGAGCGACGATCAGCAGCAGGGCAGGGCGGGCGCGGTGGTCACCGTCGTCATCAACTTCTGCTTCGTTCTGATCACCCTGTTCAAGGGGAAGGCCCGGATGGCCGTCGTCGGCACCCTGGTCCCATTCGTGGCCCTGGTCGGGGCGGTACGGCTGGCCCGGCCGACCTCGCCGTGGGCCCGCCGGTTCTACCGCCACCGGCACCGGGCCCGCTCCCGCGCCGTGCTGCGCGCCTACCACCACGACGTCCGCTGGGCCGGGCCGCGCCGCGCGTTCCAGGACCTCATCGGCGGGGCGCCCGACCGGCCCCCCGCACCGCCCCGTCCCTGACCGCAGCCCCGCCGCCGTCAGCCCGTCGCCTCTTGCGCCCCGCCGTCCGTCTCGTCCCCCGCGCCGTCCGCGTCCGCGTTCCCGTCCGCATCGGCATCCGCTTCCGCATCCGCGTCCGCATCCGGCTCGCGTTCGGGCAGCTCCGCCGCGAGCGCCGCCGCGGCCTGGACGAGGGGCAGGGCGAGCAGCGCCCCGCACCCCTCGCCGACGATCACCCCGTGGTCCAGCACCGGGTTGAGCGCCATCCGGTCCAGCGCCTTCGCCTGCGCCGGCTCACCGCTCGCCTGACCCGCCAGCCACCAGTCCGGCGCCCGGAACGCGGCCCGCTGGCCGACCAGCGCCGCCGCCGCGCCCACGACGCCGTCCAGGATCACGGGCAGCCGCCGCACCGCGCACTGGAGCAGGAACCCGGTCATCGCGGCCAGGTCGGCGCCGCCCACCGTCGCCAGCAGCTCCAGCTGGTCACCCAGGACCGGCCGGGCCCGGCGCAGCGCGTCGCGCACCGCCGCGCACTTGCGCATCCACGCCAGGTCGTCGATGCCCGCGCCCCCGCGCCCGGTCACCACCGACGCGTCCGTGCCGCACAGCGCCGCGATCAGCGTGGCCGCCGCCGTCGTGCCGCCCACGCTGAGGTCGCCGAGCACCACCAGATCGGTGCCCGAGTCGGCCTCCTCGTCGGCCACCGCGATCCCGAGCCGCACCGCGGCCCGGGCCTCCTCGGCCGTCAGCGCGTCCTCGACGTCGATCCGCCCGCTGCCCCGCCGCACCCGGGTGCGCACGACGGCCTCCGGCAGCAGTTCGGGGTCGCAGTCGAGTCCGGCGTCCACGATCCGCACCGGCACGGCGTACCGGCGGGCCAGCACGGCCAGCGGGCTCGCGCCCTCCAGCGTGGCCCGCACCAGCTCGTGCGCGGTGCCGGCCGCCCGCCCCGACACATCGAGCCGCGCCACGCCGTGGTCACCCGCGAACAGCACCACGCGCGGCTGCTCGATGGTCCGCACCGGCGCCGACTGCTGCGCCGCGGACAGCCACTCGGCCAGCTCGTCCAGCCGCCCGAGGGCGCCCACCGGCACGTTCAACCGCTCCCGGCGTTCCTCGGCATCGCGCCGTACGCCCCCGTCGGGGCGTTCGATCAGATCGGAGAAGTCGTCCAGATTCACGGGGTTCTGCCTCGCGGGTAGGTACGGGGATGTCCGTCGAGCCCGCCACGGGCTCACTGCGGAACAGTACCCGCCGCCCTTTCCCGCCCCCCCCCCGCAGGAGGCCCGCCCCGCCCCGCCGGAGGCCCGCCCCCGCTCAGCCGCGCAGCGGCACCACCTGGCCCGCCACCACCAGCAGCACCTGCTCGCACTCACCGGCCACCGCCGCGTTCAGCCGGCCCAGCTCGTCCCGGAATCGCCGGCCGGACGCCGTCGCCGGAACCACGCCGGAGCCGGCCTCGTTGGTCACCATGACGACCGTGCGCCGCGTCCCGCGCACCGCCGCGACCAGCTCCGCCGTCCGCGCCCGCAGCGCCCGCTCCGCGCCCTGCGCCCAGCTCGCGTCGGACCAGGCGTCCACCCGGTCCATCGCGTGCGTCAGCCACAGGGACAGGCAGTCGATCAGCAGCGGCGGCCCGTCCTCGGACAGCAGCTCCGCCAGCGCCCAGGTCTCCTCGGTGCGCCAGCTCGCCGGCCGCCGCTCCCGGTGCAGCCCGACCCGCGCCGCCCACTCGGCGTCCCCGTCCCGGCCGCCGCCGGTCGCCACGTACACCACCTCCGGGTACGTCTCCAGCCGGCGTTCCGCCTCGACGGACTTCCCGGAGCGCGCGCCGCCGGTGATCAGGGTGCGCCGGGGGAGCGCGGCCGGCTCGCGGAAGGCGCCGACCGTCAGCGTCGTGCCGTCCGGCACGGCCCGCGCCCCGGCCGCGGCGAGCCGGC
>NZ_JAKRGC010000499.1 GCF_022347745.1 Streptomyces sp. OfavH-34-F
CGAGGGGCTGGGCGGCTGGGGCCTGCTGGGCCGCTGCGAGCGGCTGGGCGGCCGGGGTCTGCTGGGCCGCCGTGAAGGGCTGGGTGGCCGGGCGGGGGTGGGCCACGGTGCTGGTGGCGGCGGAGAGCGCCTCCGCCAGGCCGCCGATCTCGACGTGCACCACGGCGACCGGCTTGGCGGGTCCGGCGGCTGCCGCCGCGTGCAGTGCGGTGGCCAGGACTTCGCCGTCGCCCGACTCCGCCTCGCCGTCCTCGCCCACCCAGGGGATCGCCGTCACGATCACGGCGTCGCACGCCCCGTCGGCCAGCGCCGCCGCCAGCGCGTCCCGGAAGTCCTGCGGGGTGGCGGAGGTGGTGAGGTCGAGGGGCGGGCGCGGGCGGAGCCCCTCGGCCAGGCAGACGTCGTACGTAAGCAGCCCCAGCGACTCGGAGTTGCCGAGGATGGCGACCCGGCCGCCCGCGGGAAGGGGCTGGTCGGCGAGGAGCAGGGCGGCGTCGACCATCTCGGTGACCGTGTCGACGCGGATGACGCCCGCCTGCCGCATCAGCGCGGACACCGTGGAGTCGGGGATGCGGCTGACGGGGACGGCGTGGCCCGGCGGGGTGGAGCCGCTGTGCCGGGCGCCCTTGACCACGACGACCGGCTTCACGGCGGCGGTGCGCCGGGCGAGGCGGGTGAACTTGCGGGGGTTGCCCAGCGACTCCAGGTAGAGCAGGGCGACGTCGGTGTCGGGGTCCTCGTACCAGTACTGGAGGAAGTCGTTGCCGGAGATGTCGGCCCGGTTGCCGGCCGAGATGAAGGTGGAGAGGCCCGCGCCGCGCCGGTAGAGCCCGGAGAGCAGGGCGATGCCGATGGCACCGGACTGGGTGAACAGGCCGATGCGTCCGGAGGCGGGCCGCTCGGGGGCGAGCGAGGCGTTGAGCCGGACCTCGTCCGAGTTGTTGATGATGCCGAAGGCGTTGGGGCCGATGATCCGCATGCCGTACGACCGGGCCTGGCGGACCAGTTCGCGCTGCCGTTCGCGGCCCTCGGCGCCCCACTCGGCGTACCCGGCGGAGAGGACGACCAGCCCCTGCACGCCGTGTTCGCCGCAGTCCGCGACGGCCTCCGGAACCCGGTCGGCGGGCACGGCGACGACCGCGAGGTCGACCGGCTCGCCGATCTCGCCCAGGGAGCGGTGCGCGGGCACCCCGTCGATGGTCTCCCGGCCGGGGTCGAAGGAGCTGTTCACCGCGTGGACGCGACCGGTGAAGCCCGCGCCGACGAGGTTGCGCAGGACGGTGCGGCCGACGCCGCCGGGGGTGCGGCCGACGCCGATGACGGCGACGGAGCCGGGGGCGAGCAGCCGCTGCACGGACTTGGCCTCGGCCCGCTGTTCACGGGCGCGCTGCACGGCGAGGGACTCGGCGGTGGGTTCGAGGTCCAGGGTGAGGTGGACCGAGCCGTCCTCGAAGCTGCGCTGCTGGGTGTACCCGGCATCCCGGAACACCTTGATCATCTTGGTGTTGGCGGGCAGCACCTCGGCGGCGAAGCGCCGGATGCCGCGTTCGCGGGCGACCGCGGCGATGTGTTCGAGCAGGGCGGAGGCCACGCCCCGGCCCTGGTGGGCGTCCTGGACGAGGAAGGCGACCTCGGCCTCGTCGGCGGGGGCGGAGGCGGGCCGGCCGGTCGCGTCGATGCGGTCGTAGCGGACGGTGGCGATGAACTCGCCGCCCACCGTGA
Source organism: Streptomyces sp. OfavH-34-F (assembly GCF_022347745.1). Lineage (GTDB taxonomy): Bacteria > Actinomycetota > Actinomycetes > Streptomycetales > Streptomycetaceae > Streptomyces. The sequence goes on from NZ_JAKRGC010000499.1 coordinate 1,723, forward strand.
CGGCGAGGCCCACCCTGTCGACGTAGTCGTGATGGGTGAAGCGGTGCACGTCCTTGGCGGAGAGCCGGGGGTAGGGCGCGAAGAAGCGGTAGTACTTCGACTCGTCGGACACCTGCTCGTAGAAGCTGACCAGGCGCTCGGCGTCGTCCGTGGTGATCGGCCTGATCCGCGCGGTGCCGCCGTCGCGGAGCACCACGTCCGCCTCCCAGTGATCGGGGTAGACGTGATGCGGACTCTGCTCCGAAGAGGGCTGCATGGGCCAAGCCTACGGCCGCGGCACCGGTCGCGGAGGGGCCGGGGGGCGGGGCAGGCTGGGGTGTCCGGGAGATCCCCGGGCGCCTCCTGCGGGTCGGCCCGGAGCACCGCGCACCCCATGAGACACTGGTCTAGACAACCGTTGATTCGTGAAGGGCAGAACCATGGCTGAGCGCCGCGTAAACGTCGGTTGGGCCGAGGGCCTGCACGCCCGCCCCGCTTCCATTTTCGTCCGTGCCGCCACGGCTTCCGGCGTCCCCGTCACCATCGCCAAGGCGGATGGTGCCCCGGTGAACGCGGCCTCGATGCTCGCGGTGCTCGGTCTCGGCGCCCAGGGCGGCGAGGAGATCGTGCTCGCGTCCGACGCGGACAACGCCGAGGCCGCTCTGGACCGGCTGGCCAAGCTGGTCGCCGAGGGTCTCGACGAGCTCCCGGAGACCGTCTGAGCCACAGCGGTCACGACCGCCGGAACGCTCGACGCGCAAGCCGCGGCCCCCTGAAAAGGGTGTCGCGGCTTTCGCATGCACGGAGGTCTTTTCCCCGGCCGCACGCAAGCCCTCTATCCGCACGGGCGCAGGTCTCTTCATTCCTCCGCACGGGCGCCCATTTCTTTTCGCACCGCGCGGGCACTTATTCCTTCCGCACCGCGCGGGCGCTCATTTCTTATTCCGCCGCGCGGGGGAACTCACTCCTTTTCCCGCCGCGTGGGGGCACTCATTCCTTTGTACGCGCCTTCTGTTAATTCCCGCCGCTCGCGGTGTTTACGGCGCGTTGCGGAGTTCTCACGCGGCCGGGGCGGGGTACGCCGCCGGGGCGGGCGGTGGGGCGCAGCCGGTGCGCGGCGCCCTGCCGTTCGGCGAGCCGCGTGGCGAGGGAGCGGGCGCGCTCGGCGTCCCGGCGCGCCACGGCGTCCACGAGGGCGCCGTGGTCGGCCCAGGCGTCGGCGGGGCCGGCCGACGGCTCGACCGCGTACATCCACGCGATCTTGTGGCGGGGCTGGG
>NZ_JAKRGC010000049.1 GCF_022347745.1 Streptomyces sp. OfavH-34-F
CACCGCGGAGCAGGTCGCGGCGGTCGGCTCGGGCCAGCGCGTCGGGGGCGTCGAGCAGCGACTCGTCGAGCATGGGGCGGTCCTCCGATCGCCGGGTCGGCGGTCTCGCGCGGTCGCGCGGTCGCGCCGGTGCGGGTGCGCCCGTCAGGCGGGGCGGCGGGCCTCGTCGACGAGGAGTACGGGGATGCCGTCGCGGACCGGGTAGGCGAGGCCGCAGTCGTCGCCGGTGCAGACGAGCTCCGGGGTGTCGGCCGCCGTCCTGTCGTCCAGGGGGGCGTGGCAGGCCGGGCAGGCCAGGATCTCGAGGAGGCCGGCTTCCAGCGGCATGGGGTGTCCCTTCGGGCGGTGTTCTTCGGGTGTTCTTCGGCTGTTCTTCCGGGTGGAGCGAGGCCCCTTGGGGGCGAGGTCAGCGTACCTCCGGGGTGGGGTGGGGCGCGCGGGTGACGGGCGCCTGCGGCGGGCTGTTCCCCACCCCGCCCCTTCCCGGAACCGGGGCGCCGCCCCGGACCCCGCTCCTCAAGCGCCGGAGAGGCTGGGAGTGCCTGCCGGTCCCGGGAACTTCGGGGCGCCGCCCCGGACCCCGCTCCCCCTCATGCGCCGGAGGGGCTGGGAGTGCCCGCCCGGGCGGGGTCACTTCCTGATGAGGGCCAGTACCTCGTCGCGCACGTTCCTCATCGTCTCCTCGTCCTTCGCCTCCACGTTCAGGCGCAGCAGCGGTTCCGTGTTGGAGGGGCGGAGGTTGAACCACCAGGCGGGGGTGGTGATCGTGAGGCCGTCGAGGGTGTCCGCGGTGGCGTCGGGGCGGGTGGCGAAGGCGGCTTCGACCTCGGCGGTGCGGGCGGTCTGGTCGTCGACCTCGGAGTTGATCTCGCCGGAGGCGGCGTAGCGGTCGTACTGGGCGACCAGGGCGGAGAGGGGGGCGTCCTGGCCGCCGAGGGCGGCCAGGACGTGGAGGGCGGCGAGCATGCCCGTGTCGGCGTTCCAGAAGTCGCGGAAGTAGTAGTGGGCGGAGTGCTCGCCGCCGAAGATCGCGCCGTGGGCGGCCATCTCCGCCTTGATGAAGGAGTGGCCGACGCGGGTGCGGACGGGGGTGCCGCCGTGCGCGCGGACGACCTCGGGGACGGAGAGGGAGGTGATCAGGTTGTGGATGACCGTGCCCCGGCCGCCGTTGCGGGCCAGTTCGCGGGCGGCGACCAGGGCGGTGATCGCCGACGGGGAGACGCCTTCGCCACGCTCGTCCACGACGAAACAGCGGTCGGCGTCGCCGTCGAAGGCCAGGCCCAGGTCGGCGCCCTCGGCGAGGACGCGGGCCTGGAGGTCCGTGATGTTCTTCGGGTCCAGCGGGTTGGCCTCGTGGTTGGGGAAGGTGCCGTCCAGCTCGAAGTACATCGGGACGAGGTCCACGGGCAGGCCCGCGAAGACGGTGGGGACGGTGTGGCCACCCATGCCGTTGCCGGCGTCCACGACGACCTTGAGCGGGCGGATCGCCGTGAGGTCCACCAGGGAGAGCAGGTGGGCGGCGTAGTCGGCGAGGGTGTCGCGTTCGGTGACCGTGCCGGTGCGGGCGAGCGGTTCGGGGGCGCCCTGGTCGGACCACTTCTCGGCCAGCGTGCGGATCTCGGCCAGGCCGGTGTCCTGGCCGACCGGGGCGGCGCCCGCCCGGCACATCTTGATGCCGTTGTAGCGCGCCGGGTTGTGGGAGGCCGTGAACATGGCGCCGGGCAGGTCCAGGGCGCCGGAGGCGTAGTAGAGCTGGTCCGTCGAGCAGAGGCCGATCATCGTGACGTCGGCGCCGCGCCCGGCGGCGCCGCGTGCGAACGCGCCGGCCAGGGCGGGTGAGGTGGGGCGCATGTCGTGGCCGACGACGATCGCGTCCGCGCCGGTCACCTCGACGAACGCCGCTCCGAAGAGGGCGGACAGCTCCTCGTCCCACTGGTCGGGCACGACTCCGCGCACGTCGTACGCCTTCACGAGCTGCGACAGGTCTGCGGTCACGGGCCGGTCCTCCTGGGGTTTCTTCGGACCGCCAAACTACCCGGCGGCCGGCGTCGCCTCAGGAGTCGGGTGAGCGCAGGACGCGGAGGTGGCCCCTGCGGGCGACCTCCATCGGGTCGGCGGCGCGGGGGCCGCCGCGCGGGCCGTCGCCGCGCTCGGGCGGCCGGGCGGCCTCCCGTACGGCGTTGGCAAGCGCTTCCAGGTCGTCGCCGCTGGGGCGGCTGGGCGCGGAGGGGTCGGAGAGCCGGACGACTTCCCAGCCCCGTGGCGCGGTCAGCCGCTCGCTGTGCTCGGCACAGAGGTCGTAGCAGTGGGGCTCGGCGTAGGTGGCGAGCGGGCCGAGGACCGCAGTCGAGTCGGCATAGACGTACGTCAGTGTCGCGACGGCAGGGCGGCCGCACGCGGTGCGCGAACAGCGACGTACAGGGCTCACGATGTTGGACGGTACCGCACTCTTGAGCGGGCTGCGACGACTCTCCCCCGGCTCACCCCTCCGTGTCGCCCTGTGAGGTCCGGCACAGGGCACCCCCGGGCAGCTTGCCTGACCTGCGCGGAGGAGGGGTGGCGCGGGCCGGGGCGGTCAGGATTCCGGTCACCGTTGCGCCGGGAAGCTTTCACAAGGCGACGGTCCGGCGGTCGGGAGCGGGGCCGGAAAGGGCTCTCCCGTGGCCGGATCGCTCAAGTGCGGACAGCCGGGGCGTTCCGGAGCGGACCGGGCGTGCCGGGGCGGTTCGGCGGGCTCCGGCCGGGCGGGCTCCGGCGGCGTTAGGCTGCGTCGGTGATGGACAGTCCCGTACCGCCCCCGTCCGAGCCGCGTCCGCGGCGCCGCGACCGACACGGCCGCGGTATGCGCGGGCCCGTCGCCCCGCCGCAGGTTCCGCTGTCCATGAGCCGTGCGGACCACTTCCGCGATCTCGTCCAGGACTCCGTGGAGCGGCTGGAGCGGCGCTGGCCGCAGTTGGCGGAGGTCGACTTCGTGGTCCTGGAGGTGCCGGAGAAGGCGGAGGAGACGGTACCGCTGGGCAGTGCGGTGTCCGCGCGGAAGGACCGGCCGGCGCAGATCGCCGTGTACCGGCGCCCGGTGGAGCTGCGGACCAAGAGCCGTGACGAGCGGGCGCTGCTCATTCACGAGATCGTCGTGGAGCAGGTCGCGGAGCTGCTGGGGCTGGCGCCCGAGTCCGTCGACCCCCGGTACGGGCAGGACTGAGGCGGGGCCCGGCCGCGTGCGCGGCGGGGCCCCGGTTCCGGTTCCGTTCCTCGGTCAGTCGTCGAGGACCGACAGGTCCTGCCGGGCCGCCGGGACCTCCACCGTGCCCCGGTCGTCGGTGAGGGTCTGGACGGTGAACATCTCGATGCCGTTCACCTTCTCGGTGAGGGTGCGGGCGGCGTGGACGGGGCCGCCGGACCGGGTCTCGACGGTCAGCGCGTAGGTGCCCTTGAGGCCCGCGGGCACGGGCGGGGTGACCGCCAGGGTGGTGCCGGCGGGGATCTTGTACGTCTTGCTGACCGGGGTGCCGCCGCCGCTGCCCGCGGAGGCGGTGACCTCGACGGTGCCGGCGGCCGCGGGAGCGGTGAGGGAGAGGACGGAGCCCTTGGCGCGGTTGTCGGCGACGGTCGCGCGGGCGCCGACCGGGCCGGTCGCCGGGATGTAGCCGACCTCGCGCTTGTCGCCCGTGCCCCGGACGACCCGCAGCGCGGCGACGACCGGGGTGGCCCGGTTCTTGTCGGAGGGCACCAGCATCAGCGAGCCGGCCTCGCCCCGGGTGAGGTCCTTGAGGTCGAGGGCGGCGGTCATGTTCGACTTGACGTGCAGTTCCTCGTGGCCGGCCGGAGTGATCGTGCCGGACTTGCCGACGAGCTTGATCCGGAGGTCGGCGTCGTCGTCGCCGGGGGCGAAGGCGACCAGCCGTACGGAGGTCGCGTCGGCCGGGATGCCGGGCAGGACGACGGTGCCGGCGGGATCGGCGGAGGCGGCGAGCCAGTCGCTGCCGGTCGCGTCGTCGGCCGTCCTGACGGCCGCGCCGACCCGTCCGGCGCGGGTGGTGACGTGGACGGTCACGTCGTCCACGGCCTTGCTGGTGAGCGTCGAGATCAGCACCCGGACGCCGGAGCCGGCCGGGACCGTGATGCCCTCGCCCACGTCGGACTTGAGCGAGCCCTCGGGGCCGTACAGCTCGATGTCGGCGACGGCGGCGGTGTCGTCCGGGTTGGTGAGGTGGACGTAGTCCTCGCGGGTCTTGGCGGTGCTCGCCGCCGGGAACCAGAAGTCCGTGTCGGGGACGGTGCAGCCGATGCCGAGGAGGCCGCGTCCGTCGCCCGCCTCGACGGTGGTGGTCTGCTGAGCGGTCCAGCCGGGGGCGAGCCGGCCGGTGGCGGTGCCGACGAGGGCGGGCGAGTCCGCGCCGGACGCCTTGCCGGTGGCGGGCGTGCCGGGCTCCTTGAGGGAGACGACCGGCTTGTCCTTGCCGGCGCCCTTCTTGCCCTTGTCCTTCTCGTCCTTCTCGCCCTTCCCGTCCTCTTCGTCGGGCTTGTGGGCCTTCTCGCCGTCCTTCGCGGACGCCAGGAGTTCGGCCGTGCCCGCCGTGCCGGAGCCGCCGCCCTTGTTGGGCGGGGTGTAGGCCGTGTACGCCGTCTCCGAGAGGTCGGAGAGGCCGGGGGCCGGGCAGAGCAGGCTGGTCCGTTCGACGGGGAGCCGCGAGGAGGTCTTCGCCTCGGCCGGGGCGCTCCCGTCCGGCACGTTGAGCGCGGCGAACCCGGTGACGGCGGCCAGGGCGACGACCCCGGCGATGAGGGACAGGCTGCTGGTGGACTTCACTCGGACTCGCCTCGCGATGCGTTACCGGTCGGCCACGGGTTCTGGCCCGGGCCGGGGTTCTCGGGGTTCTGCGGGTCGTACGGGCGCTGGTCGCCGTACTGCCCGCCGTCGGCGTCGTAGCCGTTGGGGTCGTACGGGGCCGGGTCGTACGCCTGGGTGCCGTACGGGTCCGTGTAGGGGGCGCCCTGGTACGGCGGGTAGCCGCCGCCCTGGTACGGGTCCTGGCCGGGCGCGCCGTACTCGCCCTGCTGCTGGGGATAGCCGTACGGGTCGTAGCCGCCGGCGTCCGGCTGCGGCGACCGGCCGTCCGCGTACTGGCCGTCCTGGTACTGCGGGTAGCCCGGGTCCTGGTACTGGCCCTGCTGGGTGTCCCAGTCCCCGTACTGCTGCTGCGGTACGTAGGCGTCCTCGCCGGCCGGGTCGCGTTCCGGGGGGCCCTCGGGGGCGGCCGGGGCGGTTTCGGCGTCCTGCTGGGCGGGAACGTACGCGGGCTGTTCGCCGGTGTCCTGCTGTTCGGACGGGCTCGGGGCGCCCTGCTGCGCGGCGGCGGCGGCCTCGCTCTCGGCGAGGGCGGCGGCGCGCAGGCGGCGGGCCCGGCGGCCCTCTCCGGCGACCGGTTCGGCGGCGACCGCCTCGGCCTCCTCGGGCAGGTCGTCGTCGATCTCCCGGCGGCGGCCCGGCAGGGCCATGACGACCAGGACCACGGCGAGCGCGATCTGCGTCCAGATCCACACGGTGTGGGTCAGGGGTTCCTCGTACGTGAGGTCCAGGGTGCCGCCCTCGGCGGGCAGTTCGAAGCCCTGGGCCCAGCCGTCGACGGTCTTCGCGGTGAGCGCGCGGCCGTCGAGCGTGGCGTGCCAGCCGGGGTCGGCGGCGTCGGCGATCCGCAGCACCCGGCCCGCGCCGCCCGCCGGGATCTTGGTGTGCGCCTCGACCGGCCGGGAGCCGACGGGGAGCGGTTCGCCGCCGTCGGCGGACGGGACGATCATGATCCGGGAGACCTGGCGGTCGACCCGCCACAGGGCGCTGCCGTCCAGCTGGCTGAGCCGGCTGAGGCCGGGGGTGGCGTCGAGCACGCGGCTCATCTGCTTCGGCGCTCCGTCGCGCACGAGGACGTAGCGGATCGCGAAGCCGCTGAGCTGGCTGCCCTGGTCGGCGCCGGAGCCGGCGACCAGGTTGGCGACGACCTTGTCGAGGTGGCTGTTGCCGCCCTGGGCGGCGGCCAGTTCCGCGTCGCCGAGCCGGGCGCCGGAGCCGCGGACCAGGGTGTAGTCGACGGAGGCGGACGAGGTGCCGCCCAGGACCAGGGTGCGCGGCTGGTCGCGGGTGCCGCTCTCCTCCGCGACGAACGCGGGCACCTGGACCGGGTCGCGGCGTTCCAGCGGGCCCGCCGCGCCGCCGATCATCCAGCCGGCCGCGGCCAGCGCGGGGGCCAGGGCCGCCGCGAGGGCGATCAGGACGGCGACCGGCTGGCGCCAGCCGAAGCTCAGTTCGGCGACGCGGATGCGGGCGCCGTCCGCGCCGACCAGCGCGGCGGCGATGAGGGCGGCGCCGTAGACCAGGGTCGCGGGGCCGGCCCAGCCGGAGCCGTTGGCGAGTCCGGCGAAGGCGAGGGAGACCAGCGCGGCCACCCAGGCGGTCCGCACGGCGAACTGCCGCTCGCCGCGCAGCAGGGCGGCGAGGGCGGCGAGGACGATGCCGAGGAGCAGGACGCCGCCCGCCGCCTTCGGGCCGCCGGGGCTGATGCCGAGCAGGTCCAGCGCGGAGGCGGAGCCGGTGCCGGTCTCCAGGCCGGCTTCGCCCAGGAACGCGGACGGGTCGGCCAGCAGCGAGAGCGACCAGGGCGCGAGGACGAGCAGCGGGGTGCCGGCGGCGGCGAGGAAGCGGAGCCCGTAGGCCGTGATGTCGCCGCGCCGCAGCACCAGGACGCCGAGGCCGAGGACCACGGCGAGCGGCCACACGATCGGGGTGAACGCCGTCGCGAGGGTGAGCAGCAGCGTGTACGCCCAGGTGGCGCGCCAGCTGCCGCGGGCGTCGCCGGTGGCCCGCATGCCGTGCGCGGAGACGGCCGTGCGGGCGAGCAGCGGGAGCAGCACGGCCAGGACGGCGGTGCCGAGGCGGCCGGTCGCCAGGGCGCCGGTCGCGGCGGGCAGGAAGGCGTACGCGATGCTCGCCCAGGCGCGCAGCAGCCGGGAGGGCAGCAGCGGGCGGGTGGCGAAGTAGGCGGTGAGTCCGGCGAGCGGGACCGAGCAGACGAGCAGCAGGGTGAGCGCGAGGCCGGTGGAGCCGAGGAACAGCGCGGACAGGGCCGCGATCACGGCGAGGTAGGGCGGGGCGGTCTCGGTGCCGCCGGTGCCGATGGTGTGCCAGCCGTCCGCGTACTTGCCCCACAGCTCGGAGACGTCGCCGGGGGCGGGCAGCAGGGCGCCGCCGGCCAGGGCGCCGCCGCCGATGAGGTTGCGGCAGGCGACGAGCGAGACCAGGAGCAGGAGGGCGAAGAGGACCGGGCCGGGTTTGCGGCCGACCTTCTTGAGCCGGGCGAACTGGTCGATCTCCAGGTAGTCGGCGTCGTCGCCGCCGGGTCCGGATTCGACGGCGCCGTGCCGGGAGCCGCCGGCGTCGGCGTCGGAGCCGCCGCCGAAGTTCCCGGCGACCTGTTCGACGGTGGCGCGGACGGTGGCGCCGGGTGCGGGGAAGAGGCCGCGCAGTTCGGCGGCGTCCACGGCGCCCTTGCCGCGTGCGCGGCGGGCGGCCAGGATGCGGCCGGGGCGCAGCAGGGTGCTGAGGAGGCCGGTGACCTCGTCGAGCGCCTGGCCGGGGACCTTGCCGACGAGGTAGGCGAGGGTGCGCAGCAGGGTGCCGACGACGAGCCGCAGCATGACCCAGGGCAGCTTCTTGCCGCGCGCGTTGACGAGCATGGTGTAGACGGCGCCGGCCTTGTCCACGCGGTGCGGGCTGGCGACGCTGCGGCCGGCGCAGTCGATGGGGCGGCGTTCGCGCGCGGACGCCTCGGCGTGCCGAAGGACGGCCTCGGGGGCGACGAGGACGCGGTGTCCGGCCAGGTGGGCGCGCCAGCAGAGGTCCACGTCGTCGCGCATGAGCGGGAGCCTGCGGTCGAAGCCGCCCAGTTCCTCCCAGACGTCGCGGCGGATGAGCATGCCGGCGGTGGAGACGGACAGGACGGTGCGCACCTGGTCGTGCTGGCCCTGGTCCTGTTCGCGGCGGTCCAGGCCGGTCCAGCGGCGTCCGCTGTTGGCGATGGAGACGCCGACCTCGAGGAGTTGGCGGCGGTCGTACCAGCCGCGCAGCTTGGGGCCGACGATCGCGGCGTGCGGGTCCTCGTCGGCGACGCGCAGCATCTCGGCGAGGGCGTCGGGGGCGGGCGCGCAGTCGTCGTGGAGGAGCCAGAGCCACTGCACGGGCTCGCCGTGCGGCAGTTCGGGCATCTCGTACGCCTCGTCGTGCCAGGTCCGGGTGACGGGGTCCCAGCCGCTGGGGCGCTTCAGGTAGGGCAGGTCGTCCGGGGTGAGGACGCCGGCCGTGCGGCTCGCCTCGTCGACGGCGGTGCCGAAGCTGGTGCGGCGGGCGAGGTGCAGGACCCGGTCGGCGCCGAGCGCCTCGGTGACCAGGCGCGCGGAGTCGTCGGCGCTGCCGGTGTCGGCGGCGATGACGCTCTGGACGGGGCGTTCCTGGCCGAGCAGTCCGGCAAGCGCGTCGGGCAGCCAGCGGGCGCCGTCGTGGGAGACGAGCACGGCGGTGACGACATGCCGGGGGAACTCTGGGGCGGCGGCGGCCGCGTACGGCGCCGTCGAGTGGCTGTGCACGGACATCGAGGTACGGGCCCTCCGGCCGGGTCCGGGGGCGTTCCCCCGGCTGCATCGGTGTACACGCGCGCTCTGTCGGGTCGTTGGCGCGTCTCGGACGGAGCCCCACACTAACGGTACGGATAAAGGCGGAGTGCCCGGAGCGGTTGGCGGAGGGTGCGAGGGGGTAGTGGGCGGGCCCGAAATCGGGCCGCTCCGGGCTTGACGGGTGCACTCGGCGGGTAGGGCGCCGGTGCCTCACGCACCCGGCGGTGGGCCCGCGCGCGGACGGCGGTGGCGCCCCGCGCGTGACGGCGACGGCGCCCCGCGCGCACGGCGACGGCCCGCCGTCTGCGCGGGCAGGCGGCGGGCCGTCGGTGGTGCGGTGGTGTGCGGTGGGTCCGGCGGGTCAGACCGCCGCCTTCTTCAGGCGCCGGCGTTCGCGCTCGGAGAGGCCGCCCCAGATGCCGAACCGCTCGTCGTTGGAGAGGGCGTACTCCAGGCACTCGGAGCGCACTTCACAGGCGAGGCAGACCTTCTTCGCCTCTCGGGTCGAGCCGCCCTTCTCGGGAAAGAAGGACTCGGGGTCGGTCTGCGCGCACAGTGCGCGCTCCTGCCAGCCGAGTTCCTCGTCCGCGTCCTCGACCAGCAGTTGTTGGAACAGCTCGGTCATCTGCGCCCCTCGTCCGTCTCTTGCGTCCCGTGATGCGGCCGTTACCGAATCGGCCGAACGACACGGGTGAAATTACAAGCGTGTAGCTCTGGCTGGTCAAGCCCGGATCTGCTATTGGCCTCGGTATTCACCCTGCGGCACCAACCGTATGCGTTAAGTGTTCAAATCACCAAAAACCTGACATATGCCATGGGCCCTGCCGTGTCCGCACGTGCCATGTGGACAAACTCCCGTCGACTCGGACACGTTGCGATTCGATCACCGAAGCGACCAAGATCACATTCGGGTCACGGTGCCGCGCCCAGGTTTGGCGGCGCGGCTGTTGCGCCACCTGTCCCCGTCCATGGGCGCTAAAACCTTTCTTCGTCAGGAGTAACCGGAAGAGGTGAAACACCGCCGCCGAACCGGTCATCGAGTTGACAGTGGCCGGATCTCCGGTTCTCCTTGTTGCCATGTCAGTGACCTCGGCGCCGCACGCGACCCACGCCCGTGGGTTCCGCAGCGCTGTCCTGGCTCGCTGCCGCTGTTCCAGCTGTCCCGGCTGTTGATCCCGCCGGTGCCGTCGTAGCCCCGCGCTCCGGCCCGGCCCCGCTCGTCCCGGACCCCACGGACCCCGCCCCCGGCTTCGGTCCCCGTGTCCTCGCGTTCCGCGCTCGCGCGTTTCCGCGACGAGCCACCGCACCGCACGACGCAATCGCACTTGCACGACGCACCGCACGCCGCACTCGCACCCCGCCGAGGAACCACCGCTCCCATGAACAGCAGCGACAGCGACCTCCAGATCGCCGGCGACCTCCTGGAGGTCCAGCACCTTCTCCGCCCCGCCCGCGAACACCCCGTCACCGTGGCCGAGTTCGTCGGCCTCGCCCGTACCGTCGCCGCCGACCGCGCCCGCTGGGCGCCGCTCGTCCGGTACGACGCCACCACCCGCTGGTACCACCGCCTCCTGACCGGGCCCGGCTACGAGGTCTGGCTGCTCAGCTGGGTGCCCGGCCAGGGCAGCGGGGCGCACGACCACGGCCCGTCGTCCGGCGTGCTGACCGTCCTCGACGGCGAGCTGACCGAACGCACCGACCGGGGCGTGCGGACCCTGCGCGCCGGGGCGCAGCGCGTCTTCGCGCCCGGCTACGTCCACGACGTCGTCAACGACTCGCTGGAACCGGCCGTCAGCCTGCACGTCTACCACCCCGGCCTCACCGACATGCCGATGCGCTCCGCGCAGTGCGCTCCGGCCGCCGCCACGGTCTGAGACCCCGGCCGCCCCGCGATCGGCCGGGCCGCGCCTGACAGACTGTTCGCATGCGCATTGTGGTTCTGGCCGGCGGTATCGGTGGTGCTCGTTTCCTGCGTGGCCTCAAGGAGGCCGCGCCCGACGCGGACATCACGGTCATCGGCAACACCGGTGACGACATCCATCTGTTCGGGCTCAAGGTCTGCCCCGACCTCGACACCGTGATGTACACGCTCGGCGGTGGCATCGACGAGGGGCAGGGCTGGGGGCGCGCCGACGAGACGTTCCAGGTCAAGGGGGAACTCGCCGCGTACGGGGTGGGCCCCGAGTGGTTCGGGCTCGGCGACCGCGACTTCGCGACCCACATCGTCCGGACCCAGATGCTCGGCGCGGGCTACCCGCTCAGCGCCGTCACCGAGGCGCTCTGCGCACGCTGGAAGCCGGGCGTGCGGCTGCTGCCGATGTCCGACGACCGCGTCGAGACGCATGTGGCGATCGACGAGGACGGCGAGAGCCGGGCCGTGCACTTCCAGGAGTACTGGGTGAAGCTGCGGGCGTCCGTGCCGGCGCGGGCGATCGTGCCCGTGGGCGCGGAGCAGGCCGCGCCGGCGCCCGGTGTCCTGGAGGCCATCGCCGCCGCCGACGTGATCCTCTTCCCGCCGTCGAACCCGGTCGTCTCGGTGGGGACCATCCTCGCCGTGCCCGGTATCCGCGAGGCCGTCGCCGAGGCCGGGGTGCCGGTCGTCGGCCTCTCCCCCATCGTCGGTGACGCGCCGGTGCGCGGGATGGCCGACAAGGTCCTGGCGGCGGTGGGCGTCGAGTCCACGGCCGCCGCGGTCGCCCGGCACTACGGCTCCGGGCTGCTCGACGGCTGGCTGGTGGACACGGTGGACGCGGGCGCGGTGGACGAGGTGGAGGCCGCGGGCATCCGCTGCCGCGCCGTACCGCTGATGATGACCGATGTGCCCGCCACCGCCGAGATGGCCCGGCAGGCGCTGGCCCTCGCCGAGGAGGTGCGCGCGTGAGCGCGGACGCGCCCGGCTACCGGGTGTGGGCGCTGCCCGGCCTGCCCGAGGTGCGGGCCGGGGACGACCTCGCCGCGCTGATCGCGGCCGCCGAGCCCGGGCTCGCCGACGGTGACGTCCTGCTCGTCACCTCGAAGATCGTCTCCAAGGCGGAGGGCCGGATCGTGGCGGCCGCCGACCGGGAGGCGGCCATAGACGCCGAGACGGTACGGGTGGTGGCGCGGCGCGGTGCGCTGCGGATCGTGGAGAACCGGCAGGGCCTGGTGATGGCCGCCGCCGGGGTCGACGCGTCGAACACCCCCGCCGGCACGGTCCTGCTGCTTCCCGAGGACCCCGACGCTTCGGCCCGGACGATCCGGGAAGGGCTGCGGGCCGCCCTCGGCGTTGAGGTCGGCGTCGTCGTCACGGACACCTTCGGCCGGCCCTGGCGCAACGGGCTGACCGATGTCGCCATCGGCGCGGCCGGGGTCCGGGTGCTGGACGACCTGCGCGGCGGGCACGACGCGCACGGCAATCCGCTGAGCGCGACCGTCGTCGCCACGGCCGACGAGCTGGCCGCCGCGGGCGACCTGGTCAAGGGCAAGGCGGCCGGGCTGCCCGTCGCCGTGGTGCGCGGGCTCGGGCACGTCGTGGACGCGGCGGACGAGCGGGGCGCCCGCGCGATGGTGCGGGGCGCGGCCGACGACATGTTCCGGCTCGGGACCTCGGAGGCGGTCCGCGAGGCGGTGACGCTGCGGCGCACGGTCCGCGAGTTCACCGGCGATCCGGTGGACCCCGGGGCGGTCCGGCGTGCGGTGGCCGCGGCGGTGACCGCGCCGGCGCCCCATCACACGACGCCGTGGCGGTTCGTGCTGCTGGAGTCCCCGGAGTCCCGGACCCGGCTCCTCGACGCCATGCGGGACGCCTGGATCGCGGATCTGCGGCGCGACGGCAAGAGCGAGGAGTCCATCGCCAAGCGGGTCCGGCGGGGCGACGTGCTGCGCCGGGCGCCGTACCTGGCGGTGCCGTGCATGGTGAGGGAGGGTGCGCACACGTACGGGGACGAGCGGCGGGACGGCGCGGAGCGCGAGATGTTCGTGGTCGCCGCCGGGGCGGGCATCCAGAACTTCCTGGTCGCGCTGGCCGGGGAGCGGCTGGGGTCGGCGTGGGTGTCCTCGACGATGTTCTGCCGCGACGTAGTGCGCGACGTGCTGGGCCTGCCGGAGAGCTGGGAGCCACTGGGGGCGGTCGCGATCGGGCATCCCGTGACGGTGCCGGCGGCGCGGGTGGGACGCGACCCGGAGGACTTCGTCGTCGTGCGGTGAGCCGGGGGGCGGACGGGCCGGGGGCCGGGCGGCGGACGGGCCGGGGCTGCTACAGCCGCGCGATGTCCCTGGGCTGGAACCTCGGTGCCCGGCGGGGCGGGGTCTCGCCGGAGAGCAGGATGAGGCGGGTCGCCCGGTGGCGCTGGCCCTCGTACGGGGTGAGCAGCGCGAGCATCTCCGCGTCGTCGGCGTCGCGGTTGCCGGCCAGGGCGTGGCCGACGATGCCGGGGAGGTGGAAGTCGCCGACCGTCACGGCGTCCGGCGCGCCGTTGGAGCGCTGCAGGGTCTCCGCCGCCGTCCAGGGGCCGATCCCGGGCACGGCCTGGAGCCGGGCCAGCGCGTCCGGGAGGTCCATCGCGGCGGCCTCCTCCATGCGCCGGGCGACCCGGACCGCGCGCAGGATCGTCGCCGAGCGCTTGCTGTCCACGCCCGCGCGGTGCCAGTCCCAGGACGGGATCAGCGACCAGGTGCGGGCGTCCGGCATGACGTAGAGGCCGTACTCCTGCGGGCCGGGCGCGGGCTCCCCGTACATCCGGACCAGGAGGCGCCAGGCGCGGTACGCCTCGTCCGTCGTCACCTTCTGTTCCAGGATCGACGGGATCAGCGACTCCAGCACCAGGCCCGTGCGCAGCAGCCGGAGTCCGGGGCGGCGGTGCTGGGCCTGGGCGACCAGGCGGTGGCGCGGGACGAAGGCGGCCGGGTCGTCGCCCTCGCCGAGCAGGGTGGGCAGTTCGTCGAGGAACCAGGACGCGCCGGGCCCCCAGGCGGACGCCTCGATCCGGCCACCGCGCTCGACGACGTGGAGCGTGCCGGGTCCGGCGGGGGTGCGGCTGGCGCGGCGTACGGAGCCGTCGGCGACCATGCGGAACGTGGGGTCGGCGGGGCCCCGGCGCAGCGGGCCGAGGACGAGCCGCAGGTCCAGCGGGCCCGGCGGGGTCCAGACACGGGTCTGCGCCGCCGGTACGGGCGTGGCCGCCGCCTGGTGCGGGACGGGCGCGCGCCGGGCGTTGCGGGGAGCGAATCGTCCTGCCACGGATGAGGTCCTCGGTCGTCGGGGCTGCCTGTCGAGGGTACGGCGGATTTCGGCCACCTGGGGTGCGGACGGGCCGGGGCGGCCGGGGTGCTCACTCGTCCGAGGAGAACCGTACCGAGGCGTCCGGCAGGCGGGCCCCGCACCAGACGCGGACGCCCTCGCGCAGTTCGTTGTCGGCGCCCACCTCGGCGCCGTCGCCGACGACGGCGCCGGCCAGCACCGTACGGCTGCCGATCCTGGCGCGTGCGCCGACCAGGGAGTCCGAGATCACCGCGCCGGGTTCGACGACCGCGCCCGCGAGGACGGTGGAGCCGTCGATCCGGGCGCCCGCGCCGATCACCGCGCCCTCGCCGACGACCGTGCCGCCGGAGAGCTTGGCGTCGGGGGCGACGGAGGCGGTCGGCAGGGCGAGGCTGTCGCCGCAGCGGCCCGGCACCGCCGGGGACGGGGCGCGGCCGAGCACCAGGTCGGCGGAGCCCCGGACGAACGCCTGCGGGGTGCCGAGGTCCAGCCAGTACGTGGAGTCGACCATGCCCTGGAGGTGGGCGCCGGCGGCGAGGAGGCCGGGGAAGGTCTCGCGCTCGACGGAGACGGGGCGGCCAGCCGGGATGGTGTCGATGACCGAGCGGCGGAAGATGTAGGCGCCGGCGTTGATCTGGTCGGTGACGATCTCCTCGGGCGTCTGCGGCTTCTCCAGGAAGGCGGTGACGCGGCCGGTCCCGTCGGTCGGCACCAGGCCGAAGGCGCGCGGGTCCTCGACGCGGGTCAGGTGCAGGGAGACGTCGGCGCCGGAGTCGGCGTGCGAGGCGACCAGCGCGCGGATGTCGAGCCCGGTGAGGATGTCGCCGTTGAAGATGAGGACCGGTTCGTCCGGGCCGGAGGCGAGGCGGTGGGCGACGTTGCGGATGGCGCCGCCGGTACCGAGCGGTTCGCGCTCGGTCACGTACTCGATGTGCAGGCCGAGCGAGGAGCCGTCGCCGAAGTACGGCTCGAAGACCTCCGCGAGGTACGAGGTGGCGAGGACGATGTGCTCGACCCCCGCCGCGCGGGCCCGCGCCAGCTGGTGCGTGAGGAAGGGGACGCCCGCCGCCGGGACCATCGGTTTGGGCGTGTGCACCGTGAGCGGGCGCAGCCGGGTTCCCTTGCCGCCGACCAGCAGGATCGCTTCTTTTGCCTCTGTCACAGCACTGTCTTCGCTTCCTGCTGGGGCCGGGCCTGGTTGTGGCTGGTCAGTCTATGCAGACCGCTCGAACGCCTGGGCGAGGTGGCCCGGGGCGGGTGTGCCGCGGCTCCGGGCGGGGGCGCCGGCCCGGTGGCTCGCGGCGGGGGCTGCGGCTTCCGAGGGTGCCGGACCGATGGCCTGTGGCTTCCGGTGGGGGCGCCGGGCCGGCCGCGTACGCTTCCGCCCATGAACGCCAGCGACCGCACCCCCGCCGACCTGCTGCGTTCCGCGCTCGCCGCGGACCCGGCCCGCCCCCTGGTCACCTTCTACGACGACGCGACCGGAGAGCGCGTCGAGTTGTCGGTGGCCACCTTCGCCAACTGGGTGGCCAAGACCGCCAATCTGCTCCAGGGCGACCTGGCCGCCGAGCCCGGTGACCGGCTTGCGCTGCTGCTGCCCGCGCACTGGCAGTCCGCGGTCTGGCTGCTGGCCTGTGCCTCGGTGGGCGTGGTGGCCGAGGTGCAGGGCGATCCGGCCGCGGCCGATCTCGTCGTCTCCGGTCCGGACACGCTGGACGCGGCGCGGGCCTGCCGGGGCGAGCGGGTCGCGCTGGCCCTGCGCCCGCTGGGCGGGAGGTTCCCGCAGGCGCCCGAGGGATTCGCGGACTACGCGGTGGAGGTGCCGGGGCAGGGCGACCGGTTCGCGCCGTTCGCCCCGGTGGACCCGGACGCGCCGGCGCTGACGGTGGGCGGTGCGTCGTTCACGGCGGCGGAACTGGTGGCGCGGGCGCGCGAGGACGGGGCGGCGCTGGGCACGGGCCCCGGGGCGCGGCTGCTGTCGGGGCGCGCGTACGACTCCTGGGAGGGGCTGAGCGCCGGGCTCTACGCGCCGCTGGCGACCGGGGGTTCCGTGGTCCTGTGCCGCCACCTGGACCGGCTGGGCGCGGAGGCGCTGGCGCAGCGGGTGGAGAGCGAGCGGGTCACGCTGACGGTGTGACGGGGGAGGCGGCGGGCCCCGCCCGGCGGCCGGTACGACAAGCGGTCCGAGGGGCCACCCGTCCGGCTCATCGTGGGCCGAGCCCCCCGCCCTGGCGCTCAACTCCGGTACATGATCTGGCGTACAGGCTCCCGAGGCACAACCAAGCGTGAGGTTCAGCCGTCTACTTCTGCGACCGGCGGCCCAGCGCGCCGCCGAACGTGAAGGATGGACGCAGACGTGACCGAAAGCGCCGGTACTCCGGGCGACCCCGACGACGCGGCGGCGGGCGAGGACCGGGCGCCGGACGCACCGCCCGGCGAGGCGGCCGGCCAGGCTCCCCGCGAGGAGAAGGCCGCGCCCGGCGGGGAGACCCGCAGCGGGTCCGGCAGCGGGCCGGGCCCCGCCCCGGAGCGCGGAGCGGGCGGTGACGGGGGCCCGGCCCTCGACATCACCGTCGGGCGCAAGCGCCACTGGCTGCGCTGGACCGCCCTCGGCGCCTCGTTCGTCGTGCTGGTGGCGGCGGGCGTCGGCTGGTGGCTGTACAAGAAGCTCGACGGCAACATCCGCACGGACACGTCGGCGGCGGCCGAGCTGAAGGCGTACGAGAAGGAACGGCCGGTCTCCGTCGTCCACGACGCGGAGAACATCCTGCTCATCGGCTCCGACAGCCGGGCGGGCGACAACCGGAAGTACGGCCGTGACGACGGCGGCAGCCAGCGCTCGGACACCACGATCCTGCTGCACCTGGCGGCGGACCGGAAGAGCGCCACCGCCATGTCGATCCCGCGCGACCTGATGGTGGACATCCCCACCTGCCACAAGGCGGACAAAACTGCCACGAGGCCGCAATTCGCCCAGTTCAACTGGGCGTTCGAGATGGGCGGGACCGCCTGCACCATCCGGACCGTCGAGAAGATGACGGGCATCCGCCTCGACCACTACATGATCGTCGACTTCAACGGCTTCAAGGACATGGTCGACGCGGTGGACGGCGTGGACGTCTGCCTCAAGGAGCCGATCGACGACAAGGACGCCCACCTCAAGCTCACGGCGGGGCGCCACAAGCTCAACGGCGAGCAGGCGCTGGGCTACGTACGGGCCCGCAAGTCGCTCGGCAACGGCAGCGACACCGACCGCATGGACCGCCAGCAGCAGTTCCTCGGCGCCCTGGTCAACAAGGTGCAGAGCAACGGGGTGCTGCTCAACCCGACGCGGCTCTACCCGGTCCTGGACGCGGCCACGAAGGCGCTCACCACCGATCCGGGCCTGGACAGCCTCAAGGACCTGTACGACCTGGTGCGGGGGATGCGGGACGTACCCACCGAGAAGGTGCAGTTCCTGACGGTCCCCCGGCAGCCGTACCACCTGAACCGGAACCGGGACGAACTGGTACAGCCCGACGCCGACAGGCTGTTCAAGCAGTTGCGCGACGACGAGCCGGTCGCCGTGGTGCCCGCCGGCGAGAAAGACGGCGACGGCGCGAACGGGGACCGCGCGAACGAGGACCGCGCGAACGAGGACGGTACGAACGGGGACGGGGGCACCGACGCCGCCGACGCCTCGGGACCGTCGCCCACACCCACCTATTCGGGGAACAATGCCGCGACCGACCTGTGCAAGCAGTAAAGCAATGGCCAAGCAGACACCAACATTCGGCGTGCAATGGGCAGAATGCCCGGTTGTAAGTGCCGTGGAATGTGTCACGCGCGTCGCTGGACGCCGGAAGAGACGGATATCGTGACGCGATCCGGTGCTTCCGGCCGTTCGGCCGCGCACTTCTGGACAGAGAAACTGAGCGCCTTTTCGGGGGAGGCGCCTCGCGTGGCACCGACGGAGGATTCGAGCAACCGTGGATGCGCAGAGCCGTGGGCGGGCGGAAGACATGGATGATCCCGCAGACCAGTGGGTTCTCAACCCGGCCACCGGTGATTACGAACTGCGACTGAACCATTCCGGAGGGAATACAACCCGGTCCACGGTTCCCCCGGCGCAGCGCGGCCCGTCCGATTCCCCTCGCCGGCGCAACCCTTCGCAAAGCCCGTCGGAAAACGCCTCCGAAGGCACCCCCCGCCGCAGCGCCGAAGTGCCGCGCCAGGGCGGGCGACGTTCGGCGAATGGCCCGCGCGGCCCGCAGCACCCCGCGGCCGGCGACACCGGTCACGGCCGCCGCAAGCGCAAGGCCCCGAAGTCGCGCGGCAAGAAGGCGCTGCTGTGGACGGGCGGCGTGATGGCCTTCGTGCTCGTCGGCGTCTCGGCCGGCGGCTACTGGCTGTACCAGCGGCTCAACGGCAACATCAACACGGTCGACATCGGCGACGCCGGCAACAAGGACGTCATCACCGCCAACGCCCCGATCAACATATTGATCATCGGTACCGACAAGCGGACCGGTAAGGGCAACAGCGGCTACGGCGACAAGAACAGCGTCGGCCACGCGGACACGAACATCCTCTTCCACGTCTCCGAGGACCGCAGCAACGCCACGGCGATGAGCATCCCGCGCGACCTCATCACCGACATCCCCGAGTGCACCTCCAAGCAGGAGGACGGCTCGGTCAAGACCATTCCGGGCCTCCAGCACGTCCGGTTCAACCGGAGCCTCGGCGAGGCAGGCCGCGACCCCGGCTGCACGATGAAGACGGTCAAGGAGCTGACCGGCGTCGAGGTGGACCACTTCATGATGGTCGACTTCAACGCGGTGAAGACGCTCTCCACGGCGGTCGGCGGGGTCAAGATCTGCCTCGACCACGCCGTGAACGACCCCAAGTCCCACCTCAAGCTGCCCGCCGGTGAGAACACGGTCATGGGCGAGGACGCGCTCGCGTACGTACGCACCCGGCACGCCTACGCCAACGAGAGCGACCTGGACCGGATCAAGGGGCAGCAGCAGTTCATCGGCTCGATGATCCGCCAGGCCAAGTCGGACGACACGCTGACCAGCCCCACCAAGCTGTTCAAGCTGGCCGACGCGGCCACCAAGGCCCTGACGGTCGACAAGGCCATCGGTGACGTGAAGAAGCTCAGCACGCTCGCCAAGGAGATCACCAAGACGGACACGAAGAACATCACGTTCGTCACGATGCCGGTGATAGACAACCCGGACGAGCCCACGCCCGTCACGGTCGTCGCCCACCCGACCAAGGCGGACGAGCTGTTCCAGATGCTGCGCGAGGACACCTCGCTGACCGAGGTGGCCGCGCAGAAGAAGAAGGCGAAGAGCAAGCAGGACGCGCTCCTCAAGGGAACCAAGGCGGCGCCCGCCGACGTCCGGGTCGATGTGTACAACGGCGGCGAGGTCGCCGGCGGCGCCCAGCAGACGGTCACCTGGCTGCAGAACACCAAGGGCGTCCTGAAGTCCACGAACAAGGCCAACGCACCGAAGAAGATCGCCAAGACGACGCTGGAGTACGCCCCGAACCAGGCGGACCAGGCCCGCGCCCTCGCCGAGATGATGGGGCTGCCCGGTTCCGCGATGAAGCCGGGCACCACCGACGCCGAGGAGCTTCAGCCGATGGTGCTGACCCTGGGCGCGGACTTCAAGGAAGCCGGCAGGTCGATCACGGGGCCGAAGAAGATCGACATTCCGAAGTCCAGCGCCGAATCGGCGGGCTGCTCCAAGTGACGCGGCGCCGCCGCACCATACGAGTCTGAACAGCAGGGGGGTCTGGTGGGACGGAGCAGCACGCCTGGGG
Source organism: Streptomyces sp. OfavH-34-F (assembly GCF_022347745.1). Classification (GTDB taxonomy): domain Bacteria; phylum Actinomycetota; class Actinomycetes; order Streptomycetales; family Streptomycetaceae; genus Streptomyces. Next base: position 19,712 of record NZ_JAKRGC010000049.1, read on the forward strand.
AGGGGACGCGCCCGCGGACCCCGCACGCCCGCGCGGCGGAGCGCCACGAGGACGGCGGCGGTACGGCGACCACCTCCCCGGACGGTGACGCGGAGCGCGGCACGGCCGGCGGGCACCGGGCCGCCCGGCGCGGGGGGCGCCGAAAACAGAAGAAGCACCGTGTGCTGCGCTGGATAGCCTTCTCGGTCGCCTTCCTCATACTCGGCACCGGCGCGGCCGGTTACCTCTACTACCAGCACCTCAACAGCAAGCTGCAGAAGGGCGCGCGCAGCGCCGGCAACTCCGGGGCGAAGAAGACCGCCCCGAACGCGGCCGGCCAGACCCCGCTGAACCTCCTGCTGATCGGCTCCGACGACCGCAACAGCGCGGAGAACCTCAAGCTCGGCGGCTCCAAGAAGAGCGTCGGGGCGGAGCCGCTCGCCGATGTGCAGATGCTGCTGCACGTCTCGGCCGACCGGAAGAACGCCTCGGTCGTGAGCATCCCCCGCGACACCCGCGTGGACATACCCGCCTGCGAGAACCCCGACACGCACAAGAAGTACCCGGCGACCAACGACCTCATCAACGTGTCGCTGCGCGGCGGGGCCGGCTGCACCCTGGACACCTGGGAGAAGCTCACCGGCGTCTACATCGACCACTGGATGATGGTCGACTTCGCGGGCGTGGTGGACATGGCGGACGCGGTGGGCGGGGCCTGGGTCTGTGTGAACCAGGACGTCTACGACCTGCCCAAGCCCAAGGTGCCGGGCGGCTCGTTCCTGCGGATGAAGGCGGGCCGGCACAAGATCAAGGGCGAGGAGGCGCTGAAGTGGCTGCGCACCCGGCACGCCTTCGGCAGTGACATCGGCCGGTCCAAGGCCCAGCACATGTACCTGAACTCGGTGCTGCGCGAGCTGAAGAGCCAGAACGCCTTCACGGACACGGGCAGGCTGATGAACCTCGCCGAGACCGCCGTCGAGTCGCTCACGGTCTCGGAGGAGATCGGCACCGTCAAGAAGCTGTTCGACCTCGGCATGCAGTTGAAGGACGTGCCGCTGGACAAGATGAACATGCTGACAATGCCCCGCATCCCCGACCCCGAGAACCCCGACGCCCACGTGCTGCCGAAGCCGGGCGCCGCCGACAAGCTGTGGGCGCTGCTGCGCGACGACCAGTCGCTGGACCCGAAGGACAGGGCCAAGGCGAAGAAGAAGGCCGCCCAGGGCCCGAAGGCCGGGCCTGCGGCGTCCATCGGGATCACCGTCGTCAACGGCACCGGCGCCGACGGGCAGCCGCCCGCCCCGGGCCGCGCCGCCGCCGTACGCGACCTGCTGAAGGCCAAGGGCTTCACCGAGGCGGACACCACCACGGAGCCCGGTTCCGCGCTGACGACCGAGGTGACGTACCCGCGCAGCGCCGGGGCGCAGGGCAAGTCGGACGCGCTGTCCGTCGCCAAGGCGCTGGGGCTGCCGACGAGCGCGGTCAAGGACACCCCGGACGGGGCCGGGCTGACGGTGACCGTCGGCTCCGACTGGCGTACGGGCGCGCAGGCGCCGAAGATCCCCGACGACGACAGCGACCCGCTGGAGGGCACCGAGGCGGTCAACAGCGCCAAGAAGGACGACTGCATGGACGTCTACTGGCCGTACCGCACGCCGTAGGGGGCGCGTTACCGCGAACGGGGGACAGCGGTGCGCGCCGCCGGGTGGCCTACCGGGATGAGGATCGTATGGGCCTACTGTGCTAACGGTTCCCTCGCACCGCGGAGGTGTCCCCCGTGCCCACGCCGCACCGCTCCCCCCGTCCCGTCCGGCCCCGGACCGCGCCCCCTCGGCCCCGGCGGGGGCGCCGGCGGGGCAGGCGTCCGCAGTGGGGGACGCGGGTGGCGACCGGACTCTCGGTCCTCGTGCTCGGGGCGGGCGGGATCGGGCACGCGGTGGTGACGAACCTGGAGAGCGGGATCGACCGCGTCGACCCGTTCAAGGACATGAAGAACCGTCCCGCCGGCGGGCTCGGCACGAACCTGCTGCTCGTCGGCACCGACGGCCGCGACAGGCTCACCGCCGACGAGAAGCGGACGTACCGGCTGGGCGGCGAGCCCTGCCACTGCACGGACACGATCATGCTGGTGCACCTGTCGGCCGACGAGAAGCGCGCCAGCGTCGTCAGCCTGCCGCGCGACAGTTACGCGGAGATCCCCGCCCACCGCGACCGCACCACCGGCAAGGAGCACGCGGCGCACCCGGTGAAGCTGAACGCGGCGTACGCGGAGGGCGGGCCCGGCCTCACCGTACGGACGGTCGAGCACATGACCGGCGTCAAGATCGACCACTATCTGGAGGTCGACTTCACCAGCTTCATGACCACGGTCGACGCCCTCGGCGGGGTGGAGATCTGCACCGCCCGCCCGCTGAAGGACTCCTACACGGGCCTGGACCTCGCCCCCGGCACCCACACGCTCGACGGCGGCCGGGCCCTGCAGTACGTACGCTCCCGGCACATCGGCGGCGACGCCGACCTGGGCCGCATGCAGCGCCAGCAGAAGTTCATGGCCGCGCTGATCGAGCGGGCGACGAGCAGCGGGGTGCTGCTGAACCCGGTGAAGTTCCGCGAGGTCGTCTCGACGACGCTGAGATCGGTCCGGGCCGACCGGGGCCTGGACACGGAGCGGATGCTCTCCCTCGGCCGGGCGCTGCGCGGCTTCTCCCCCGCGTCCTCCGAGTTCGCCTCGGTGCCGATGGGCGATGTCGCGTACCAGGTCAAGGGGATCGGCTCCACGGTCAAGTGGAACCCGGCGAAGTCGAAGCAGCTCTTCACCGCGCTGCGCGAGGACAAACCCCTGACCACCGCCCGGCCCGCCGAGAAGACCCCGGTGGAGAAGGTGGACGTCCCGCCGGAGCGGATTCGGGTCCAGGTCTACAACGGCACCGCGCAAAACGGCCTCGGCTCCACCCTGGACGCCGCGCTGCACGCCACCGGCTTCGACACCACCCGCGCCCCGCTCACCGCCCCGCGCCACGACCTGAAGCGGACCCTGGTGACGTACGACCCGCGCTGGGACCGGTCCGCGAAGACCCTGGCGGCGGCGCTGCCGGGGGCGGAGCTGCGGGCGGTCGCGGGACAGGGGGCGACGATGCGGGTGACGGCGGGCGAGGACGCCCACACGGTGCGCCGGGTCCGCGCGGAGGAACCGGCCGGGGGAAGGTTCGGGGCGGTGAAGGGGGACGAGGTGGTGTGCCCGTAGGGGGTGGCGGGAGCGGGTGGCGGGGGCCGGGAGCGGGAGGCGGGGCGGCCCTCAGGCTCTCAGGCCCTCAGTCCTCGATGCCCTCCGCGAGCCGCTTCTCGCGCAGCTCCTTGATCGCGCGGCGCCGGGCGAGCCGGTGGGTGCGGCGGATCTGCGCCTCCTGGTAGCGCCGCTTGTCGCGCTCCGTCTCGGGGACGACCTGCGGTACGGGCCGGGGCCGGCCGTCCGCGTCGACCGCCGCGAACACCAGGTACGCGCTGCCGACCTGGGTGGCCGGCGTCGACTCGTTCCAGCGCTCGGCCATGACCCGTACGCCGACCTCCATGGAGGACCGGCCGGTCCAGTTGACCTGGGCGCGTACGTGGACGAGGTCGCCGACGCGGACCGGCTCCAGGAAGACCATCTCGTCCATCGAGGCCGTGACCGCGGGCCCGCCGGAGTGCCGACCGGCGACAGCGCCCGCCGCGTCGTCCACCAGTTTCATGATCACGCCGCCGTGCACCGTACCCAGGAGGTTGGTGTCGCTGCCGGTCATGATGTGGCTGAGGGTGGTGCGGGAGGCCGAGGTGGGCTTGGCCGGAATGTCGCTCTCCGGGCGCGGAGCCTGATCTGTCATACCGTCCACCTTATGCGGGGGCCCGGAATGCGTCGCAATGCATCAGCTTCGCTACAGCCGTGATGCGATTTTCCGTACTCCCTGTAAGAGGGACGGCCACGACCTGCACACTGGTCCGTATGAACGATTGGCCCGAGGGCTGGACCGATGAGAACCGCGGCGGCAACCGCTACGGACAGGGAAGCGCGAGCGAGCGCCCCGAGAGCGCGCGCTCGATGCCGCACGTCCAGCGCCACCCGGCCCCGCCGAGGCAGCGCCCCGCGCCGCCTCGGCAGCGTCCGGTGCCTCAGCAGCCCTCCGGCTACGACGCCGGGCAGCCGCAGTACGGCGAGGGCTACGACAGCGGTTACAACACGGGCCAGGTCTACGGGGCGCCGGGCGGCGGCCGAGGCGCGGGCTCCGGCGGCGGTGACCGGGGTCAGGTCCAGGGCCGTCCGCGGCCGGCGCCGAACTGGGGCCGCCGCATCAGGATCGGCGCGCTGGTCCTGGTCGTGGCGCTGCTCGCGGTGTCCGTCGGGACGTACTTCTGGGCCGACTCGAAGCTGAACCGGGCGGTGGACCTGTCGAAGGTCATCGAGCGGCCGGAGTCGGGCAAGGGCACGAACTACCTGATCGTGGGCTCGGACAGCCGCGAGGGCATGACCTCCGAGGACAAGAAGCGCCTCCACACGGGGTCGGCCGAGGGCAAGCGGACCGACTCGATGATGATCCTGCACACCGGCGACAACGGCCCCACGCTGATCTCGCTGCCGCGTGACTCCAACGTCGAGATCCCGTCGTTCATCGGCTCGGAGTCCGGCAAGAAGTACCCGGCCACCGGCCGTACGACGAAGCTGAACGCCGCGTACGCGACGGACGGGCCCGAGCTGCTGGTGCGGACCGTCGAGTTCAACACCGGCCTGCGCATCGACCACTACGTCGAGATCGGCTTCGGCGGCTTCGCCAAGATCGTGGACGCGATCGGCGGGGTGGAGCTGGACATCCCGAAGGCGTTCAAGGACAAGTACTCGGGCGCCGACTTCCAGGCCGGCAAGCAGACGCTCAACGGCCAGGAGGCCCTGGCCTTCGTCCGTACCCGCCACGCCTTCTCCTCGGACCTGGACCGCACGAAGAACCAGCAGAAGTTCCTCGCGGCGCTGGCCAGCCAGACGGCGACGTTCTCCACGATCATCAACCCGTTCAAGCTGTACCCGACGATGGGCGCCGGCCTGGACACGCTGATCGTGGACAAGGACATGTCCCTGTGGTCGCTCGGCAAGATGTTCTTCGCGATGAAGGGCGTCACGGGCGGCGAGGGCACCTCGATGAACATGCCGATCTCCGGCTCGGTGGGCAACAACCTGGCCTGGGACAAGGCGAAGGTGAAGCAGCTGGTCGAGCAGCTCAAGAACGACGAGAAGGTCACGGTCACCGAGAACTGAGGCGCGTGACGCGCTTCCCTTCTCCCGCGCTTCCCTTCCCCCGCCCCGGAGCCGCCATGCCCGTCCGGATCGTGTACGAGTCGCACGCCACGACCACCGACAACGAGGCCGGCGTCGCCACGGGGTGGCTGCCGGGGCGGCTCTCGGAGACCGGGCGCCGCCAGGCCGCCGAACTGGGCGACCGGCGGCGCGGCACCGGCCTCGACGCCGTCTACACCTCGGACCTGGCCCGTGCCGTGGAGACGGCCCGCATCGCCTTCGCCGGGGCGGAGACCCCGGTGCTCCTCCAGGACGCGCGCCTGCGCGAGTGCGACTACGGGGATCTGAACGGCGCCCCGACCTCCGTCCTGCGTCCGCTGCGCACCCGCCACATCGACCGGCCCTGGCCCGGTGGCGGCCAGAGCTACCGGGACGTGGTCGAGGCGACGGCCGCGTTCCTGCGCGATCTGGCGGCCGCGTGGGACGGGGGCCGGGTCCTGCTGATCGCCCACTCGGCGAACCGCTGGGCTCTGGACTGCCTGCTCGCCGGGGCCCGGCTGGAGAGCCTCGTCGCGCATCCGCCGCCGTGGCAGCCGGGCGTCGCCTACACGCTGCCCTGAACCAGCACCGCCGCGTGCGGCAGCGCCAGCAGCCCGTCGTCCGTGAGGAACTCGCGGCACAGCACGTCGTACTCCCGCTTGGCCGCCGCGACGCCCTCCGGCCCGGCGCTGGTGACCATGCCGCCGACCGCCCCGATCCCGGCGGCGGGGCCCGCCCACCACTCCTCCGGATCGACGTGGTGGTCCCAGGCGCGGGTGCCTCCCCGCACGTCCGCGAGGCCGGCGGCCGTGAGCAGCGCGGCCAGCCCGTCCGGGGTGCGGGGGAAGTTGAGTTCCTCGTCCACCGTGGCCAGCCAGGCGGGCCGGGTGAGCCCCGCGGCCTTGGCGGCCCGCCCGACCAGTGTCTGCCCCGGTGTGCCGGGCAGCTGCCACACCGTGACGGCGATCCGGCCGCCGGGGCGGGTGACCCGCCGCATCTCGACGAGGGCGTCCAGGGGGCGGCCGACGTGGTTGAGCACGAAGTTGCCCACGACCGCGTCGAACTCGGCGTCGCCGTACGGCAGCCGGGGCAGGGTTCCCGCGCGCACCTCGGCCCCGGGCGCGGCCCGCCGGGTCGCGGCGACCATGTCGGGCTCGGCGTCCACGGCCCGGACGGCGGCGCCCCGCGCGAGGGCCGCCGTGGTCACGTTGCCGGTGCCGCACCCCACGTCGAGCAGGCGCGTCCCGGCCGTGACACCGGCGGCGTCCAGCAGGGCGGGCACGGTGCGGGCGCAGAGCCGGGCGGCGGTGCGGGCGAAGCTCTCCGCCTGCCCGTCCCAGATCCGCCGCTCCATCACGTCGAACGCGGTCATGTGTCGTCCCCCTCGTAAAACTCAACTGCGGATGTTGCGGGCCAGCCAGGGAGAGAGCTGCATACGGGGCACCAGTTCCTTGTACGTCTCGTCCCCCGGCAACGGCACGACGAGCCACTCCCCCGACAGGAGGAACCGCCCCCTCTTCACGTGGGCCGTCCCTCCGTACACGGACCGCAGGAACGCCGGGACCGAGTCGCGGGGCACGTCGTCGAACACCACCCCGTCCACCGTGATCCGGGCGTCGTCCTCCGGAAACACCTGCACGGTCACGGCGGGCACCCCGCCCAGCTCGATGAACGCCTCGTGCGGCAGCGAGCCGTCCGCGTCCACCACGGTGAACGCCCCCGCCGAAACGCGCCGCGAGGTCTGATCGGCCCCGATGTCGTCCGTGACGGCGACCTCCAGGCCGTACTCCCGCGCGACCTCCCGCACAGCGGTGACGGCGGCCTCGGTAGAGGCCAGATGTGCATGCTGCCCGCCCACAACGCTCCTTGTCCCCGCCCGCCCGGTTCCCCGTCCATTCTGCCCGACGGCCCACCGGGTCGCGGGTTTCCGCGACCCGGAGCCGTACGTCGCGGACGGCCGCGACCCGGTGCGTCACGACGTCTCCCGCTTGAAAGAACCTCCGGGAAAGAACCCCACCCCACCCCACCCGAACCCCGTACGAACGCTGATCACTCGCGCGGGTGACAAATGGCAACTGAGCTGGATTTGGGGCCGGTTGTCCGGCATATGCTCGCCGCGACAACCCCAGACGCAAGTCGGCCCCGACCGGGCGGAACCCCGGGCAGGGCCTGACCACCGAGGAAGAAGAGCCCTTCCCGATGACTTCCCAGCAGGTTATCGCGCCCCCGTGCGCCCCGCCCGGTTCTCCCGGTGACGTCACACCGACTTCCGGTGTCATCCACGTCAACTCCCGCCACACGTCCGGCTTCACGGTCATCGGCAACCACCTCGCGCAGCACAGCGAGCTGTCCCTCCTGGCGATCGGGCTCGCCGTCCACATCCAGTCGCTGCCCGAGGGCGCGAGCGTCGGCATCAAGACCCTGACCGCCCGCTTCCCGGAGAGCGAGATGCGGATCGCCGCCGCCCTGCGGGAGTTGGAGGCGGCGGGCTATCTGCGCCGCATCCGCGTACGCCTGCGGGACGGCCGCGTACGCACCCGGACGGAGTCCCACAACCGGCCGCACGCCACGACTCCGCTGCCCCCGGCCCCGTACGCCCCGCCACGCCCCGTCCCGGCGACGCCCCCGCCCCTGCCTCCGGCCCTTCGTCCGGTCCGGAAACCGGAACCCGGGCCGAAGCCGCCCGCCCCCAGCGCCCGGCCGGTCTCCCTCCCCCATGCCCGCACCGCCGCCCTGCTCCTGGCGGACCTCCGCCGCCACACCCCCGCCCTCACCCTGTCCGGGGCGGACATCGCCGCCCTCGTCCCGGAGGTCGCCGCCTGGCTGGAGCGCGACGCGGACCCGGACACCATCCGCCGGGCCCTCAGTACGGACCTCCCGGCGCCGCTCGCGCACCCCGCGCGCCTCCTGCGCCACCGCCTCCGTGCCCTTCTGCCGCCCCCGCTCCCCGACCCGGCGGACCTCGTCCGGCAACGCCCCGCCCCCACGGTCGTCCCGCTCCAGAACTGCGACGACTGCAACCGCGCCTTCCGCGCCCCGGAACCGGGCCGGTGCCGCGACTGCCGGACCGGGGGGCACGAACACGGATGACCGGCGCCCGCGGCGGCTCGGGCGGGAGCGAGCCCTGTGCAGGGCGGGGAGCGCGTGCCAGCATGGCGCCGTGACAGAGATCAGCAAGGGGGAGGACCTGCCTGGCCCCGGGCAGCCGGGGTGGGGCGGGGCGGGACCGTCCGAGATCCCGCACGGAGTCGTCGGCAAGTCGTCGGGGACGGGCACGGACTCCGTCTCCGGAGCCGTGGCCCGGGAAGAGATCCCCGCGCTGCCGCCGCGAAGGATCGGCCTCGCGGACGGCGGATGGTGGGCCGGGCTGGTCGCCCCCTCGCCCGCCCCGTCCGCCGCGACGGCCACAGCCGCCGGAATGCTCGGCGGGCAGTTCGACGACATCGCGTACGCCGGCCGGGGCGCCGCCGCGCTCGCCATGGACGAGACGCCTCCGCCCGGTTACGTCCTGGTCGACGTCGTCCGGACGGGCCCGGGCCTCTTCCTGCTGGACTCCCTCGACTGGAACGGCAGGGACGCCGTCCACTTCGGAGGAGGCTTCCCGCCCCACCGGTTCGGCCGGTGGGTGATGTGGTGCGACACCCTGTACCCCCTGCGGTTCCGCGTCCAGTGCGACAGCCGGGACGAGTGGGTCGTCGTGGTCCGGCCCCTCGGCGCGGCCCGCGCGCTCGGCGACGGGGCCACCGGGAGGGGCGCCGACGTCCTGCTCCACACCGGGCCCGCGGGCGAGCTGGTCCTCCGAGCGCACTCGACGCAGGGCGGATCGCTGCGCGTCGAGGGCCACAAGCCGCGGCGTCCCGGCGCCCCCACCAGCTACCCGCAGACGCTGGCGAGCGCGGCGGACCGGCGACCGGAGGACGCACGTCCGCTGCCGGAAGGTCCGCTGGTCCTGGGGGTCGTCGAAGGGGACGGCGACTGGTCACTCGACATCCGGCCCGCCCGCCCGTCGGAGAACCGAACCGGCCTCTGGAACCGTCTGCGCGGGCGCCGGGCGGATTGATCACGGACGTGGCGGGGCATCGGCGGTCACGCCGGCCGGGCCGCTCCCCGCCAGACCGTCATGTCGCCCATCAGGAACGCGCTCGCGGGTACCGCCGTCGATTTCGTGGTGATCACGAACACCGCGATGTCCCCTGCGGGGTTCTTGATGCAGATCTCGCTGCCGTTGGCGAGGACGACCGTCGGGAGGCGGTGGGCCTTCTCGTAGGTGAAGCGCTCGCGGCAGTCGTGGAGGGTGGTGCCCGTCTTGTCGGTCGGCTGGCTGAACACGCTCCGGTCGCTCGTCAGGGCGCAGCCGTTCGGTCCGCAGCCGAAGCGAATCTCGCCGGTTGCCCCGTCCAGCGGCTCGCCCGGGTCCGCGAGGTCGAGGGAGCGCTGCGCGCTGAGCACGACCACGGGGTGCGGCTCGGGATGCGGGGCGGTGGGCGAGGGGGAGGTCTTCGGGGCGGGGGAGGTCTTCGGCGCCCGGTCCCCGGCGTTCGCGGCCGGTGGGGTGGCCGGTGGGGTGGCCGCCGTCCGGGTCGCGGCGGGGTCGCGGGGGTCGTCGGTCTCCGTGGGGCCCAGGGTCTGCCAGGCCAGGGCCGCGGCCAGCAGGGCGGTCACCGCGCCGAC
>NZ_JAKRGC010000004.1 GCF_022347745.1 Streptomyces sp. OfavH-34-F
GCGGGTCCGGGCCGCGCGTCCCGGCAAGGCACCCGCCACGGTCAGCTCGGCCGTGCCGCCCAGCAGATCGGTGATCCGGGTGGCCAGGTCGGCGCGGGCGGGGGCCAGCAGCCGTTCCGCCCGGCGGGCGCAGGCGCCGCTGAGCAGGGGAACCCCGACGCCCGCCAGGAGCAGCCCGACGGCCAGGACGACGCCCGCCTCGGGGAGCAGCCAGCCGGTGAAGCCCACGGTCGCGGCGCCCACGAGGACGGCGGTGCCGACGGGCAGCAGCCAGCGCAGCCAGTAGTCCTGGAGCGCGTCCACGTCCGCCACCAGCCGCGAGAGCAGGTCCCCACGCCGGGCACCGCGCAGTCCGCCCGGCGCGATGCGCTCCAGGCTGCGGTACACGGCGACGCGGAGTTCGGCGAGCATGCGCAGGACCGCGTCGTGCGAGACGAGGCGCTCGGCGTAGCGGAAGACCGCCCGGCCGATCCCGAAGGCACGGGTCGCCGTCACCGCGACCATCAGGTACAGGACGGGGGGTTGTTCGGAGGCGCGGGAGATCAGCCAGCCGGAGACCGCCATCAGCCCGACCGCCGATCCCAGCGCAAGGCTCCCCAGCAGCAGGGCAAGCCCGAACCGGCCGCGCCGGGCACCCGCCGCTTCGCGGACCCGCGTGAGCACATGGCGTCGGTCGGTATCCCGTCCCGGTGTGCCGGGAGCCGACACCGGCTCCGCGTACGCCTGAGACGTGGGCATCGGCTCGACGGCGGGGGCGCCGGGCGCGTCCACGGGACGGAGGGCAACTGCCGGTGCCGGCTCGGGCGCCGGGGCGGTCAGGGTCACCACGCGGTCCGCCACCGCCAGCAGCGCCGGCCGGTGCACCACCAGCAGGACGGTCCGCCCTGCGGCCAGCCTCCGTACGGCCTCGACGATGCCCGCTTCCGTCTCGCCGTCCAGGCTCGCGGTCGGCTCGTCGAGCAGCAGCACGGGCCGGTCCGCGAGGAAGGCGCGAGCGAGCGCGATCCGCTGGCGCTGACCGGCGGAGAGCCCGGCGCCGTCCTCACCGAGCAGGGTGCGGTCGCCGTCCGGGAGTTCTCGTACGAAGTCGTACGCCCCCGCCGCACGCAGCGCCGCCGTCACCGCGCTGTCGTCGGCGGCCGGACGGGCGAGCCTGACGTTCTCCGCGATGGTGCCCGCGAAGAGGTGCGGGTGCTGCGGCACCCAGGCGATGTGCTCCCGCCAGCGTTCGAGGGACACCTCGGCGAGGTCGGTGCCGCCGATCCGCACCCTGCCCTCGTCGGGTGCGGTGAACCCCAGCACCACGTTCAGCAGGGTGGTCTTGCCCACTCCGCTGGGGCCGACCAGGGCGACCGTCCCTCCTTGCTCGACGGTCAGCGTGGTGGGCGCGAGTGAAGGCGCGGAGCGGCCCTCGTGCCGGACGGTCAGCCTGTCCAGCTCCAGGCGCAGCGAGCCGGGGACCTCCCCCGTACCGCTCGCGCGGGGCTCCGTCTCCAGGACGGCGAAGACCTCCTCGGCCGCCGAAAGCCCCTCGGCGGCGGCGTGGAACTGCGCTCCCACCTGACGGATGGGCAGATAGGCCTCGGGGGCGAGGATCAGTACCAGCAGACCGGTGTAGAGGTCGAGTTCGCCGTGCACCAGCCGCATGCCGATGGTGACGGCGACCAGAGCCACCGAGAGCGTGGCGAGGAGTTCCAGGGCGAAGGAGGACAGGAAGGCGATCCGCAGGGTGCGCAGGGTGGCCTGCCGGTACTCCGAGGTGATCCTGCGGATGGACTCGGCCTGTGCCTTGGCCCTGCCGAAGACCTTCAGTGTCGGGAGCCCGGCCACCACATCGAGGAAGTGACCGGAGAGCCGGGAGAGCAGCCGCCACTGGCGATCCATGCGGGACTGGGTGGCCCAGCCGATCAGGATCATGAAAAGCGGAATGAGCGGCAGCGTGACGACGATGATCGCCGCCGACACCCAGTCCTCGGTCACGATCCTGGCGAGCACCGCCACCGGCACGACCACCGCGAGCCCGAGCTGGGGCAGATAGCGCGCGAAGTAGTCGTCGAGCGCGTCGATCCCCCGCGTGGCCAGCGTCACCAGCGAACCGGTGCGCTGCCCGCTCAGCCAGTCCGGCCCCAGCTCGGCCGCCCGGTCGAGCAGCCGCCCGCGCAGTTCGGACTTCACCGACGCGCCGGCGCGGTGGGCGGCCAGCTCGGTGAGCCAGGCGACCAGGGCCCGCCCGAGCGCGACCGCCCCGAGCAGCAGGAGGGGAGTACGCAGCTCTCCGGCCGTGAGTCCCTTCTGGAAACCGCCCACCACGATCTCGGCGACGAGCATCGCCTGGGCGATGACCAGCGCCGCCCCGGCGGCACCGAGAACCACCACCGCCACCATGAACAGGCGCGTGGCGCGGGCGTGACGAAGCAGACGCGGGTCGATCGGTTTCACGTGAAACATCCCCTGCGGCTCGGCGCGGTCAGGACGTGCATGGCGTCAGTGCGCCTCGGCGATGTGCTGGGTGCCGATCCGCTTGCGGAACACCCAGTACGTCCACCCCTGGTAGAGCAGGACGACCGGAGTGGCGATCCCGGCGCACCAGGTCATGATCTTGAGCGTGTACGGGCTGGACGAGGCATTGGTGACCGTGAGGCTCCAGCTGTCGTTCAGCGAGGACGGCATGACGTTCGGGAAGAGCGTCAGGAACAGCATCGCGACCGCCGCCGCGATGGCCACTCCGGAGAGCGCGAAGGACCACCCCTCGCGGCCTGCCGCGATCATCGCGATCGCCCCGACCAGGGCCGCCGCGGCGACGATCATCGCGACCAGGCTCCAGCCGTCCCCGTTGTCGAGCTGGGTCCAGATGAGGAAGGCGAGCGCGGCCACCGCCGTGACGGCCCCCAGCTTCAGGGCCAGCAGACGGGCGCGGGCCCGGATGTCACCCACGGTCTTCAGCCCGGCGAACACCGCGCCGTGGAAGGTGAAGAGGGTGAGGGTGACCAGTCCGCCGAGGAGCGCGTAGGGGTTGAGCAGGTCCAGGACGCTGCCCGTGTACTCCATGTGCGCGTCGATCTTCACGCCGCGCACGATGTTCCCGAAGGCCACGCCCCACAGCACGGCGGGTATCAGCGAGGCCCAGAAGATCGCGTGTTCCCAGTTGGTCTGCCACTTCTCCTCCGGCCGCTTCGCGCGGTACTCGAAGGCCACACCCCGCACGATCAGGCAGAGCAGGATGACGAGCAGCGGCAGGTAGAACCCGGAGAACAGTGTGGCGTACCACTCGGGGAACGCGGCGAAAGTCGCTCCGCCGGCGCTGAGCAGCCAGACCTCGTTGCCGTCCCAGACCGGGCCGATGGTGTTGATCAGTACCCGGCGTTCCTTGCGGTTCCGGGCCAGCAGCTTGGTGAGGACGCCGATCCCGAAGTCGAACCCCTCCAGGAAAAAGTAGCCGGTCCACAGGACGGCGATGAGCACGAACCAGACGTCGTGGAGTTCCATTACTCGGCTCCCGCTCTCAGTAGGAGAAGGCCATGGGCCGGTCGGCGTCGGCGTGGTCGCCGCCGATCCGGGTGGGCGGGTTGAGGTCGTCCTCCGTGAGCTCCGGCGGCCCGGCCTTGATGTACTTCAGGAGGAGCCTGACCTCGATCACGGCCAGCACCGCGTACAGCACGGAGAAGACGATCAGCGAGGTGAGCACTTCGGCCTGCGAGACGCCGGGGGAGACCGCGTCGCGGGTCTGCAGCACCCCGTACACCACCCAGGGCTGGCGGCCCATCTCGGTGAAGATCCAGCCCCAGGAGTTGGCGATCAGCGGGAAGAGCAGCGTCCACAGGGCGACCAGCCAGTAGCACCGGGCGAGACGCGGGCTGAGGGCCTTGCTCTTGAAGAGGACCAGATGCGGCACCTCGTCCTCACCCGTGCGCAGCGCCTCGGGCAGCATGAACTTCTTCCGGGTGAGCCACAGCCCCAGGAGTCCGAGGCCGAAGGAGGCCATCCCGAAGCCGATCATCCACCGGAAGCTCCAGAAGGCGACGGGGATGTTGGGCCGGTAGTCGCCGGGTCCGAAGCGCTCCTGCTCCGCCTTGTTGATGTCGTTGATGCCGGGGACGTACGAATCGAAGTCGTCGTCGGCGAGGAAGGACAGGACACCGGGGATGGAGATCTCCACGGAGTTGTGCCCCTTGCTCACGTCTCCGTAGGCGAAGATCGAGAAGGGTGCCGAGTTCTGGCCGTCCCACAGGGCCTCGGCCGCCGCCATCTTCATCGGCTGCTGCTTGAACATCACCTTGCCGAGCTGGTCACCGCTGACCGCCGTGAGAAGGCCGGAGATCACCACGGTGATCAGGCCGAGCCGCAGCGAGGTCCGCATCACCGGGATGTGCTTCTTGCGGGCCAGGTGGAAGGCCGCGATGCCCACCATGAACGCCCCGCCGACCAGGAAGGCGGCGGTGATGGTGTGGAAGAACTGGGCGAGCGCGGTGTTCTGGGTGAGCACCTGCCAGAAGTCCGTGAGCTCGGCGCGCCCGCGTTCCTCGTTGATGCGGTAGCCGACCGGGTGCTGCATCCAGGAGTTGGCCGCCAGGATGAAGTAGGCGGAGAGAACGGTGCCGAGGGACACCATCCAGATGCAGGCGAGGTGGATCTTCTTGGGGAGCTTGTCCCAGCCGAAGATCCACAGCCCGATGAAGGTGGACTCGAAGAAGAACGCGATCAGGGCCTCGAAGGCGAGGGGCGCCCCGAAGATGTCACCGACGAACCGCGAGTAGTCGGACCAGTTCATGCCGAACTGGAACTCCTGGACGATGCCGGTGACGACACCCATGGCGATGTTGATCAGGAAGAGCTTTCCCCAGAACTTGGTCGCCCGGAGGTACTTCTCCTTGTTCGTCCGAACCCAGGCGGTCTGCAGACCGGCGGTGAGCGCCGCGAGAGAGATCGTCAGAGGAACGAAGAGGAAGTGGTAGACGGTCGTCGTACCGAACTGCCATCGCGCCAGGGTCTCCGGCGCCAGAGCTAGCTCCACGTCGACTTCTCCTTACGTCACCGCCGGAGCTCCGGCGATTTGTCCGCGAAATCCAACGGATCACGGGAGGAAGCAGGACACGCTTGTGAACGCGTTCACATTCACAAGCAATTATGGCGCACACCCTTTCGGGCCTCGCACGCGGGGGCCCCTTGCCACCTTCCGCCCCATACCGGGCATACGAAAAGGCCCCGTACCTCGCGTGCGAGGTACGGGGCCGGCCCGGGCTTCCGGGCGCCGGTTACAGCTCCCTGCGGTACGCCTCCGCCACCTTCAGGAACAGGTCGTTCGCCTCGTCCTCGCCGATGGTGACGCGTACGCCCTCGCCCGCGAACGGCCGGACCACCACGCCGGCCTTCTCACAGGCGGCCGCGAAGTCCAGCGTGCGCTCGCCCAGCCGCAGCCAGACGAAGTTGGCCTGCGACGTGGGCACCGTCCAGCCCTGTCCCAGCAGCGCCTCGGACACCCGGTCCCGCTCGCACACCAGCGACCCCACCCGGCCGAGCAGCTCGTCCTCGGCCCGCAGCGAAGCCACCGCGGCGTCCTGGGCGAGCTGGCTGACGCCGAACGGCACCGCCGTCTTGCGCAGCGCCGCCGCCACCGGCTCGTGCGCCACCGCGAAGCCGACCCGCAGCCCGGCCAGGCCGTACGCCTTGGAGAAGGTCCGCAGCACCGCCACATTCGGGCGGTCGCGGTAGATCTCGATGCCGTCCGGGACCTCGGCGTCGCGGATGAACTCCCGGTACGCCTCGTCCAGCACCACGAGCACATCGCGCGGCACCCGGTCGAGGAACCGTTCCAGCTCGGCCCTGCGCACGACGGTGCCGGTCGGGTTGTTCGGGTTGCAGACGAAGATCAACCGCGTCCGGTCCGTGATCGCGTCCGCCATCGCGTCCAGGTCGTGCACATCGCCGTCCGTCAGCGGCACCTTCACCGAGGTCGCACCGCTGACCTGCGTGATGATCGGGTACGCCTCGAAGGAGCGCCAGGCGTAGATCACCTCGTCACCCGGACCGGAGGTGGCCTGGAGCAGCTGCTGGGCCACGCCCACCGAACCGGTACCGGTGGCCAGGTGCGAGACGGGCACACCGAAACGGTCCGCCAGCTCGTTCATCAGGCCCGTGCAGGCCATGTCCGGGTAGCGGTTGAAGTTCGCCGCCGCGGCGAGCGCGCTCTCCATCACTCCCGGCAGCGGCGGGTACGGGTTCTCGTTGGAGGACAGCTTGAACGCGGCCGGCCCGTCCGCCGACGCCGGTTTGCCCGGCACATAGGCGGGAACGCCGTCCAGCTCGGCACGCAACTTGGGACTCGTCTCGCTCACCGCAGGACCTCCTCGGCCATCCGTACAGATCAATACTGCTCACCTTATGAGGATTGGCCGCCCCTGCGAACGGGTGAACAGTGGATTCGTCCGGTGGACCCCGGAATGAGGGGGAGCGCGCCCGGTCATGGCGCGCGCCGGTGGCTCACTCCGTGGCGCGCGTCCCTCGAAGAGGTGAGTTGAGACCTCTTCGAGACCTCGCCCCGACGCCAGGCCCATCCGGTCACACGCTTGACACATGACGGTAAAGCAGCCCAACGTCCTTGCTAAGCAAGGCGATTGACCCAAAATGATCATGCAGAAACGTGCCTGTCAACGTCCGCATATGCGGCCGGGCCAACCCCCCTGCGGCGCCCTACTATCGGCACGCCATGACAGCAGCAGGGAAGCACCAGGTGAGCCGGACGGAGACCCCCCGGCGCGGCGGCAGGCAGGGACGTGCCGGGATCCGCGACGTGGCGGCCGCCGCCGGCGTCTCCATCACGACCGTCTCAGACGCGCTCAACGGCAAGGGCAGGCTCCCGGACGCCACCCGCCGCCATGTCCGCGAGGTCGCAGAGCGCCTGGGCTACCGCCCTTCCGCAGCGGCCCGAACGCTCCGTACCGGCAAGTCGGGCCTCATCGGCCTGACCGTGACGACATACGGGGATGAACCTTTCACCTTCACCGAGTTCGCGTACTTCGCGGAAATGGCGAGGGCGGCCACCTCCGCGGCCCTCGCCCGCGGCTACGCTCTCGTCATCCTCCCCGCCACCTCGCGCCACGACGTGTGGTCGAACGTGGCACTCGACGGCACCGTCGTCATCGATCCCTCCGACCAGGACCCGGTCGTCACCGAGCTGGTCCGCCAGGGACTGCCCGTCGTCTCGGACGGCCGCCCCGCCGGATCGCTCCCGGTCACCGCCTGGGTGGACAACGACCACCGGGCGGCCGTGCTCGACCTCCTCGACCATCTCGCCGCCGCGGGCGCCCGCCGCATCGGGCTGCTCACCGGCACCACCACCGACACCTACACGCGGCTCTCCACCACCGCCTACCTGCACTGGTGCGAGCGCGTGGGGCAGGACCCGGTGTACGAGTCCTACCCGGCGCACGACCCGTGCGCCGGCGCGGTGGCCGCCGACCGGCTGCTGGCCCGCCCGGACCGGCCCGACGCCGTCTACGGGCTCTTCGACCCCAACGGCACGGACCTGCTGGCGGCCGCCCGCCGCTACGGCCTGCGCGTCCCCGACGACCTGCTGCTGGTCTGCTGCAGCGAGTCCACCGTCTACGCCACGACCGAGCCGCCCATCACGACGCTCTCGCTGAAACCGCGGCGGATCGGCACGGCGGTCGTCCAACTGCTCATCGACGCGATCGAGGGCGTCGACCACGACGGTCCGGTCGAGCGGGTGATACCGACGGAGCTGATCGTCCGGACGTCCTCGCAACGCCGTCCGCCCCGCACCACGGTCAGTGCGCCGCGTTCCCCGGCAGGGGACTGATCAGCCCAATTGGGACCAATCGACCGACGAACCTGGCATGCGGAAGGATTCACCACCCCTGGTGCGTCCCAGAGCACGATCCGCATTCCTATGATGGGCGCACGACACCGCGGACCAACCCGACCAGCAGGGCCCGTCAGGTGTACGGCGGCGCGACGGTGGTGTGGAGGGGTCGATGACACAGGGGGCCGGTCAGGAGCCCGTGGTGCGGACGGCGACGTTGCGCGACTTCCGCGTACCGCCCTATGCGCAGTCCCCTGCGCCGCCCGCGTCACCGCATCCCGGAAGCGCTTTCCCCGAGGGTGAGCCCCCTGAGGGGTACACGCCCACGGCGCGCGACCTTCCCGTCATCAGCGTCGACGAAACGGCCCGGGCGCAGCCCGCGCCCGAGCCGCGTCCCGCCGCCGCTCCCGGCCTCGGCCCGCTGTACGTGGTCGGCGACGTCCACGGCTACCTGGACGAGCTGCTGGCCGCCCTCGCCGAGCAGGGCCTGATCGACTCCGAGGGCCGCTGGGCCGCCGGCAACGCCCGCCTCTGGTTCCTCGGCGACTTCACCGACCGGGGCCCGGACGGCATCGGCGTCATCGACCTCGTCATGCGGCTCTCCGCCGAGGCAGCGGCCGCGGGCGGTTACTGCAAGGCCCTGATGGGGAACCACGAGCTGCTGCTCATCGGCGCCAAACGGTTCGGCGACACCCCGGTGAACTCCGGCGCCGGTACCGCCACCTTCCAGGCCGCCTGGCTGCTCAACGGCGGTCAGAAGACGGACATGGAACGCCTCCAGGACGTCCACCTCCAGTGGATGTCGCGCCTCGACGCGATCGTCCAGGAGGACGAGCACCTCCTGCTGCACTCGGACACCACGGCGTACCTCGACTACGGCTCCACCATCGAGGACGTCAACGACACGGTGCACGCCATTCTCACGCGCAACGACGCCGACGAGTGCTGGGACCTGTTCCGCAAGCTCACCAAGCGGTTCGCGTTCCGTGACGAGTCCGGCGCCGGTGCGGTCCAGGAGCTGATGGCGGCGTACGGCGGCCGGCGCGTCGTCCACGGGCACAGCCCCATCCCGTACCTGACCGGCGAGGTGGGCTCCGAGGACGGCGAGGACGGTGCCGGTCCTCAGGTCGAAGGCCCCCATGTCTACGCGGACGGCCTGGCCATCGCCATGGACGGCGGGGTGACCATGGCCGGAAAGCTGCTGGTCGCCCGACTTCCCCTGCATGACTGACGCTCAGCGGGGAAGGGACGTCCCGGCAGGACCGCCCCGAGTGGCGGGCCTATTTCCGCAAATCCTCTGTCACCCCGTGCTGTACGCGCTCTAACATCGGGCCTACCAGTAGCAGGCTCTCCTCCGTTTCCGCCCAACTGCCCGCCCCCAGCGGGCAGACAGGCTCGACGGAGCATCGGGGGATGCACATGAACAGCGCTCCGCACCTGCTGACCGAGGACCGGCCCGAGTACGAACGGCTCCTCGACGACGCACTGCGTCACGCTCATGAACGACCTGAACTGGCCGCCGTCGGGGAACGCCTCAACGCCGCCCAGTTGCGCACCATGGCACTGGCGGCCGTCGCGCTGATCACCGCCACGGCCTCGGCCGAGTACGAGCGGTATGTGAAGGTCCGCGAGGAACTGCGCGCGCCCGGCCGGGGCACCGAGCCGGACGACCTTCCGCAGTCGGGCGCCGGCATAGGAGCGGTCCTCACCGTTCTGACGCCGATGCTGGCGGCTACGGCGGCGGCCATATTCCTGCTGGCCGGCTACCTCCTGAGAATGCTGGAACCGCCACCGGCGTTCGCCAGGACCATGGTCGGTGCCGGCTGGTTCTTCGCCGCCGTCACCGCCGCCGCCACCCTGGTCGCCGCCATCGGACTGCTCCTCGCCGCCCTGCGCAACGGCTCCACGTCCCTGACGGCCCGTGACACCGCCGAGGCGCTGCCCGACGAGGTGGCACTGGCGAAGGAAGCCTGGCGGCAGGCACTGCTGGAACGGGGCATCGTGCCCTTCCTGCGCGACGCGCTCGCCGAGCCCGCCACCGGCACCGTGGTCCCGGCCCCGCACCGCGCGGCGGGGCGCCTCCCGAAGATCGGCTACAGCAGACCCGACTTCGCGGGCCCGGCCGAGGGACCGGCCGCCGCGCCCCGGCCCACGTACACCAGCCCGGACTTCTCCAGCCCCGACTTCGGCGGCCCGGAGCACGAACTGGACTGACGAGCCGGGGAGCCGGCAGGGCGGGCGCGCTCCCGCACCTGCCGCGGGCGTCCGGCGCGCGCAGGCGTCCGGCCCGGTGAGGGGCCGGACGCCTCGACCGCGTACCGGGTCAGTCGGCCAGCGGCAGATAGACCCGGTTGCCGCTCTCCGCGAACTCACGCGACTTGCGGAGCATGCCCTCGGCGATCTCCTCGGCCGTCGCCTCCGCGCCGTCCCGACCGCCGTCCTGGCCGCCGAACTGCTCGGTGATGCTGTGGCTGATCTTCATCGAGCAGAACTTCGGCCCGCACATCGAGCAGAAGTGCGCCGTCTTGGCGGGTTCGGCCGGCAGGGTCTCGTCGTGGAACTCGCGCGCCGTGTCCGGGTCGAGCGCCAGGTTGAACTGGTCCTCCCAGCGGAACTCGAACCGGGCGTCCGAGAGCGCGTCGTCCCACTCCTGCGCCCCCGGGTGGCCCTTGGCCAGGTCGGCGGCGTGCGCGGCGATCTTGTAGGTGATGACACCGGTCTTCACATCGTCCCGGTTCGGCAGCCCGAGGTGCTCCTTGGGCGTGACGTAGCAGAGCATCGCCGTACCCCACCAGGCGATCATCGCGGCGCCGATGCCCGAGGTGATGTGGTCGTACGCCGGCGCGATGTCGGTGGTCAGCGGGCCGAGCGTGTAGAACGGCGCCTCCTCGCAGATCTCCTGCTGGAGATCGATGTTCTCCTTGATCTTGTGCATCGGGACATGGCCGGGACCTTCGATCATGGTCTGCACCCCGAACCGCTTGGCGACCGTGTTCAGCTCGCCGAGCGTGCGCAGTTCGGCGAACTGCGCCTCGTCGTTGGCGTCCGCGATCGAACCGGGCCGCAGCCCGTCGCCCAGCGAGTACGTCACGTCGTAGGCGGAGAGGATCTCGCAGAGCTCCTCGAAGTGCTCGTACAGGAACGACTCCTTGTGGTGCGCCAGGCACCAGGCCGCCATGATCGAGCCGCCGCGGGAGACGATGCCGGTCTTCCGGCGCGCGGTGAGCGGAACGTACGGCAGGCGCACGCCGGCGTGCACCGTCATGTAGTCCACGCCCTGTTCCGCCTGCTCGATGACGGTGTCCTTGTAGATCTCCCAGGTCAGTTCCTCGGCCCGCCCGTCGACCTTCTCCAGGGCCTGGTAGAGAGGGACGGTTCCGATCGGTACGGGTGAATTGCGAAGAACCCACTCACGGGTGGTGTGGATGTTGCGGCCGGTGGAAAGGTCCATGACCGTGTCGGCACCCCATCGGGTCGCCCACGTCATCTTGTCCACCTCCTCCTCGATGGAGGACGTCACCGCGGAGTTGCCGATGTTGGCGTTGACCTTCACCAGGAACCGCTTGCCGATGATCATCGGCTCGGTCTCCGGGTGGTTGACGTTCGCGGGCAGCACCGCGCGGCCGGCGGCGATCTCCTCGCGCACCACTTCCGCCGCCACGTTCTCCCGGACCGCCACGTACTCCATCTCCGGGGTGATCTCACCCCTGCGGGCGTACGCGAGCTGGGTGACGGGCGCGCCGTCCCGGCTGCGCCGCGGCCGCCGGGGCCTGCCGGGGAAGACGGCGTCCAGATTGCGCAGCCCCCCGCGCGGCGAGGTGTGCTTGAGCCCGTCGTCCTCGGGACGGGACGGCCGGCCCGCGTACTCCTCGGTGTCGCTGCGGGCGATGATCCAGTTCTCCCGGAGCGGTGCGAGCCCGCGACGGACGTCGGTCGCGGTCGCCGGGTCGGTGTACGGCCCGGACGTGTCGTACAGCGTCACGTCCTTGCCGTTGGTCAGGTGCACCTGGCGGACCGGCACCCGGATGTCGGGGCGCGGCCCCTGGAGGTATCCCTTGTGCCAGCCGATGGACTTCCCGGCCTCATCACCCTGAGAGGAGGCAGGCGTGCGTGTGTCCGATGTGGTCATGAGACCTACTCCCTACGCCGGCATTACCCGGTAACAGGTTCGGCGGTCGGCGCAGCGTTTCCCGTACGTACGGACGTACGGTTTCAGCGCCCTCTCAGCCCGGTGCTCCGAGCTCCCGCGTGTGCAAAGGTGCCACCACGCTAGCCTCCGGGCGGGTGGGCTGAACAGAGGGCCCCTTCCTTCTTGCGATGATCGGCCGGTGACGCCCCCTCATCGCGACTCAGAACCGCAGGGCCATCAGCACGGCCACACGCACAGCCACGGCCCCGCCGCCCCGGTCTCAACCCGTCTGCGCAAAGTGATCGCCGCAGTGCTGATCCCCTTCGCGGCCGCCGTACTCGTCGGCCTCGTGGCGCTGTGGCCGGGCAGTGCGCCGGCGCACGAACGGACCGGGGTCGGCTTCGACCGGGAGACCCAGCAGGGAAAGGTGGTGAGTGTCGTCAGGATCGACTGCGGGGACGTCAACGCGTCCCAGGTTCCCGTCGACACCGGCACCGGCCCGCCCGAGGGACGGCCGGCGACCGGCCGCGGCCGCTGCGGAAAGGCCACCGTCGAGGTCACCACCGGTTCCGACAAGGGACGCCGGTTCGCCGAGGTGGTCCAGCCGGACGCGCCCCGGCAGCTGCGCGCGGGCCAGGAGGTGGTGGTGGCGTACGCCCCCGACGCGCCCCGTGACCTCCAGTACTCCGTGACGGACGTGAACCGGAAGTTCCCGCTGGTGCTGCTCGCCGGCATCTTCGCCGTCGCGGTGGTGCTCGTGGGCAGGATGCGCGGAGTCATGGCCCTGGTGGCGCTCGCCCTGTCGTTCGCCGTGCTGACGCTGTTCATCCTGCCGGCCATACTGCAGGGCTCGAATCCGTTGCTGGTGGCGGTCGTCGGGGCAGGCGCGATCATGCTGATCGCGCTCTACATCTGCCACGGGCCGACCGCCCGCACCTCCGTCGCCGTCATCGGCACCCTGGTGTCACTGATGCTGATCGGGCTGCTCGGCTCGCTCTTCATCGGCTGGGCGAGCCTGAGCGGGAACACCGACGACAGCACCGGCATCATCCACGGCCTGTATCCGCACATCGACATGAGCGGCCTGCTGCTGGCCGGTGTCATCATCGGCTCGCTCGGCGTGCTCGACGACGTCACGGTCACCCAGACCTCGGCGGTCTGGGAACTGCGACAGGCGAACCCCACCATGAGTACGCGGCAGCTCTACCGGGCCGGGATCAGGATCGGACGCGATCACATCGCCTCCGTCGTCAACACCCTGGTGCTCGCATATGCGGGCGCGGCGCTGCCCCTTCTGCTCCTGTTCACGGTCGCACAGAGCGGCATGGGAACGGTCGCCAACAGCGAGCTGGTGGCGGAGGAGATCGTGCGGACGCTCGTCGGGTCGATCGGGCTGGTCGCCTCCGTACCGGTGACGACCGCGCTCGCGGCGGTGGTCGTCTCTGCGGACCGCACGGGGATCGGCGCGGAAGCCATGGCTTCGGCACCCGTACGGGCCGGCCGGGGCCGACGGCGGCGGGCGAGATCCTGACCGGACGACGGAGGGTGATTCACCCGATCGGCAGGCGTCCTGTTCGAGTGGCATGGATGATCCGTGGGCAGGCTCCTTGTCAGCCGGCGTTCTGCTCTTCGGTCAGGATGCGACCCAGCGCCTCCTCGAGGTTGCCGTCGAAATCACCCAGCGTGCACTCCTGCCCCAGCGGCACGAGCTTGTCCGTACGGTCGAGAAAGGCGACCAGCGGTGCCGTCCCCGCCCGGAAGAGCGCACGGTCGGCCCCCACCTGCAAACGGATGTGGACATCGGACAGGCCCTCGGGCTCGGTCGGCGCAATGTGCACATCGCCGTCCCCGCTGGGGCTGTTGAGGCCGTCGAGCAGCAGCTCGCGGCCGAAGGCCCAGGTGACGGGGGCGTCGCCGGGCAGATGGAAGGTCATCCGGATCGCGTACGGATCGCACACTTCGTACCGGAGCTCCACCGGGATACGGAATGAGAGCTCCTCGGAGACGAGGAAGCTCATCATGACCTCAGCTTGAACCGACTCACGCATCGTTCAACCCCGCAGTAGATGAATCTGGCCAGGAATGATCCCCCATGGCCCTATTGACGCCATCGTGGTGCACGCGATAGCAGATCACAAGGAGTGATTTTTCAGATACTGATAGAGAACACGAACGAACGCAAGAGGCTACCCACTTCACCGCGTAGCCGTTCGACTGCGGGGAGCAACCGTTCTTCCTCATGCAGGGGTACGGAAATGGCCATCGCGGCAGCGGTGAATCCGGCCGTGAGGGGGATGGCGGCACAGACCGTGCCGAGCGCGTACTCCTGCCGCTCGATGACCGGCTCCGTACGCTCCAGCGAGCGCAGCCGCGCCAGGAACGTCGCCCGGTCACGGACGGAATACCTGGTCAGGGGGCGGACCGGGTACCGGTCCAGGTGATCTTCGCGGGCCTTCTCGTCGAGGCGGCTCAGCAGGCACTGGCCGAGCGCATGTGCGTGCCCGGTCTCACGGAAGGCCGCCCACTCGTCGACCGCCGGGCGCTCCGGGCTGTCCGCGACGGCGAGCAGTTCGATCTCGCCCTCCCGGTAGATGGCGCAGTACACCGGGGCCTCGACGATGTCCCGCCAGCGGTGCAGGGACCGGGCCAGGCTGCTGCGGCGGTTCTGCAGGGCGCCGTCACCCATCAGCCGTTCGGCGGCGGCACCGAAGAGGAAGACGCCGTTCTCCCGGCGCAGATAGCCCTCGTGGGTCAGGGTGCGCAGCAGGTGATAGGCGGTGGGGAGGGGGAGCCCGGCTTCCCTCGCGAGCTGTTTGGCCGGGGCCCCGTCACGGTGGGTACCCACAGCCTCCAGCAGCCTCAGCGCCCGCTGCACCGACCCGATGAGCGTCGGAACAGCCGTACTCGATGCCGCGGTCAACGGTCACCCCCAGGCGTGGTGACGGGCGGTCAGCCCGCCCGTGGGGGCCGCCCCCACGGGTCTGCCGCGGAACTGGGGGCCCGAAGGCCGGATTCCGTACAAACCACTGGTCGGGGTGGTGACTTACGGCGTTTTCCCAGGTGGCGGCAGCGGACTGTCACTGTAACGGCAGCTCTCCGCCCGAGTGCCGATTCGCCTTTCCCTTAGCTCACCTGGGCTAATCCCCCGTCGGGCGTACGGTCACCACCCGCTGCGCGAGGACGACGACATGAACTTCCGTACGACGAAGACGAGCCCGCCGACCAGGATCACGAAGATCAGGATCTTGAACAGCAGACCGACCACGAACGCGAGCAGGCTGGCGATCAGACCGCCGAACACGACGATCGCGATCACGGGCACCGCGATCCACTTCACCCACCAGGGCATCCCAGCGAATATCTCCCGCACGGCCATCGTCCTTACCTCGTCTCTGTGAGTTCCTGCTTCGATGCTAGAGGCGAAAGGGTGGCCGCCGGGCCCTGGGAAGCCCTTGTCCTCCCCTGATCGATCCCCTAGGGAACCCGGAGAAGCGCCGGCCCCCGACTCATCCCTCGGGGGGCGAGAAGACCACCATCACGCGCAGGTCCTCGGTGATGTGGTGGAACTTGTGGGCCGTACCCGCGGGCACGTACACCACACTCCCTCTTCCCACCTGTGTCGTTTCCATGCCGACGGTGATCGACGCGCGACCGCTGACCACGAAGTACACCTCGTCCTGGCCGTGCGGCTGCTGGGGGTCGAGCTGTCCCGCGTCCAGGGCGTACAAGCCGACCGACATGTTCCGTTCACGAAGGAACTGCAGGTACGCCCCGTCGTTGGCGGCCCGTTCCGCCTCCA
Source organism: Streptomyces sp. OfavH-34-F (assembly GCF_022347745.1). GTDB lineage: Bacteria > Actinomycetota > Actinomycetes > Streptomycetales > Streptomycetaceae > Streptomyces. The sequence goes on from NZ_JAKRGC010000004.1 coordinate 15,748, forward strand.
GTTCGTCCAGCCTGAACGCCTTCATGACCTGCCCGCCCCTTGCCTGTGCCCGGTCGGTGTCCGCCACCGATCATGTCTGCCACGATCAGACACATGAAGAATTTCGTAGTCAAGACGATCGCCAACGCGGGTGCGCTGGCCGTGGCCATCTGGCTGCTCCACGACATCACGCTGACCGGTGGCAGCACCGGCCGCAAGGCCCTGACCCTGATCCTCGTCGCGGTGGTCTTCGGCCTGGTCAACTCCGTGGTCAAGCCGATTGTGAAGCTGCTCACCCTGCCCCTGTTCATCCTCACGCTGGGCCTGATCACCCTCGTGGTCAACGCGCTGATGCTGCTGCTCACCTCGTGGCTGGCGGGCGTACTGGACCTGAGCTTCCACGTCGACGGCTTCTGGACCGCCGTTCTCGGCGGCCTCATCATCTCGATCGTGTCCTGGGCGCTCAACGTCGTCCTGCCGGACGAGGACTGATCCGCCCGCCGCGACGCACCCCGCGTCCACCTGAAACAGTGCGGTCGGGCCCGGTGACCGGCCGGGGAGAGAAGCGAGGACGACACATGAGCACCATGGGCGACGGAACCCGTGCGGTACGCGCGGGCCTGCCACAACCTCAGCAGTACGAACCCACCCTCCCCGGGCCGGTCTTCGCCGCGCATTACCACCTGTCCGGCGAGCCCACCGGTCCCTACACCTACGGCCGGGAGACCAACCCGACCTGGACGCATCTGGAACGGGCCATCGGGGAGCTCGAAGCACCGGGCGAGCGGGTGGAGACGACGGTCTTCGCCTCCGGGATGGCGGCGATCTCAGCCGTGCTGCTCTCCCGGGCGCGCAGCGGCGACATCGTCGTCCTCCCCGATGACGGCTATCAGGCACTCCCCCTGCTGCGGGCCCAGCTGGAGGCGTACGGAGTCGAGGTGCGGACCGCGCCGACCGGGGGCGACGCGCAACTGGCCGTGCTGGAGGGCGCCACGCTCCTGTGGATCGAGACGCCCTCGAATCCGGGGCTCGACGTCTGCGACGTACGGCGGCTCGTGGAGGCCGCACACGCCGGCGGCACGCTCGTCGCCGTCGACAACACCCTTGCCACCCCGCTCGGCCAGCGTCCGCTCGAACTGGGCGCCGACTTCTCGGTGGCCAGTGACACCAAGGGCATGACGGGCCACGGCGACCTGCTGCTCGGCCACGTCACCTGCCGCGATCCGGAACTCGCGGCGGGGGTACGGCACTGGCGCAAGATCGTCGGCGCCATCCCCGGGCCCATGGAGGCCTGGCTGGCCCATCGGGCGCTGGCCACCCTCGAACTGCGGATCGAGCGCCAGTGCGCCAACGCCCTCGCGCTCGCCGAGGCACTCGCAGGACACCAGGAGGTTTCCGGGCTGCGCTATCCCGGCCTGCCCACCGACCCCTCGCACCCGAACGCTGCGCGGCAGATGCGGCGCTTCGGCTCCGTGGTGTCGTTCGTCCTGGCCGACCGGGGGACCGCGGAACGCTTCCTGGACGCCTTGAAGCTGGTCGACGACGCCACCAGTTTCGGCAGCGTGCGCTCCACCGCCGAGCGGCGGGGCCGCTGGGGCGGCGACGCCGTGCCGGAAGGGTTCATCCGCTTCTCCGTCGGCGCCGAGAACACCGACGACCTCCTGGCCGATGTCGCCCAGGCGCTGGCCGCGGCCACCGGCGGAAACTGATCTCACCGCTGTCCGCTGCGCGGTACAGGTGGTCCGAGCCTCCCCCCTCGTGGCTCGGACCACCTGCGGCTCTCCTCGTTCGCCCTCGGAAGAACCGCCTCGACAAGGCTAGTTGACTCTGCGTCAGTGTCCAATCACAGTAGCGGCAGCGACCTATCGACATATTTATCGTTGACCGGGGCGCACCGGATGCGTCATCACGGGAGGACGAGGAGGGACGGAACGTGGATCTGGCCCTGCTGCGCACCTTCGTCACCGTGCACCGTGCCGGTTCCTTCACGCGCGCCGCCGCGCTCCTCGGCCTCTCCCAGCCGGCGGTGACCTCGCAGATACGCACGCTGGAACGACAGCTGGGCCGGCCGCTCTTTCTGCGCCGCGCCCGTGGGGTGACGCCGACCACGATCGGCGACGAACTCGCCCACCGGGCCGCTCCCCACCTCGACGCCCTCGTGGAGATCACCGAGGCGGGCCTCGACGAGGAGGCGGGCGTCCAGACCCTGCATCTGGCGGGGCCCCCGGAATTCCTCTCGCTGCGGGTTCTGCCCGCGCTCGCTCCGCTGACCGCGCAGGGCCTCGCGCTGCGCGGCTCGTTCTCCGCCGACACCGACGAGACCCTGGAGGGTCTGGCCGCCGGGCACCACGACCTGGCCATCGTCACGGCCCGGCCGCGCGGGGAACTGCTCACGACCACCCCGCTCTGGGACGAGGAGCACGTCCTGGTCGCCGCGCCCCGCTGGGCCCGCCGGCTGGGGCCGGGAACGCTGCGGCGCAACGGCCCGGTCGTGCTGGAGCAGCTGCCCGTGGTCGAGGTGCACGAGAGCCTCCCTCTGGTCTCCCGGTACTGGTCCGCCGTCTTCGACAGCCCGCCGGCGGCCACCGGCACCGTCATCACGCCGGACCTGCGTGCGGTTCTGGAGTGCGCGGTCGCCGGCGCCGGGCTCGCCGTTCTGCCGCGCTATCTGTGCGCGGGAGCTCTGGAGCGCGGCGAGGTGGTGGCGCTGCTGGACCCGCCGGTTCCGCCGCTGCGCACCTACTTCCTGGTCGCGCGGACCGGCACGCTCGCGCTCCCACGTCTCTCGCGGGCCCATGAAGGGCTCCTCCGAGCCGCCGCCGACTGGTGACGACAGGAGCGCGAGACCGCGCCCCGGTGTTTCAGAAGGCGTCTCTTGGGCCACGCTTCTGCCATGACCGAACGTCCTGTGGTCAAGCGAACCGCACGCGCCATCCTGCTCGACGGTGACGACCTCATCCTCATCAAGCGCACCAAGCCCGGAGTGGACCCGTACTGGCTCACCCCAGGCGGCGGGGTCGAGCCCGGGGACGCCACCGTGGTCGACGCCCTGCACCGCGAGGTGGACGAGGAGCTGGGCGCGAAGATCACTGACGTGGTGCCCTGCTTCGTCGACACCGTGGAGCACATCGAGGAAGGCGGGGTGAAGGGCGTCAAGGTGCAGCACTTCTTCGTCTGCCGCCTCGACTCCATGGACCTGTCGCTGCGCCACGGCCCCGAGATCGACGACCCCTGCGGGGAGTACGACGTCGTCCGGGTGCCGTTCAGCCGGGTCGGCATCGCCGCCGTGCACCTGGTGCCACTGTCGTTGCGGCACTATCTGGACGGCAATATCGAAGGGGTGCGCGCCTTGCACGCCGCCGACCTGGGCTGACGCGCCGAGCGACGCCCAGGGCTCGGCGCCCGCTCAGAAGACCGTGTTTCACGTGAAACCGTGTGCGTCAGCCGCTGCGACCCGATTTTCGGCTGCGCGTCTCGGCCAGTTCCGGTAAAGCGGTGGACGGGCGATCATCACGTCGGACAGCCTGGCCCGTATGCCCAGCTCACTGCCTCGCCCGCTGTCCGATCTACCCATCCGGCGCCTCACTCGGGACGACTTGGCCGCCTGCGCCGATCTCAGCGAGGACCGCGGCTGGCCGCGTGACGAGGAGCGCTGGGCGCTGCTGCTCGCCGCCGGAACGGGCTACGGGATCGACGACCCCGACAGCAAGGGGCTGATGGCCACCTGTGTGGTGGTCTCGTACGGCACCGGGATGGCTGCCGTCGGCATGCTGCTGGTCGCCGGACGTCATACCCGGCGCGGTATCGGCCGCTACCTGATGCAGAGGGTGATCGAGGCGGCCGGAGAAACCCCGCTCAGCCTCCACGCCACATCGGCGGGGTGCCCTCTCTACGAGGAACTCGGTTTCCTCTCGGTGGGGCGCACCCTCCGGCTGACCGGCTTCTTCCAGGCGCCTGCGGCATCCGGCCCGCTCAGTGACTCCGGGACCACCGTCCGCCCTGCCTCCGCCCATGACCTGCGGGCCCTCGTGGAACTCGACTCGGTCGTCTTCGGGCTCGACCGAACCCATCTGCTGACCCGGCTCCCCACGTTCGCCGACCACATGCGGGTCGCCGAGAGGGACGGGGAACTGATCGGGTACGCCGCGCTCTCCCCGAGCGCGGAGCACCACGCGCTCGGCCCCCTGGTCGCTGTGGACACGGCAACAGCCAAGCTGCTGCTGGTCTCGCTCGCGGAAGCGACGGACCGGCCGCTGCGTGCGGACATCGATGCCCGCCACGAAGACGTGGTCGACTGGCTCGGCGCCTGTGGGCTGCGCTCCCATTCTGAGACCACGGTGATGGTCCTCGGCGCGGACCGGCACGGGGACTGGACTCGGTACTTCGCGCCCTTCAGCCTGGCGACGGGCTGACCCCGGCCCGCTCCCGTCCTGAGGCCGGCGCCTCGGTCAGCTCCGCACCGCCGGGGTCTGCGCCGGTTCCGGGGTGTGTGCGGCGACGAGGCGGCTCGGGGTGACCGTAGGGCGCTCCAGGACACTGGAGATCGCGGCGAGCACCAGGGCCGACGCGGCCAGGGCCGCTCCGACCCAGTTGGGGGCGGTGTAGCCGAGGCCGGCCCCGATGACCAGGCCGCCGAGCCAGGCCGAGAGCGCGTTGCCCAGGTTGAAGGCGCCGATGTTCATCGCCGAGGCCAGAGTCGGGGCGCCTGCCGCGTGGTCGAGCACCCGCTTCTGCAGCGGGGGCACGGTGGCGAAGCCGAGTGCCCCGATCAGGATGAGGGTGATCGCTGCCGTGATCTTGTTGTGGGCGGTCCAGGTGAACAGGGCCAGCACCAGGGCGAGGCCGGCCAGCGACACATGGAGCAGCGGCATGGTGTGCCGGTCGGCGAGCCTGCCGCCGAGCAGATTGCCGCCGAGCATGCCGATCCCGAAGAGGATCAGCAGCCAGGTGACCGCGGAGGCCGGGTAGCCGGCGATCTCCGTCATCATCGGCGTGATGTAGGTGATCGCCGCGAAGACACCGCCGAAACCGAGGACCGTCATCGCCATCGCGAGAAGGACCTGGGCGTTGCGGAAGGCCGCGAGCTCCTGTCCCAGCCTGACCCGTTCGGTGCGGGGCTGCTCGGGGATGAGCCGGGCGACGCCGACCAGGCCGAGAACGCCCAGCGCCGCGACGACGAAGAAGGTGACGCGCCAGCCGGAGTGCAAACCGATGTACGTCCCCACCGGTACGCCCACGACGTTGGCGACGGTGAGGCCGGTGAACATCAAGGCGATGGCCCCCGCCTTCTTCTGCGGGGCCACCAGATCGGCCGCCACGACCGCTCCGATGCCGAAGAAGGCGCCGTGGGCGAGCGAGGCGACCACCCGGCCGACGATCATCACCTCGAAGACGGGCGCGCTCGCGGTCACCACATTACCCACGACGAACAGGCCCATGAGGATCATCAGCATCCGCTTACGGCTGACCCTCGTGCCGAGCACGGTCATCAGCGGGGCTCCCAGCACCACGCCGAGCGCGTATCCCGTGACGAGGAAGCCGGCGGCCGGAATGGACACCTGGAAGTCGGCGGCCACCTCGGGAAGCAATCCCATGATCACGAACTCGGTCGTACCGATCCCGAAAGCCCCGATGGCCAGGGCGAGGAGCGCGAGTGGCATGGGTACACCTTCCCAAAAAGTTGCTACTGCACCTTACGGGCGTAGACAATAATTGCAGACGCCGATTAATTGCAAACGCCGACTATTGCGCAGCCTGGGTATCCTGGTCATCAGCAGCTCCACCACGGAGGAGAGACCATGACTGCCACGGACCCGGCTCTGACCGCCCTTTCCCAGAGCTGGATCGCGCTCTCGCTGCTCCACGGCAGGATCGAGTCCCGCATCGAACGGGCGCTGCAGAGCGGCCACGACCTCAGCGTGCGGGAGTACTCCCTGCTGGACGTGCTCAGCCGACAGCACAGCGGACCTGGCGGGCATCTGCAGATGAAGCAGGTCGCGGACTCCGTGGGGCTGAGCCAGAGCGCCACCACCCGGCTGGTCACCCGCCTGGAGGACCGCGGTCTGCTCACCCGCTATCTGTGCGACACCGACCGCAGGGGCATCTACACCGATGTCACCGAAGACGGACTGGCCCTGCTCTCCGAGGCCCGGCCGACCAATGACAGCGCCCTGCGAGCCGCGCTCGACGAAGCCGCCGAGAACCCCGAACTGGCCCCGTTGGTCAGGGCCGTGGAAGAACTGAAGACCGTCCCCGTGTAGCCGCGGGCCGCGACTGCGTAGGCTGCCGCTCATGACCGACCTGGACATACGCCGTGCGACCGCTGACGATCTGGCCGCGATCGTCGCGCTGCTCGCCGACGACCCGCTGGGCGCCCAGCGCGAGTCTCCGGACGACCTCGCGCCGTACCGGACGGCGCTCCGGCGGCTGACCAACGATCCGCATCAGCATCTGATGGTGGCGGTGCGCCAGGAGCGCGTCGTCGGCACCCTCCAGCTCACCGTGATCCCCGGCCTGTCCCGGCGCGGTTCGACCCGCTCGGTGATCGAGGGCGTCCGCGTCCACGCGGACGAACGGGGGAGCGGCCTCGGCACCCGGCTGATCCAGTGGGCCGTGGACGAGTCGCGCCGCCAGGGCTGCCAGCTGGTGCAACTCACCTCGGACACGACCCGCACCGACGCGCATCGCTTCTACGAGCGCCTCGGCTTCGTCGCCAGCCATGTGGGATTCAAGCTCGCTCTCTGACTCCGCCGTACCGCCTGGGGGCCACCGTGCAACGCATCAGTGACGAACAACGACGCATCCGGATCGGCCGCCGTCATCTGCTCGCCTCCGAGGCCCGGGCCTCCTCGCCCGTGGCCGTGGCCGACGCCCTCGTCGCGCTCCACGCGACCGATGCGGCCACCGTGTTCCTGTCCGCCTGCGCCCGCCTTGCCGAACCCGGCGTCGCCGCGGTGGAGCGATGCCTCTACGAGGAGGTCTCGCTGGTGCGGATGCTGTCGCTGCGCAACACCCTCTTCGTCGTATCGGAGGGGGCGGCCCCCCACATCGAGGCTGCCAACGCGCGCGCCGTGGCCGCCAAGGAGCGCCGCACCCTGCTCAAGCACCTCCGGGAGGACGGCAACGGCCTGGACGAACACTGGCTCGACGAGGCCGAACGGAGCGCCCTCGCCTTCCTGGACAAGAGCGGACCGGTCTCGGGCAGCGAACTCGCCGCAGGGGTACCCGCCCTCCGCACCAAGATCACGGTGTTCCCCGGAAAGAAGCAGGAGACGGTCCAGGGCGTCGCCACACGGGTGATCCGGGTGCTGGCCGCAGAGGGCAGGATCCGCCGGGACCGGCCACGCGGCTCCTGGACCTCCAGCCAGTTCCGCTGGGCCCCCGCCCTCCCCCGCCCGGTCGAGGAAACCGCTCCGGCCCAGGCGGAGGTGGCCCTGCGCTGGCTCCGCGCCTACGGACCGGGCACCGAAGGCGATCTCAAGTGGTGGACCGGGTGGGGAGCGCGCGAGGTCCGGGCGGCGCTGGCGGCGGCCGGAGCCGTGGAGGTGCGGCTCGAGCACGGTGCTGCGGCGTGGGTCGCCCCCGGTGATACGGAGCCCGAGCCGGCCCCCGCCCCGTGGGCGGCCCTGCTGCCCGCGCTCGACCCGAGCGGGATGGGCTGGGCGGACCGCGACTTCCATCTGCCGGCCGAGCACCGGGCGGCCCTCTTCGACCGCTCGGGCAACATCGGACCCACGGTCTGGTGGAATGGCCGCATCGTGGGCGGCTGGGCGCAGCGAAGTGACGGCGAACTGACGTGGCGGCTACTGACTGATCCCGGTCGGGAGGCCACGGCCGCGATCGAGTCCGAGGCATCCCGACTGGCGTCCTGGGTGGGAGAGGCACGGATCACTCCGCGCTTCCGGACACCTCTGGAGCGGGAGCTGACGGCGTAGGACATGCGTCCGGCCGTTTCACGTGGAACGGCCGGACGTCGCTCCCGTCTCCTCCCGCCGCCTCAGTCCCCCAGGCCGCGCCAGCCCTCCGGGTCCACGCCGCCGGGTACGGGGGCCGCCGGCTCGTAGGGCTCCCGTGTGAAGACGAAGGACCCCAGGTCGAGATGGCTCACGCTGCCGTCCGTGTTCCGCACGACCCGCAGTGTCTCCCCCGCGTAGTAGCCGTCCAGGCCCACCCAGGTCCCATCGGGACGTGCGACGAAGCGGGCGCCCCGGCCCTGGCCGTTCGCCGGGCGCAGGTCCAACCCGCGCCCGGCGGTCAGGCGCAGGATGTGGGGCCGGGTGGCCCAGTACCAGGCGCCGGTCAGGGCGAGGAGTTCCCCATCGACCTCGGGCAGCGGGCGCCACGGCTCCGGAATCCGGGGTTCGGCCTCGGCGACGATGTCCACGAGGTCGGCGGCGACCTCACCGATCGCCACCCCGGACGTCGCGTTGACGAGCACCACGGCGGCCACATCGTCCTCGGCGCTCACCCAGAGGGCGGCCAGGAAGCCGGGGAGCGAGCCGGTGTGCCCGATGAGGGTGCGCCCCTTCCTCCGGAGCAGCTGGAGCCCCAGGCCGTAGTGGTCGAGGCTTCCGGTCTCGGGAGCGGACGACGGCTGCTTCATCTCCTCGACCGACGCGGCGCAGAGCACACGGTCGTCCCCCTCGGCGAGGAAGCCCGCGAAGCGGAGCAGATCGGCGGTGGTGGACCAGAGCTGCCCGGCCGGGGCCATCAGCCCCAGGTCCTCCGCCGGCTCGGGAAGCATCGCGTCGGCCCAGGGGTGCACCGCCCAGCCGCCGGCATGCGGAGCCTGGGGGAGGAAGCTGGTGCGGTGCATGCCGAGGGGCTCCAGGATCTCCTGGCGCAGCACCTCCTCCCAGGACGCTCCGCGCACGGCTTCGATCAGCGAACCGAGGAGCGTGTACCCGGGATTGGAATAGTGGTGGCGCCGACCGGGCGGGTGCAGGGCGATCTGCTCACCGAGCACGTCCGCGAGGGTCGGGCGCAGGCTGCCGGGGGTCCGCTCCCACCACGGCGCGGTCGTCTCGGCTCCGAGGCCCGCGCTGTGACCCAGCAGTTGATGGACGGTCACCTCGCCCGCGCCGGTGCCCGGAAGATGCTTCTCCAGCGGATCGGACAGATCGAGGAGCCCCTCGTCGCGCAGCCGCAGCACCAGCACCGCGGTGAACGTCTTGGTGAGGGAGCCGATCCTGAACTGTGTGTCCGGGTCGGGGGCGTGGCCCTCGACACAGCTGCGCGAGCCGTCCCAGACGGTCTGCCCCTGCCGCCGCACGGCGGCGACGAGAGAAGGAGTACGCCCTTCGGCCTGCGCCGTGGCGATGCGATGCAGCAACGCACGGCGGGTACCGGGGAGCAACGGTTCAACGGGAGAAGTCATCACCCACAACTACCGCCCGCACTCCCGGATGGCGACTCCATTTCCCGCGCCGTATCCGCATCCGTCGGGATCAGGTCTGGGCCATGTCCACGAAGCGTGAGTAGTGGCCCTGGAAGGCGACCGTGATCGTTGCCGTGGGACCGTTTCGGTGCTTCGCCACGATCAGGTCCGCTTCGCCGGCGCGCGGCGACTCCTTCTCGTACGCGTCCTCGCGGTGCAGCAGGATCACCATGTCGGCGTCCTGCTCGATGGAGCCGGACTCGCGCAGGTCGGAGACCATCGGCTTCTTGTCCGTGCGCTGCTCGGGCCCACGGTTCAGCTGGGAGAGCGCGATGACCGGGAGCTGCAGCTCCTTGGCCAGCAGCTTGAGGTTTCGCGACATGTCGGAGACCTCCTGCTGGCGGCTCTCGGCACGCTTCGAGCCGCCGGACTGCATCAGCTGCAGGTAGTCGATGACCACGAGCTTGAGGTCGTTGCGCTGCTTCAGCCGCCGGCACTTCGCCCGGATCTCCATCATGGAGAGGTTGGGGGAGTCGTCGATGTAGAGCGGGGCCGCGGAGACGTCCGGCATCCGCCGGGCCAGCCGCGTCCAGTCCTCGTCGGTCATCGTGCCGGAACGCATGTGGTGCAGGGCCACGCGCGCCTCGGCGGACAGCAGGCGCATGGCGATCTCGTTGCGCCCCATCTCCAGGGAGAAGATCACGCTGGGCATGTTGCTCTTGATCGAGCAGGCGCGGGCGAAGTCCAGCGCCAGGGTGGACTTACCCATGGCGGGACGGGCCGCGATGACCACCATCTGGCCGGGATGCAGGCCGTTGGTCAGGGCGTCGAGGTCGGTGAAGCCCGTGGGCACCCCCGTCATCTCACCGCTGCGGGAGCCGATCGCCTCGATCTCGTCGAGGGCGCCCTCCATGATGTCGCCGAGCGGGAGGTAGTCCTCGCTGGTCCGCTGCTCGGTGACGGCGTAGATCTCGGCCTGCGCGGAGTTGACGATGTCGTCCACATCGCCGTCCGCCGCGTATCCCATTTGCGTGATCTTCGTACCGGCCTCGACGAGTCGCCGCAGGACGGCGCGCTCGTGGACGATCTCCGCGTAGTACGAGGCGTTGGCCGCCGTGGGGACCGACTGGACCAGCGTGTGCAGATACGGCGCCCCGCCCACCTTGGTGATCTCGCCGCGCTTGACCAGCTCGGCCGCCACGGTGATCGGGTCGGCCGGCTCACCCTTGGCGTAGAGGTCGAGGATCGCCTGGTAGACGGTTTCGTGAGCCGGGCGGTAGAAGTCGTGGGGCTTGAGGACCTCCACGACTTCGGCGATGGCGTCCTTGGAGAGGAGCATGCCGCCGAGCACGGACTGCTCCGCGTCGAGGTCCTGCGGCGGCACCCGTTCGAAACCCGCGGAGCCGCCTTCCCAGTCATGGCTCTCCCGGCCGCGGTCGTGCCGCTCGCTCCGGTCCCGGTCCTCACTCCTGCGCTGGCGGGAGACGGGCAGCCGGTCACTGGGGCCGGTGTCCGCCCAGGGATCGTCCAAGGGTTCGGGAATGCTCACCCGGCCACCTCCTCCCGTCCGCTCCGCGGACCTAGCCGTGCTCCTCTTTCTTACGGCACGGCACCGACAAACAACGGCCCCGACTCCGGTTCCGGTGTGTCGAGTTCTGCACTGTCGCAGAGCCGAAACAGGGTGGGGGCGCCGGACTACGGTAGGCGGCTCGGCACCGTCAGCCAATCTGGTTATCCACAGGCCCTGTGGACGAGCGCCCTGATGCTGTGGAGAACTCCTCAGAACCTGTGCACGGACCGGGGGACAGCACTGTGGACAAACTCATAGCCCTCCCATGAAGACCGCCCTGACCTGGAGCTTTTCCATCCACGGGCTGTGGGGGAGAAAAAGTTGGGCCGTCCGGCCGCGATCGTGGCGCCTCCTGCACGGGAGTGACCTACAGCCGCGTAGATGTAAGGACTCCTGACTGATTGCATCTATTACCTGTGGAAGATTAGATTGGCTGCCATGATCCAGCCACCGGGAGCCTCTTCTTCCCGTCGCCGCCACGACCGCGAGATCATCGCGCTCGCCGTCCCGGCCTTCGGCGCCCTTGTGGCCGAGCCGCTGTTCGTCATGGTCGACAGTGCGATCGTCGGCCACCTCGGCACTCCCCAACTCGCGGGACTGGCCGTCGCCGCCGCCCTGCTGACGACCGCGGTGAGCATCTTCGTCTTCCTCGCCTACGCCACCACGGCGGCCGTCGCCAGACGGGTGGGCGCCGGCGATCTGGCCGCCGCGATCCGCCAGGGCATGGACGGCATCTGGCTGGCGGTCCTGCTGGGGATCGCCGTCATCGCGCTGACGCTCCCCCTGGCCCCCTGGCTCGTCGACGCGTTCGGCGCCTCCTCCACGGCGGCACCCCACGCCATCACGTATCTCCGTATCTCCAGCCTCGGCATCCCCGCGATGCTGGTGGTCCTGGCCGCGACCGGCGTCCTCCGGGGCCTCCAGGACACCCGTACTCCGCTCTACGTCGCCATCGGAGGGTTCGCCGCCAACGCGGCCCTCAACGCCGTTCTCGTCTACGGCGCCGGTCTGGGAATCGCCGGATCGGCCTGGGGAACGGTCATAGCCCAGCTCGCGATGGCCGCCGCCTACCTCGTCGTGGTCGTACGCGGCGCCCGCAGGCACGGCGCGTCCCTACGGCCCGATGCCGCCGGTATCCGGGCCTGCGCACAAGCGGGCGCGCCCCTGCTGGTCCGTACCCTGTCGCTCCGCGCCGTCCTGCTCATCGCCACGGCGGTGGCCGCTCGGCTCGGGGACACCGACATCGCCGCGCATCAGATCGTCCTGTCCCTGTGGAGCCTGATGGCCTTCGCCCTCGACGCCATCGCCATCGCCGGACAGGCCATCATCGGCCGGTACCTCGGTGCGAACGACGTGGGGGGCGCCCGCGAGGCCTGTCGCCGGATGGTGGAGTGGGGCGTCGCGGCCGGTGTGGTCCTGGGCGTGCTGATCGTCCTGGCCCGTCCGCTCTTCGTACCGCTGTTCACCAGCGACACCGCGGTCCAGGACGCCCTCCTCCCCGCGCTCCTGGTGGTCGCCGCCACTCAGCCGATCGCCGGTGTCGTCTTCGTTCTGGACGGAGTCCTGATGGGTGCCGGGGACGGGCCCTACCTGGCCTGGGCGATGTTGCTGACCCTGGCCGTCTTCGCTCCGGCAGCCCTCCTGGTCCCCACCCTGGGCGGCGGGCTCGGGGCCCTGTGGTGTGCGATGGCACTCATGATGATCGTGCGGATGGCGACGCTCTGGCTCCGTACCCGCTCGGGCAAGTGGCTGGTCACCGGCGCGACCCGCTGATTCGGTCCGATAACCGGCCGCGCCGTACTCCGCCCTCGTGTTTCACGTGAAACGGCGAAGGGCCGCACCCGGAGGTGCGGCCCTTCACTGTTCTGCTGAGGTGCGGCCGATCAGGCGGCGACGACCTCGATGCCGAGCTTCGCAGCGACCTCGGGGTGCAGACGCACGGACACCTGGTGCCCGCCGAGCGTCTTGATCGGCGAGCCGAGCTCGACGCGACGCTTGTCGACGTCCGGACCACCGGCGGCCTTGATCGCCGAGGCGATGTCGGCCGGGGTGACGGAGCCGAAGAGGCGGCCGGCGTCGCCGGAGCGAACGGCCAGACGGACCTTGACGGCCTCCAGCTTCGCCTTGACCTCGTTGGCCTGCTCGATCGTGGCGATCTCGTGGATCTTGCGGGCGCGGCGGATCTGCGCCACGTCCTTCTCGCCACCCTTGGTCCAGCGGATGGCGAAGCCACGCGGAACCAGGTAGTTACGGGCGTACCCGTCCTTGACGTCGACGACGTCGCCCGCAGCACCGAGGCCGGTGACCTCGTGGGTGAGGATGATCTTCATGATTCGGTCACCCTTCCCTTATCGCGCGGTGGACGTGTAGGGCAGCAGCGCCATCTCACGGCTGTTCTTGACTGCCGTGGCGACGTCACGCTGGTGCTGCGTGCAGTTGCCGGTGACGCGGCGGGCACGGATCTTGCCGCGGTCGGAAATGAACTTCCGCAGCATGTTCGTGTCCTTGTAGTCCACGTACTGGGTCTTGTCCTTGCAGAACGCGCAGACCTTCTTCTTAGGCTTGCGCACAGGCGGCTTCGCCATGGTGTTTCTCCTGTGTGATCAAGAAGTGGGGGTACGAACTCCCCTAGAAGGGGGGCTCGTCCGAGTAGCCGCCGCCGGAGTTTCCACCCCAGCCGCCTCCGCCGCCTTGCTGGCCCCCGCCCTGGCCGCCGGCCGGCGCGCTCGTGGCCCACGGGTCGTCGGCGGGAGCGCCGCCACCACCCTGCTGGCCACCACCGGGACCGCCGCCCCAGTTACCGCCACCCTGCTGGCCGCCGCCGTATCCACCCTGGCCGCCCTGGCCACCGCGACCGGTGGTCTTGGTGACCTTGGCCGTGGCGTTCTTGAGGCTGGGGCCGACTTCCTCGACATCCAGCTCGTAGACCGTGCGCTTGACGCCCTCGCGGTCTTCGTACGACCGCTGCTTCAGCCGGCCCTGCACGACAACGCGCATGCCTCGCGTGAGCGACTCGGCGACGTTCTCCGCCGCCTGCCGCCAGACCGAGCAGGTGAGGAACAGGCCTTCGCCGTCCTTCCACTCATTGGTCTGCCGGTCGAAGATGCGGGGAGTGGACGCGACACGGAACTTCGCGACCGCCGCACCGGACGGGGTGAAGCGCAGCTCGGGGTCGTCGACGAGATTGCCGACGACCGTGATGACGGTCTCGCCTGCCATGGGTGAACCTCTCGGCGGGGATTTCTTGGCTGCTTGTTGCTACTCGGACCCGATGACCACTGAGCCGGAAGCTCAGTGAATCTCGGGACGGAGGACCTTGGTCCGGAGGACCGACTCGTTCAGGTTCATCTGGCGGTCGAGCTCCTTGACGACCGCAGGCTCGGCCTGCAGGTCGATGACCGAGTAGATGCCCTCGGGCTTCTTCTTGATCTCGTAAGCGAGACGACGACGGCCCCAGGTGTCGACCTTCTCAACCTTTCCTTCGCCCTCACGGACGACGGAGAGGAAGTTCTCGATCAGCGGGGAGACTGCTCGCTCCTCGAGATCGGGGTCGAGGATGACCATCACCTCGTAGTGACGCATGTGGAACCCACCTCCTTTGGACTCAGCGGCCACGGTCGTTCCGTGGCAGGAGGGCCGTGATGCGTTGAGCAACGGTGCCCGAGTAAAACAGTCGCCACTGACAGCGCCCTCGGTGAGGAGAGGCGGTCCGTGCCGGCCTGGGCAGACACCGGTGCAGACCGACCAGAGTACCCGCAGACCCGCTTCCGGTTGAAATCCGATGGTCAGGGGACGCAATCTGGACACATCGGGTGTGAGCGGCGCCACGATCGCGCCGCATGTCGGCCAGGAGGTCATCCATGGCACACGTAACGCGGACCCGCCCCTCCGTCTCCCTCTTCGCCACGGACGGCAGGCCCCATCCGCTCCAGAACGGGCTCGTGGTGATCACGCTCGTGCTGGGCGCCCTCGCCTTCATCACGGCGATGTTCCACCACCTGCATCTGATCAGCTCCTGGGCCGGACTCATCGGCATCCTCACCGGTGGTTACGGCCAGTACATCTCCGCGACCACGCGCGAGAGGTTCCCTCTCATCCTCGGCATGGGCGCGTCCGCCCTCGGGTTCTTCCTCGGCATGGCCCACGGCGGACTCTTCGGCGGCGTGATCGGCTGACCCCCGCGGTCCCGGTCCGGGCGGCTCCGTCACCGACGGGGCCGCCCCCGCACGCCGGGCGGAACGCACAGTGCACGACGGGGCCAGACCGCCCGCTTCCCGGCCACAGTAGGCTTCGGCGCGAGAGCCGGAGCCCCTGACCGATGGGGACACACCTGCCGAGGAGCGCCCCGCATGAGCCTGACCCTGAGGACCATCAGCCGAGAGCAACACCTGGCGTACATCCAGAGTCTGCCCGCGGCCAGTCACATGCAGGTCCCGGCATGGGCGGATGTGAAGGCCGAGTGGCGCTCGGAGAGCCTGGGCTGGTTCGACAAGACCGGCCAGCTCGTCGGAGCGGGCCTGGTGCTCTACCGGCAGCTCCCCAAGATCAAGCGGTACCTGGCCTATCTGCCCGAGGGCCCGGTCATCAACTGGTACGCCCCCAATCTGAGCGACTGGCTGCAGCCGATGCTGGCGCACCTCAAGCAGCAGGGCGCCTTCTCCGTGAAGATGGGCCCCCCGGTCGTCATCCGCCGCTGGGACGCCGCGGCCATCAAGGCCGGCATCCAGGACCCGGAGGTCAAGCGCCTGCGGGACGTCGAAGCCACCCACATCGAGCCGCGCGCCTTCGAGGTCGCCGACCGGCTCCGGAAGATGGGCTGGCAGCAGGGCGAGGACGGCGGCGCCGGGTTCGGTGACGTACAGCCGCGCTACGTGTTCCAGGTGCCGCTGGCGAACCGTTCGCTGGAGGACGTCCACAAGGGCTTCAATCAGCTGTGGCGGCGCAACATCAAGAAGGCCGAGAAGGCCGGCGTCGAGGTGGTCCAGGGCAGCTACGCGGAGCTGGCCGAGTGGCAGCGGCTGTACGAGATCACGGCGGAGCGCGACCGCTTCCGCCCGCGCCCGCTCGGCTACTTCCAGCGGATGTGGACGGCCCTCAACAGCGAGGACCCCAACCGGATGCGGCTCTACTTCGCCCGCCACGAGGGCGAGAACGTCGCGGCGGCGACCATGCTGATCGTCGGCGGCCACGTCTGGTACTCGTACGGCGCCTCTGCCAACCACAAGCGCGAGGTCCGCCCCTCGAACGCGATGCAGTGGCGGATGCTGCGCGACGCGTACGCCATGGGCGCCACCGTCTACGACCTGCGCGGCATCTCCGACTCGCTGGACGAGACCGACCACCTCTTCGGACTGATCCAGTTCAAGGTCGGCACCGGCGGGCAGGCGGCGGAGTACCTGGGCGAGTGGGACTTCCCGCTCAACAAGCTCCTGCACAAGGCACTCGACATCTACATGTCGCGGCGCTGATCACCGCCCCAGAGCTGACGAAACGGGCTTCATTCGTTTCAATGGGGCCTGAACACGCTTTCCCATCCGTTCCACCTCAGCCACCAGAAGGGTTCCGGACCGGCCATGGCGCTCTCCCTGTACGTCGACACCGCGCGCTGGCGGGCGCACCAGAAGTCCGTTATCGACCAGTTTCCGGGCATCGTGCCGGTCTGCAAGGGCAACGGTTACGGCTTCGGCCACGAGCGGCTGGCCGACGAGGCCATCCGCTTCGGCTCCGACATCCTCGCGGTCGGCACCACCTACGAGGCGGCCCGCATCAAGGACTGGTTCAGCGGCGATCTGCTGGTCCTCACCCCGTTCCGGCGCGGTGAGGAACCGGTACCGCTGCCCGACCGCGTCGTCCGGTCTGTCTCGTCCGTGGACGGGGTGCATGCCCTGGTGGGCGCCCGTGTCGTCATCGAGTGCATGAGCTCGATGAAGCGCCACGGCGTCAAGGAGGAGGAGCTGGGCCTGCTGCACGCCGCCATCGAGGACGTGCGCCTCGAAGGCTTCGCCCTGCACCTGCCGCTGGACCGTACGGACGGCTCGGACGCCGTCGAGGAGGTCATCGCGTGGATGGACCGCCTGCGGGCGGCCCGGCTGCCGCTGCACACGATGTTCGTCAGCCATCTGCGCGCCGACGAGCTGGCCCGGCTGCAGCAGCAGTTCCCGCAGACCCGGTTCCGTGCCCGTATCGGCACCCGGCTCTGGCTCGGGGACCACGAGGCGACGGAGTACCGGGGCGCCGTGCTCGACGTCACGCGCGTCGTGAAGGGCGACCGGTTCGGCTACCGGCAGCAGAAGGCCGCCTCCGACGGCTGGCTGGTCGTCGTCGCCGGCGGGACCTCGCACGGCGTGGGCCTGGAGGCGCCCAAGGCGCTGCACGGCGTGATGCCGCGGGCCAAGGGCGTCGCCCGCGCGGGCCTGGCGACCGTGAACCGCAACCTGTCGCCCTTCGTCTGGGCGGGCAAGCAGCGCTGGTTCGCCGAGCCGCCGCACATGCAGGTGTCGATCCTGTTCGTGCCCGCGGACGCGGAGGAGCCGAGGGTGGGCGACGAGCTGGTGGCGCACCTGCGCCACACGACCACCCAGTACGACCGCCTCGTCGAGCGCTGAGCCCGCGCGCCCGCCCCGTTCAGTCGGCGGCGGGCGCCGCGGCCGTTCCCCACTCGACCCGCGCCCCGGCATCCCCGGCCCCGTCGTGCGCTTCACGGCGTACGCCTCCGGGTTCGGCGAGCCGGGTGAGCGCGAAGACGTCCTCGGCCCCGTCGAGCACCCCGCCCGACGGGTCGTCCGAGCCGTCGCGCCGCACCCCGTCGCGTTCCGGCATCGAGATGTCCCGTACGACGAGGGCGCAGAGATAGAGGGTGCCCAGCAGGTGCAGCACGATCGCCAGCTGGTAGCCCTCCGTGGGCAGCCCCTGGTGCTTGTCACCGCTCCCCGTGTACGCGAGGTACATCCAGATGCCCAGGAAGTACAGGACCTCGCACGCCTGCCAGATCAGGAAGTCCCGCCAGCGGGGCCGCGCCAGCGCGGCGAGCGGGATGAGCCACAGGACGTACTGCGGTGAGTAGACCTTGTTGACGAGGATGAACACCGCGACGACGAGGAACGCGAGCTGGGCGAACCTCGGCCGGCGCGGCGCCGTCAGGGCCAGGGCGCCGATCGCCAGGCACAGGACGAGCGTGGCCACCGTCGAGACGGTGTTGACCGTGCTCACGTCGATGGCCTCACCGGTGCGCTGGGTGATGACCAGCCAGAACGATCCGAAGTCGATGCCGCGTTCCTGGCTGAACGTGTAGAACTTCTTCCACCCCTCGGACGCCGGGAGCATGACCGGCAGATTGACCACCAGCCAGGAGCCGACCGCCCCCAGCAGGGCCGCGCCGAACGCGCGCCACTTCCCGGCCCGCCAGCACAGCACGAACACGGGCCCCAGCAGCAGCACGGGGTACAGCTTCGCGGCCGTGGCCAGCCCGATGAGGACGCCGAAGGCCAGCGGACGGCTCCGGGACCACATGAGCATCGCCGCGGCGGTCAGGGCGACGGCGAGCAGGTCCCAGTTGATCGTGGCGGTGAGGGCGAAGGCGGGCGCGAGCGCCATCAGAAGGCCGTCCCAGGGGCGCCGCCGGTGCGTCCGGGCGACGCAGACGGCGATCACCGCGGTGCAGATCATCAGCATGCCCGCGTTGGCCAGCCAGTAGGCCTGCTCCTGCTCCTGCAGGGAGCCGCCGCCAGGCGTCAGCCAGGCCGCGACCTGCATGAACACCCCGGTGAGCACCGGGTACTCCAGGAACTGCATGTCACCGGGCAGCCGGTCGAAGTACGGCACCAGCCCGTCCGCGAAGCCGCGTCCCGAGTAGAGGTGCGGGATGTCCGAGTAGCAGGCGTGGGTGTACTGGGAGGTGGCTCCCCGGAACCAGGCCCAGTTGTAGCAGGGCAGCTTCTGCACCATGCCGAGCGCGAACATGCCGATGCCCACCAGGGCGACGGCCGCCACCGGCGTCAGCGCGGTGCTGCCGAGTCGCGCCCAGAGCCCCGACCTCCCGCCGATCAGCTCGCTGCCGGCCGCCGCGACCTCGTCCCGGTGCGTGGGCCGTACGACGGACCGTTCCTCGTGCACGCTCGTGTCCTCTGCGCTTGGCATGTCGCACATCCTGCCGTACGGCGCTGTGGAAGCGGTGAGGGCCGCCGCACCGAAGTGCCGCGGCCCTCACCCCTCGCCGGATTCCCCCCGCGCCGGACGCGGGGAGCCGGTGCGTGCCGGGCGCTACCCGCCCGACTCGCCCCACCAGTTGGTGTTCCCGGTGCTGTTGTTGTTCCCGTTGGTGTTTCCACCGTTGGTCGTGGTGTTCCCGCCGTCCCCGGTGGAGCCGTCCGTTCCGCCGGCGCCGTCGGTCGTACCGGTGGAGGTGCCGGTGTCCGTGTTGCCGCCGTCGTTGCCCTGGCTGACACCCGTATCCGTGTTGCCGCCGTCGTTGCCCTGGCTGGTGCCCGTGTTCGCGTTGGCGCCGTTGTTGTTCTGGCAGTTCCAGTCCCACGTACCGCAGGTGTCGCTCGGGTCCGGGGTCGGGACCTCGGGCGTGGGCGTGGGCGTGGGGGACGGCTTCTCCGTCTCGGTCTCGGTCGGGGTGGGCGTGGGGGTCGGCGAGGGCTTCTTGGAGGCGCCGCCGCCGTAGACCTTGTCGCCGATCGGCTCCGCCTCGGGGAACTTCTCGTTCTTCGCGCCCTTCATGGCCTCGGCCATGTAGTCGTGCCAGACCTGCGCGGGGAACGAGGCGCCGTGGATCTTGTCCTTGCCACCGGTGCCGTACATCGACTCGAACGCGCGGTTCGTGTTCTTGTCGTCGTCGTCCAGCCGGTACATGCTGATCGCGGTCGACAACTGGGGCGTGTAGCCCACGAACCACGCCGACAGGTTGTCGTCGGTCGTACCGGTCTTGCCGGCCACGTCGCGGCCCGGAAGGCGGGCGGGCGTACCCGTGCCCTTCTCCACGACGTTCTTGAGGACGTCCGTGACGTTGTCGGCGATGGCGCGGTCGAAGGCGCTCTTGGTGACCACCTTGTGGCGGTAGACCGGCGCCCCGCGCTTCTTCACCTCGGTGACGGAGAACGGCTCGCGCTGCTGGCCGCGGGCCGCGAAGGTGGCGTACGCACCGGCCATGCTCGTCGTGCTGGGCGAGGACGTACCGATGGAGAACGACGGCACACCGGCGTCCGCCATGTACTTGTTGTCCTTCAGGCCGGCCGAGATGGCCGCCGCCTTCACCTTGTCCGTACCGACGTCCATGCCGAGCTGCACGAACGGGGAGTTGGCGGACCACTGCATGGCCTCACGCAGGGTGATGTTGCCGTACGACTCGTGGTCGTCGTTGGTCTGGAGCCACTCCTTGCCGTCCTCGTCGGTCCAGATGTCGCCGTTGTACTTCTTGATCTTCAGCTTGTCGTCGCCGTTGTAGATGCTGAGCGGCGAGACCTTCGTGCGCTGCGACTCGTTCTGGTCCGGACCGCCGGACGGATCGCGCTTGCCGTACTCCATGGCGGCGGCGAGCACGAACGGCTTGAAGGTGGAGCCGACCGCGGCACCGGTCGGACCGGCGTTGCTGGTGAAGTGCTTGGTCGCGTCCGCACCACCGTAGATCGCCCTGATCGCCCCGGTCTTCGGGTCGACCGACGAACCGCCGAACTGCACGTGGGTGTCCTTCTCAGGACGCTTCTTCGGGTCGATGTTCTCGTCGTAGACCCGCTTGACGGCCTTGCTGAGCTGGTTGACCTTCTTCTTGTCGAAGGTCGTGTGGATCTCGTAGCCGCCCTGGTCGAGCATGTCCTTGGTGATCTTGGTGTTGTTGATCACCTCGGCATTGGCCATGTTGACGAGGTAGCCGATCTGACCGCCGAGCTGAGCGTTGCGCTTCGGCTTGTCGGGCATCGGGAACTTCGTGTACTTGTCCCGGTCCTCCTGCGTCATCCGGCCGTCCTTCACCTCCTCGTCGAGAATCCACTTCCAGCGCTTCGTCGCGCGGGCGAGGTTCTTCTCCGCGGTGGCCTGCACCGGGTCGATCTCCGGCGCGCCGGCCGGGTCGTAGTAGGTGGCGCCCTTGAGAAGGCTGGCCAGGAAGGCGCACTCGCTCGGGTCGAGGTCCTTGGCGTCCTTGCCGTAATACGTACGGGCCGCGGCCTGAAGACCGGACGCCCCCGTCCGTAGTAGGAGACGTTGAGGTACCCGGCCATGACCTCGGACTTCTTCATCTCGCTGCCGACCTTGAGCGTGATGAAGAGTTCCTCGAACTTGCGGGTCAGGGTCTGCTCCTGCGACAGCCGCGAGTTCTTGACGTACTGCTGGGTGATCGTCGAACCACCCTGGGTCTGACCGCCCTTGGCCATGTTGAACATGGCGCGGGCGATGCCCATGGGGTCGATGCCGTGGTCGGACTCGAAGGACTTGTTCTCCGCGGAGATGACGGCGTTGCGCATCGCCTCGGGAATCTGCGCGTAGTCGATGACCTGGCGGTTGACCTCACCGCCGGTGGCCACCATCTGGGTGCCGTCGCTCCAGTAGTAGACGTTGTTCTCCGCCTTCGCGGCGTCCTGGATGTCCGGCTTGGCGACCATCGCGTACGCGAGCCCCGCCAGGCCCATCAGCAGACCCAGGAAGCCGATGCACAGACTGGAGACCAGCTTCCAGGACGGAATCCAGCGCCGCAGACCGTTCCGGCCGGCGCGCGGGTAGTCGATGAAGCGCTTCTTGGCCGGCCGCCCCGGCCGCCGCGCCCCTCCGCCCCGCCGTCCCCGCCACCTCGACGCCGGCCACCACCGCCGCCGTCGGAGCCTCCGCGGCCCGCACCGCCTCGCTGGGCCGCCCGTCTGGCCGCGGCGCGACCGGCGTACGGGGCCTCCTCACCGTGTGAGGCGGACGGTGAGTCAGAAGTTACTCCGCGTGACGGTGCCGCGCGGCGTCCGGAGGACTGCTGGGCGGCTCGTCGGGCCGCGGCACGTCCGCCACCTTGCGGTTGCGACGTCTTGCGACGGTGCTCGCTCATCGAACGACTACTCCTCGGGCAGGCGAGAGCGCCTGGAAGCGGCAGGTGAGATCCGGTCCCCCGAACGACGGACCGGCCCGGCGACAGGCCCGCCCGCCATGCATCCGGCTGCTCCGCGAGCACGGACGTGTGCGCGTGTCTCACGGTTCCCGGTGGTCTGCATGCCGCACAGACTACGCACGGTCAAAACCCTTCTAGGACCGAACTTCACCCCAAATAACGCAAGTCGGTTCCTACGAATTGGCGATGTGACGCCGCTCACTGAGGCTCCCCTTGTCGGCACGAGCAACGCGATCTATCGTGCTGATGTATCGGGCCGATACATCAGACCGGTACATCGATTCGGCACCAGGGACCGCGGCGGCACAGGAAGAAGGAGGGGCGAGGTTGAGCAGACGCTCCGGCATCCTCGAGTTCGCCGTCCTCGGACTGCTCCGCGAATCCCCGATGCACGGCTATGAGCTGCGCAAACGCCTCAACACCTCGTTGGGCATCTTCCGTGCCTTCAGTTACGGAACCCTCTACCCCTGCCTCAAGACGCTGGTCGCCAACGGCTGGTTGATCGAGGAGCCGGGGACCGCTCCGACGGATTCGGCGTCCGGCTCCGGCCGGGGCGTCGCTCCTGCCTCGTCCCTCGCGGGACGCCGCGCCAAGATCGTCTACCGATTGACGGCGGAAGGTAAGGAGCACTTCGAGGAGCTGCTCTCGCACACCGGCCCCGACTCCTGGGAGGACGAGCACTTCGCTGCTCGCTTCGCCTTCTTCGGACAGACGGAGCGGGAGGTGCGGATGCGGGTGCTGGAAGGCCGTCGCAGCCGGCTGGAGGAGCGCCTGGAGAAGATGAGCGCCTCTCTGGCCCGCACCCGCGAGCGTCTCGACGACTACACACTTGAGCTGCAGCGACACGGCATGGAGTCCGTGGAGCGCGAAGTGCGCTGGCTGAACGAGCTCATCGAGAGCGAGCGGTCGGGACGGGATCAGCGACGATCCTCGCCCGAGAGCTCAGCTCAGCAGAACACCGCAGGAGAGCCGGACGGCCTGCCCCGGCGGGGAGACAACCCGTCGGATCCGTCCGGCGACACCGCCAAGTGAGCTCATCGCAGACCGCGGCGAGCTCATCAGAAACATCCATTACACACAGGGAGCAACCGGAATGGGTTCGGTTCGCGTAGCCATCGTCGGCGTGGGCAACTGCGCCGCCTCGCTGGTCCAGGGCGTCGAGTACTACAAGGACGCCGATCCGGCCGGCAAGGTGCCCGGTCTGATGCACGTCCAGTTCGGCGACTACCACGTGCGGGACGTCGAGTTCGTCGCCGCCTTCGACGTCGACGCGAAGAAGGTCGGCCTGGACCTCTCGGACGCCATCGGCGCGAGCGAGAACAACACCATCAAGCTCTGCGACGTGCCGAGCACCGGTGTCACCGTCCAGCGCGGCCACACCCACGACGGCCTGGGCAAGTACTACCGCCAGACCATCGAGGAGTCGGCCGAGGCGCCGGTCGACGTCGTCCAGATCCTCAAGGACCGCAAGGTCGACGTCCTCGTCTGCTACCTCCCGGTGGGCTCCGAGGTCGCCGCGAAGTTCTACGCCCAGTGCGCCATCGACGCCAAGGTCGCGTTCGTCAACGCCCTCCCGGTCTTCATCGCCGGCACCAAGGAGTGGGCGGACAAGTTCACCGAGGCCGGTGTCCCGATCGTCGGCGACGACATCAAGTCGCAGGTCGGCGCCACCATCACGCACCGCGTGATGGCGAAGCTCTTCGAGGACCGGGGCGTCGTCCTGGACCGCACGATGCAGCTGAACGTCGGCGGCAACATGGACTTCAAGAACATGCTCGAGCGCGAGCGCCTGGAGTCCAAGAAGATCTCGAAGACGCAGGCCGTCACCTCGCAGATCCGTGACCGCGAGCTCGGTGAGGACAACGTCCACATCGGCCCGTCGGACTACGTGGCCTGGCTGGACGACCGCAAGTGGGCGTACGTGCGCCTCGAGGGCCGCGCCTTCGGTGACGTCCCGCTGAACCTCGAGTACAAGCTCGAGGTGTGGGACTCCCCGAACTCGGCCGGTGTCATCATCGACGCCCTCCGCGCCGCGAAGATCGCCAAGGACCGCGGCATCGGTGGCCCCATCCTCTCGGCCTCCTCGTACTTCATGAAGTCCCCGCCGGTGCAGTACTTCGACGACGAGGCCCGCGAGAACGTCGAGAAGTTCATCCGCGGTGAGGTCTCCCACTGACTCACCTGAGTCAGCCGAGCGGTGGACGGGCGGCAACGCCTCTCGACTGCCGCGCCGTTGAGGGCCCCCGGGCAATGCGCCCGGGGGCCCTCGCCGTGTGTGACCCTTGCTTCCATGCCCGTCGTGCGTGACCTGCGCATACTCCTGCGCCTACGCGACTTCCGCCGCCTTCTGGCCGTGCGGGTCCTGTCCCAGTCGGCCGACGGCGTCTACCAGGTGGCCCTCGCCGCCCATGTGGTCTTCGCGCCGGAGAAGCAGACGTCCGCCGCGGCCATCGCCTCCGCGATGGCCGTGCTCCTGCTGCCCTACTCGCTCATCGGCCCGTTCGCGGGCGTCCTGCTGGACCGCTGGCCCCGGCGCAAGGTCTTCGTGTACGGCAACCTGCTCCGCGCCGCCCTCGCCTGCTGCACCGCGCTCCTGCTCGCCGGAGCGGCCCCCCTGTGGCTCTTCTACGCCTCCGCGCTGTGCGTCACCGCGGTGAACCGCTTCGTCCTCGCCGGGCTCTCGGCCGTGCTGCCGCGCGTCGTCCCCCGGGACCACCTGGTGCTCGCCAACTCCCTGTCGCCGACCGCGGGCACCCTCGCCGCCACGGCGGGCGGCGGGCTGGCCTTCGTCGTCCGGGTGGTCCTGGCGGACTCCGACACCGCCGTGGTGCTGCTGGGGGCCGTGCTCTACCTCGCCTCGGCACTGGCGGCGCTGAGTCTGGCGGCGGGACTGCTCGGGCCGGATCGCGACGCGGCCCCGGTGCCGCTGCGCGCCGCGCTCACCACCGCGGCCGGCGGGCTCCTGGACGGACTGCGGCATGTGGCGGAGCACCGGAGCGCCTCGCGGGTGCTGGCAGCGATGACGGTGATCCGCTTCTGCTTCGGGGCGCTGACCGTCATGGTGCTGATGCTCTGCCGGTACGCCTGGACGGACAGCGACGACGACGGGCTCGCCCTGCTCGGAGCGGCGGTGGTGGTGTCCGGCGCCGGCTTCTTCGCCGCGGCCGTGCTGACCCCCTGGGCAGCGGCGCGGCTCGGGAGGCTCCGCTGGATGATCGTGTGCGCGGCGGCGGCCGCGGTGCTCGTACCGGCCCTGGGGCTGTGGTTCGCGCCGGTGCCGATGCTGGTGGCCGCGTTCGTGCTCGGTCTGGTCACCCAGGGAGCGAAGATCGCCACGGACACCGTGGTGCAGACGGCCGTGGACGACGACTACCGGGGCAGGGCCTTCTCGTTCTACGACGTGCTGTTCAACGTGGCCTTCGTCGCCGCCGCAGCAGCGGCCGCGCTGATGCTGCCTCCTGACGGCAGGTCGGCGGCTCTGCTGGGCGGAGTGTCAGTCCTCTACGCAAGCTCTGCCCTGTACCTCGCGCATTGGAGTCGGGGCCGCGCTGTCCTATAGCGTGCCCGCGTCAAGCAGGACACACATTCACGGGGGCATCCAGATGACTTACCCGCCACAGCAGGGCAACGGCCCATACGGCCAGCAGCCGGCCCAGCCCTACCCGCCTCAGCAGGGCGGCTACGGCTTCCCGCCGCAACAGCCGCAGCAGGGGTGGGGCGCTCCTCAGCAGCCGTACCCCCCGCACCAGGGCCAGCAACCGCAGGGCTGGGGCGCTCCCCAGGGGCCCACGCAGCCGTCCGGTGGCAAGAAGGCGTTCCTCGCCACACGGAACATCATCATCATCGTCGTGGGCATCGTCGTTCTCCTCGGCCTCAAGTTCGGCTGGTCCGAGATATTCGAGTCCGACGCCAAGGCCGCCGCGGTGGGCGACTGCCTGGAGAACAAGGGCACCAACTTCAACCCGGACATGCAGTCCGCCGACTGCGGCTCGTCCGCCGCGGAGTACCGGGTCGAGGAGGTCCACGACAACACGACGGACACGGCTCTGTGCGACGCGGAGAAGTACGTCGCCTACACCGAAAGCTCGGGCCGCAGGAAGAGCCGGAGCAGCGTCGTGCTCTGCCTGACGCCGCTCAAGACAGCCGACTGAGCATCCAGCTCACGCAGCACCGCGCCGAGGGCGTTGTTTCACGTGAAACGACGCCCTCGGCTTACGCCGGAGGCGCTCATGTTTCACGTGAAACATGAGCGCCTCCGCCGTCCGGGAGCGGCAGGACCTCAGTCCTGCGCAGCCCACCACTTCTTCAGTTCCTCAACCGCCTGGTCATGCTCCAGCGGCCCGTTCTCCAGCCGCAGCTCCAGCAGGAACGCGTATGCCTTGCCGATGACCGGGCCCGGACCCACACCCAGAATCTGCATGATCTCGTTGCCGTTCAGGTCCGGCCGGATGGCGTCCAGCTCCTCCTGACTCTTCAGCTGGGCAATGCGCTCCTCCAGCCCGTCATAGGTGCGGGAAAGGGCGGCGGCCTTGCGCTTGTTCCTGGTGGTGCAGTCCGACCGGGTCAGCTTGTGCAGCCGCTCCAGGAGGGGCCCCGCGTCCCTTACATAACGGCGCACTGCGGAGTCGGTCCACTCGCCGTCTCCGTAACCGTGGAAGCGCAGATGCAGCTCCACCAGCTTCGAGACATCCTTGACCATCTCGTTGGAGTACTTGAGCGCCGTCATGCGCTTCTTGGTCATCTTGGCCCCCACCACCTCGTGGTGGTGGAAGGAGACCCGGCCGTCCTTCTCGAACCGTCGCGTCCTCGGCTTGCCGATGTCGTGCAGCAGGGCGGCCAGGCGCAGGACGAGGTCGGGCCCATCCTCCTCCAGGTCGATCGCCTGCTCCAGGACCGTCAGGGAATGCTCGTACACGTCCTTGTGCCGGTGGTGCTCGTCGCTCTCCAGGCGAAGCGCGGGCAGTTCGGGCAGCACCTGCTGGGCGAGCCCGGTATCCACAAGGAGGGCCAGGCCCTTCCGGGGGTGCAAGGAGAGCAGCAGCTTGTTCAGCTCCTCGCGCACCCGCTCGGCGGAGACGATCTCGATCCGGCTGGCCATCTCGGTCATGGCGGTGACGACCTCGGGAGCGACCTCGAAGTCGAGCTGCGCGGCGAACCGTGCCGCACGGAGCATGCGCAGCGGGTCGTCGGAGAAGGACTCCTCGGGGGTACCGGGAGTGCGCAGCACTCGCTCGGCAAGGTCCTCCAGGCCCCCGTGGGGGTCGATGAAGTCCTTCTCGGGCAGGGCGACGGCCATGGCGTTGACCGTGAAGTCGCGGCGCACGAGGTCGTCCTCGATGGAGTCGCCGTAGGACACCTCGGGCTTGCGCGAAGTGCGGTCGTACGCCTCCGACCGGTACGTGGTGACCTCGATCTGGTAGCCGTCCTTCTGGGCCCCCACGGTGCCGAAGGCGATGCCGACCTCCCACACGGAGTCGGCCCATGGCCTGACGATCTTCAGCACGTCCTCGGGGCGGGCGTCGGTCGTGAAGTCCAGGTCGTTCCCCAGCCGGCCGAGAAGTGCGTCCCGGACCGATCCGCCGACCAGTGCGAGACTGAACCCGGCATCCTGGAATCGGCGGGCGAGGTCGTCGGCGACCGGGGCGACCCGCAGCAGTTCACTGACTGCGCGGTGCTGCACCTGGCTCAGGGCGCTGGAGTTGTCTGCGTTGGCGTTCGGCACAACAGAAAAGGGTACGTGCCCCGGCCGGTCCGGGCGTCACGCATTTCCCCCGCCCTGCAAGACTCTCCCGATCATGCGGCAGACTCCCCGGCACTTGGTCCCCGCGCACCTCGTTACCATGCGGGGACGCAGCAACGGACGATGCTCGACAGCAGCTGACGAAGACGAGGGACGGGTACGCGTGGCCGAGGCGGCACACATCCAGGGGTCGCATCCCTCTCCTGCCCGCCGGTGGCTGCGGCGCACGGCGGCCGCGCTCGCCGGGGCTCCGCTCGTCGCCGCCCTGCTGACCGGGGCCGTCGCGCCGCAGGCCCGTGCGGACGCGGTGAGCAAGGCTCCGACGGGCTCCAGCACGGTGGCGATCGCGCTGGACGAGGTGACCCCCAGTGCCCCTGAGAAGGGGGACACGCTGCGGATCTCCGGCACCCTGACCAACAAGGGCAAGGAGACGGTCACCGACGCCCAGGTGGACCTGCGGGTCGGCCCCCGGCTCTACAGCAGGACGGCTATCGACACGGCCGACCGCCGCACGGGGTACCTGCCCGGCACGGACCCGTATCCCATCGGCGGCAAGTACACGGTCGAGATCGACAAGCTGCGTTCGGGCATCAGCCAGGACTTCACGCTCTCGGTGCCCGTCAGCAAGCTGGGCCTCGGGGACGACGGCGTGTACCAGCTCGGCGTCTCGCTGACCGGCCGTACCTCGCGCGCCGTGTACGACCAGGTACTCGGCATCCAGCGGACCTTCCTGCCGTGGCAGGACGGGGAGAGCGACTCCAGAGTCGGCCTCAGCTTTCTGTGGCCCCTGATCGCCTCCTCGCACCTCACGGCGGAGACCGGCTCGGACGAGCAGCAGATTCCGGTGTTCGCCGACGACGACCTCGCCGCCGAGATCGCACCGGGCGGCCGTCTGGAACAGATGGTCTCGCTGGGCAGGCAGCTGCCCGTCACCTGGGTCATCGATCCCGACCTCCTGGCAAGCGTCGACGCGATGACCAAGCCCTACCGGGTGAGGTCCGGCGACACCACCGTCGCCGGGACCAACCAGAAGGTGGCCAAGAACTGGCTCACCTCGCTGGAGGCGGCCGTCTCCGAGAACAAGGTCGTGGCCCTGCCCTTCGGCGATCCGGACCTGGCCTCGATCGCCCACCGGGGCAAGAACGTCTCCGGCACCCTCAGCCATCTGCAGAACGCCAGCGAGGTCGCCTCGATGACGGTGGAGACGATCCTCCACCTGAAGCCCTCGACCGACTTCGCATGGCCGGTGGACGGCGCGGTGGACCCGTCGATCGTGGACGTCGCCACCTCGGCCGGCGCCCATCACGTGATCGCCCGCAGCGACAGCCTCCAGGAGACCGGGAACCTCGCGTACACCCCCTCCGCCGCCCGCCCCATCGGCGGTGGCACCACGGCGGTGGTCGCCGACGCGCGGCTCTCCACGGCCTTCCAGGGCGACATGGGCAACGCGGGGAACTCCACACTCGCCGTACAGAAGTTCCTGTCCCTGACCCTCGCCCTGACCGAGCAGGATACGGACCAGGAGCGCTCCGTCGTCGTCGCCCCCCAGCGCATGCCGACGATCGCCCAAGCGCAGTCGATGGCCCGCGCCCTCCACGTACTGAACGACGACCGCTGGACCCGGGCCCAGGATCTGACCCGCGCGGCCACGACCGAACCGGACCCCGAGGCCACCACCAAGGTGCCACCCGCCTCCCGGTACCCCAAGAAGCTGCGCCGCCAGGAGCTGCTCACCCAGGCGTTCCAGGACATCAAGTCCATCCAGTCCTCGCTCAACAACTTCCAGGTCATCCTCACCCTCCCCGAGCGCGTGGTGACGCCCTTCGGGAACGCCGTCAACCGGTCCATGTCCACCACATGGCGGGGCAAGCCGCTGAAGGCCCAGCGGTACCGGGACTCGGTGCGCACCTATCTGCAAGGGCTCGTCGGAGAGGTGCAGCTCGTCCCGAAGTCGGACATCACCCTGTCCGGACGCAGCGCCACCATCCCGGTGACCGTCCAGAACAGGCTGCTCCAGGACGTGGACAACCTGGTGCTGCGGCTCAAGTCGGACAACGCGACCCGGCTCAAACTGAACGACGGCGGCAGCATCGCGGAGCAGCCCATCCGGATCGGCGCCGGGCACAGCCAGTCGGTGAAGTTCGACGCGGCGGCCAACATCAACGGCCAGGTCCAGATGACCGCGCAGCTCTACACGAAGGACGGCACCCCCTACGGTGAGGAGATGGCCTTCACCGTGAAGGTCTCCGAGATCACCCCGACGGTGCTCCTGGTGATCGCCGGCGGGCTGCTGCTGCTGGTCCTCGCGGGCATCAGGATGTACGCACACCGCAAGCGCACCACCACGGGCGGCGCGACGGGCGACGGCGGCGGTGAACCCGAGCAGCCGAGTGACCCGGCACCGGACACCGGTCCCGAAAACACGGAGCCGTCCGGCACGGGTGAGAAAGTGGACCGTTGAGCGATGTCTGTCGTGGCCGGTCGGCCGGGGACGATGAGGTGGGGTTTCGATGAACGCGCCGTACGACGGTGACCGCGGTCAGGGTACGGGCGGGGCCGGCTACTCCGGCGGCCCTCCGGTGCCCCCTGGGCCGGAGCAGCAGCCGCCGCCGGACCCGTATCTGCAGTCGGCGTACGACTACGACCCCTACCGGGCGCAGGACCTCTCCGCCCAGGACCCGGTGAACGAGGCGCTGTACGACCGCGCCGCGCACCCGCCGCCGCCCCCCGGCACCTACCAGCAGCCGCAGCCGCTCTACCAGCAGCCGCCGGCCGCCCCGTACGCCCCCGACCCCCGGATCTGGGCGCAGACCCCGCCGCCCGAGCCCTCCGGACCCTCCCGACACCTCCCGTACGGCGACAACGCCGCGACGACCCAGTTCGTCGGTGTGGACGATCTCGTCACCCAGGCCTCCGCCGACCGCGACGAGCCCGACGCCTTCGCCCACCTCTTCCGGGACCAGGAGGGCCCCGCCGCCGTTCCGGCGCCCGCCCCGCCCGAGCCCGCCCCCGCGCCGCCCAAGTCCGGCGGGCGCGCCTCCGGGCTGCTGAAGTCCAGCGCGGTCATGGCGGCCGGCACGCTCGTCTCGCGCCTCACCGGCTTCGTCCGCAGCCTCGTGATCACCGCGGCACTCGGCGCCGCGATGCTCGGTGACAGCTTCACCATCCCCTACACGCTTCCCACGATGATCTACATCCTCACCGTGGGCGGCGGCCTCAACTCCGTCTTCGTCCCGCAGCTCGTCCGCTCCATGAAGGAGGACAAGGACGGCGGCGAGGCGTACGCCAACCGGCTGCTGACCCTGGTGATGGTCGCTCTCGGCCTCATCGTCGCCGTGGCCGTCTTCGCGGCCCCCTGGCTCATCCGGCTGATGTCCTCGACGATCGCGGACGAACCGGCGGCCAACAGCGTCGCCGTCACCTTCGCCCGCTACTGCCTGCCCACCATCTTCTTCATGGGTGTGCACGTCGTGATGGGCCAGATCCTCAACGCTCGCGGCAAGTTCGGCGCGATGATGTGGACCCCGGTCCTGAACAACATCGTCATGATCTTCACCTTCGGCCTGTTCATCTGGGTCTACGGCACCTCCCACGAGTCCCAGATGGGTGTGGACACGATCCCGCCGGACGGTGTGCGGCTCCTGGGCGTCGGCACCCTGCTCGGCCTGGTCGTCCAGGCCCTGGCCATGATCCCGTACCTCCGCGAGGCCGGGTTCCGCTTCCGCCCCCGCTTCGACTGGAAGGGCCACGGGCTCGGCAAGACGGTCAAGCTGGCCAAGTGGACGGTCCTGTTCGTCTTCGCCAACCAGGCCGGTGTGCTGGTCGTCACCCAGCTCGCGACCTCGGCCGGCAAGGCATCGGGCACGGACGGAGCGGGCTTCCTCGCCTACTCCAACGCCCAGCTGATCTGGGGCATGCCGCAGGCGATCATCACCGTGTCGGTCATGGCCGCCCTGCTGCCCCGGATCTCCCGCGCCGCGCACGACAACGATCCCGGTGCCGTCCGCGACGACATCTCGCAGGGGCTGCGCAACTCCGCGGTGGCCATCGTGCCGGTCGCCTTCGCGTTCCTCGCCCTGGGCGTTCCGATGTGCACCCTGCTCTACGCCTCCACCGGCCCCGAGGCCGCCCGCTCCATGGGCTTCATCCTGATGGCCTTCGGCCTCGGCCTGATCCCGTACTCCGTGCAGTACGTGGTGCTGCGCGGGTTCTACGCGTACGAGGACACGCGCACCCCCTTCTACAACACCGTCATCGTCGCCCTGGTCAACGCGGCGGCCTCGGCCCTCTGCTACGTCGTCCTGCCCGCCCGGTGGGCCGTGGTCGGCATGGCGGCCTCCTACGGCCTGGCGTACGCCGTGGGCGTCGGGATCGCCTGGCGCCGGCTGCGCAACCGCCTCGGCGGTGACCTGGACGGTGCGCACGTCGTCCGTACCTACGCCCGACTGTGCCTCGCCGCGCTGCCCGCCACCGTCGTGGCCGGGGCGGCAGGCTTCGGGCTGCTGAACGTCCTGGGCGACGGCGCGCTCGGCTCCCTCGTGGCGCTGGTCTGCGGCGGTGCCCTGCTCCTGGGAGTGTTCTTCGTCGCCGCCAAGAGGCTGCGCATCGAGGAGATCAACGGCATGGTCGGCATGGTCAGGGGGCGGCTCGGCCGCTGATGACGGCCGGACCGCACAACCATCGCCGGTCTCCGCGTGTCGTGCATAGCGCCGGAGTGTGGGCACAATTGGCGTGACTGTGCAGAGCTGGGTGGCATCGCGCAACGGATGGGGAGGCAGGAACGACGGTGGCGGAACGTAGCACGGCTGCCGTCGACGTGGCCGCAGACAGCGGGGACGAGCCGCTGACCGCCAAGGCGGACGAGGCCACGACCGACGGGACGGCAGAAGCGCAGGACTCGGCGGGCACGGACTCCTCGGAGAAGAACGGCGGGCAGACCGCTTCCGAGGCGTATCCGGCCGCCCCGGATCTGCACAGCGGACACAGACTGGCCCGCCGCTACCGGCTGGAGGAGTGCGTCACCCGGCTGGACGGCTTCAGCAGCTGGCGGGCCGTGGACGAGAAGCTGCGCCGCGCGGTCGGCGTCCACCTCCTCACCGCGGACCACCCCAGGGCACGTGCCGTCCTGGCCGCCGCCCGGTCCGCCGCCCTGCTGGGCGACCCGCGCTTCGTCCAGGTCCTCGACGCCGTCGAGGAGGACGACCTCGTCTATGTCGTCCACGAATGGCTTCCCGACGCCACCGAGCTGACGGCGCTGCTCGGCGCCGGTCCGATGGACGCCCATGACGCCTACCAGCTCGTCAGCCAGGTCTCCCAGGCCATGGCCGCCGCCCATCGCGAGGGCCTGGCCCACCTCCGGCTGACGCCGGGCGCGGTGCTGCGCAGTTCGTCCGGCCAGTACCGCATCCGGGGCCTCGCGGTGAACGCCGCCCTGCGGGGGATCACCTCCGACGGCCCCCAGCGCGCCGACACGGAGGCCATCGGCGCCCTGCTGTACGCCGCGCTGACCCAGCGCTGGCCGTACGAGAGCGACGCCTACGGGCTCACCGGGCTGCCCAAGGGCATGGGCCTGCTCCCGCCCGACCAGGTGCGGGCGGGAGTGCACCGGGGGCTCTCCGAGATCGCCATGCGGGCCCTCGCCAACGACGGGGCCACCGCGTCGCGCCAGGAACAGCCCTGCACGACCCCGGACGAGCTGGCCAAGGCCGTGGCGGCCATGCCCCGCATCCGGCCGCCCGAGCCCGTCTTCACCGCCCCGCCCGAGTACCAGCGGACCACCTACCAGCAGGGAACGTACGGCAGGCCGGCCGGGCCCGGCGCCGGAGTGACCCAGCCCGTCGTCCCGGTGCCTCCCGCACCCCTGCAGAGCCGCACCGGAAGGGCCCTGAAGTGGGCTGTCTCCGCTCTGCTGATCGCCGCTCTGGGCCTGGGCAGCTGGCAGCTCGCCGAAACGCTCATCGACCGGAACAACAACTCGGGCAGCGACCCCGGCACCACCCAGACCAATCCGCGGAACAACGACGCCCCGCCGGTCGAGAAGAGCAAGCCTGTCCCGATCGTCGGCGCCCAGGACTACGACCCGCTCGGCGCCGACGGCAGTGAGAAGCCCCAGAGCATAGGAAATGTCTACGACGACGACCCCAGTTCGTACTGGAATACGGACGGCTATTACTCCGCCGACTTCGGCAGGCTGAAGGAAGGCGTCGGGGTCGTCCTCGATCTCGGCAAGACACAGCGGGTCGGCACGGTGGACGTGTCCTTCCTCGGCGGCCCCACGTCGGTCGAGTTGCGGACCACCGACGGTGCCACGGTGCCGAGCATGCCCAACGGCTTCGAGAAGGCCGCGCAGGGATCGGGCACCCAGGTGTCGCTCAAGCCGGCCAAGCCCGTAGAGGCTCGGTACCTGCTCATCTGGCTCACCCAGCTCCCGCCGACCAACGAGGGGAACTTCCGCGGGAAGATCTCGGACATCAAGGTCACCAGCTGACGTCCACGCGCACAAAACAATCGGATTCCCCGCGCCCGCAGAATAGTGGAATCCCCCTTTACGCAATTTCCACCATGCGGTCATCCTCGCCGTTTACTTTCCGGCGGGGATCGGTTTGAATGCACGGATGGCGACAGCTGAGGGGGGAGACCGCAAGCCTTACGCCGTCGACGCTGACGCCGACGCGACGAGCGATGCGGACCTCCTCGCCCATCACGTCGCCGGTGACCCCGAAGCCTTCGGCGAACTCGCGCGTCGCCACCGCGACCGGCTCTGGGCCGTGGCGCTGCGCACACTGGGCGACCGGGAAGAGGCCGCCGACGCCGTCCAGGACGCCCTGGTGTCCGCCTTTCGCGCCGCCCACACCTTCCGCGGCCAGTCCGCCGTCACGACGTGGCTGCACCGCATCACGGTCAACGCCTGCCTGGACCGGGTCCGCAAGGCCGCCTCGCGGAAGACCTCGCCGGTCGACGACCCGGAGCGGCTGGACCAGCTCCTGGAGCCCCACGAGTCGGCGGAGGCACCGGCAGAGCGCCACGCTCTCCACCGCGAACTCCTGGCGGCTCTGGCCACGCTCACCGCCGAGCAGCGCGCAGCCCTCGTCCTGGTGGACATGCAGGGGTACCCCGTGGCGGAGGCCGCCCAGATCCTCGACGTGCCCGTGGGCACCGTGAAGAGTCGGTGCGCCAGAGGCCGCGCCCGCCTGGCCCCACTGCTGACTCATCTCCGCAGCGACGGAGGTGACCGGCAGCCGGCCGCCGGACCGGAAGGGAACCGGACCCGCAGACCATCCGTCCCACCGGCAGCCGGACCACGGGACTCAGTCCGGCCACGAGACACGGACACCAGCGGTCCCACAGCGATGAAGGGCGGAGGTGGACACCGATGACATCAACAGCCGACACGACCCAGCACCCGGACGTCACGGAGATCTCCGACCTGACCGAGGGGTTGCTCTCCGAGCCCCGCGCCGCAGAAGTGCGCAACCACATCGCTCTCTGCGATCTCTGCGGTGACGTTCTCGCCTCGCTGGAGGAAATCAGCGAGCTGCTCGGCGAGCTGCCCGCCCCGGAGCCCATGCCTGCGGAATTCGCCGAACGCCTTGATGCCGCCTTGGCCGCCGAGGCGCTGACCCGGCTCACGGAAGCGCCCCAGACCGCCGATGTTTCACGTGAAACCAAGCAGCAGCCGATAGCACCGGTCCCGTCGGTCCGGCCGGAGCCGACGAACCGCCCCACCGGACACGCCCGTGCGGCTACCGGTCCAGGGCGCCGGGCCGGTCGGCACCGGCGTCGCACCGCCGTTCTCGTCGGTGCGTTCGGAGCCGCTGCTCTGGCTGGCATGGGCGTCTTCCTGCTCCAGAACACACCTGTCGCGCAGAGCAGCAGCGACGCCCCTGCATTCAGCCGGGGCGCGGCCGCAGGAAGCGACGCCACGACGTTCACCCAGTCCTCCCTCAGGGACCAGGTGCACGCTCTGCTGGAATCTCATGACGCCCCGCCCTCCACCCAGAGCACCGGCGGCAAGGAGCAGGCCCCGTCCGTCGGGTCCAAGTCCTCCCCCCGGTCCGAGCCCCCGTCGCAGACCGCCCCTTCTGACTCCACGGCCTCCGACTCCCCACTCCGCGCTGCCTCCGTGCAGGTGCCGGAGTGCGTGGCGAAGGGCATCGGACAGGACGCCCCCGCCCTCGCCATCGAGAAGGGCACCTACGAGGGCCTCGACGCGTTCCTCGTCGTCCTGCCCCACCCCACGGACCCGGCCAGTGTCCAGGCCTACGTGGTGGATGCCGCCTGCGTCGGCGCCGAGCCCTCCATCAAGGGAAAGCTGCTGCTGACGCACCCCTACTCCCGCCCCTGACAGCGCACCGCAGCCGCCTCGGCACATCGGGGAATGCATCCCCCATAAAATCCGTTGGGTGGGGTGAGAGTCGTTGAACCGGCCCCAGTAGGCGTGGACAGTAGGCAGTCTGCAGAGACGAGGAAGAAACCCGTGAGCGACGTGCGTAATGTGATCATCATTGGCTCGGGCCCGGCCGGCTATACGGCCGCCCTTTACACCGCGCGCGCCTCTCTGAAGCCGCTGGTCTTCGAGGGAGCCGTCACCGCCGGTGGCGCCCTCATGAACACCACCGACGTAGAGAACTTCCCCGGTTTCCAGGACGGGATCATGGGCCCGGAGCTCATGGACAACATGCGCGCCCAGGCCGAGCGCTTCGGCGCCGAGCTGGTCCCCGACGATGTGGTCTCCGTCGACCTCACCGGTGACATCAAGACCGTCACCGACACCGCGGGCACGGTTCACCGCGCGAAGGCCGTCATCGTGACCACCGGTTCGCAGCACCGCAAGCTCGGCCTGCCCAACGAGGACGCTCTCTCCGGACGCGGCGTCTCCTGGTGCGCGACCTGCGACGGCTTCTTCTTCAAGGACCAGGACATCGCCGTGGTGGGCGGTGGCGACACCGCGATGGAGGAAGCGACCTTCCTCTCGCGCTTCGCCAAGTCGGTCACCATCATCCACCGCCGTGACACCCTGCGCGCCTCCAAGACCATGCAGGAACGCGCCTTCGCCGACCCGAAGATCAAGTTCGCCTGGGACAGCGAGGTCGCAGGCATCAACGGCGAGCAGAAGCTGGCCGGGGTGACCCTGCGCAACACCAAGACCGGTGAGACGTCCGAGCTGGCCGTGACCGGCCTGTTCATCGCCGTCGGTCACGACCCGCGCACCGAACTGTTCAAGGGCCAGCTCGACCTGGACGACGAGGGCTACCTCAAGGTCGCCGCTCCCTCGACGCGCACCAACGTGACCGGGGTCTTCGGCGCCGGTGACGTCGTCGACCACACCTACCGCCAGGCGATCACCGCAGCCGGCACTGGCTGCTCCGCCGCACTCGACGCCGAGCGCTTCCTCGCCGCGCTCGCCGACGACGAGAAGGCCGCTTCCGCAGCCGCTGTCTGACCCACGCCTCATCCACATCCCCACCCACACCCCGCGAAGTTAAGGAGGACGCCGTGGCCGGCGCCCTGAAGAACGTGACCGACGACACCTTCGAGCAGGATGTCCTCAAGAGCGACAAGCCGGTTCTGGTGGACTTCTGGGCTGCCTGGTGCGGCCCGTGCCGTCAGATCGCCCCCTCGCTGGAGGCCATCGCCGCAGAGCACGGCGAGATCGAGGTCGTGAAGCTCAACATCGACGAGAACCCGGCCACCGCTGCCAAGTACGGCGTCATGTCCATCCCGACGCTGAACGTCTACCAGGGCGGCGAGGTCGCCAAGACCATCGTGGGTGCGAAGCCGAAGGCCGCGATCCTTCGCGAGCTCTCGGGCTTCATCGCCGAGTAAGGCAGCCCCGCGTCTGCTGTTTCACGTGAAACGGGCCCGTCCGTCAGGACGGGCCCGTTTCACTTTCCCCGGGGCGATCGCTCGCGCCGTGCTGGTGGACAACCCCTCACAACGGCCGCAGCGCGGGCTCCTTCTGCACCGCGCCGAGGAGTCGGTCCAGGGCCATCTCGACATCCTCCTTCCAGGAGAGCGTCGTGCGCAGTTCCAACCGCAGCCGAGGGTGGACCGGGTGCGGCCGTACGGTCTTGAACCCCACCGCCAGCAAGTGGTCCGCAGGAAGTACGCAGGCCGGTTCCTTCCATCGGGCGTCACCGAAGGCTTCGATCGCCTTGAATCCCCGGCGGATCAGATCCTTGGCCACGGTCTGCACCATGACCCGTCCCAGCCCTTGCCCCCGGTACCCCGGCATGATCAACGCCGTCATCAGCTGTACGGCGTCGGAGGAGACCGGACTCGTCGGAAAGGCGGTGGCTCGCGGGACGTAGGCGGGCGGGGCGTAGAGCACAAAGCCGGCCGGTACGTCGTCGACATACAGCACACGGCCGCAGGAGCCCCATTCCAGAAGGACTCCGGAGATCCATGCTTCCTTCTCCCGGTCGGCCGTTCCGTTCTTGACGGCGGCCTCACCGCTGACCGGGTCGAGCTCCCAGAACACGCAGGAGCGACAGCGCCGGGGGAGGTCGGGAAGGTTGTCCAGCGTGAGCGGTACGAGCCGACGCCCCATGAAGGCTGTTCCTCACTTCTCTCGCCCACCGCGTCGTGGGCGGAAATGACCTGCCACAACGCATCGTAACGACCCCTCGATCAAGCCGACACCGCGATACAGCAAAGGGCGGGCTGTATTCCGTGAACCGGAAACAGCCCGCCCTCAGCGTCAGAGCCCAGGTGAGATCAGCCTTCGTCGTCCGCGGTCGCGTCCTCGGACTGAGCACGGTCCAGTACCCGGCCCTCGCCCGGCGCGAGACTGCCGAGGATGCGGTCCAGATCCTCCATCGAGGCGAACTCGACGACGATCTTTCCCTTCTTCTGCCCCAGATCGACCTTCACGCGCGTCTCGAAGCGATCGGAGAGCCGGGACGCCAGGTCGGAAAGCGCCGGAGAAACCCGGGCGCCCGCCCGAGGACCCTTGGCCTTCTTGGTGCTCGTGGGCCCGGAACCCATGAGCGTCACGATCTCCTCGACGGCACGTACCGAAAGCCCCTCGGCCACGATGCGATGGGCCAGCTTGTCCTGCTCCTCGGAGTCGTCCACCGAGAGCAGGGCCCGCGCGTGGCCCGCCGACAGCACGCCGGCGGCCACCCTGCGCTGGACCGGCGCCGACAACCGCAGCAGCCGCAGCGTGTTGGACACCTGGGGCCTGGACCTCCCGATCCGGTCGGCCAGCTGGTCATGCGTGCACTTGAAGTCCTTGAGCAGCTGGTCGTACGCAGCCGCTTCCTCCAGCGGGTTCAGCTGAGCCCGGTGCAGGTTCTCCAGGAGGGCGTCAAGGAGAAGCTTCTCGTCGTCGGTGGCCCGAACGATGGCAGGGATACGCTCCAGGCCCGCCTCTCGGCAGGCCCTCCAACGCCGCTCGCCCATGATGAGCTCAAAGCGGTCTGTCCCGGTCTTCCGCACCACGACCGGCTGGAGCAGACCCACCTCCTTGATGGAGGTAACCAGTTCCGCCAGCGCGTCCTCGTCGAAGACCTCACGCGGCTGACGCGGGTTGGGCGTGATGGAGTCGAGCGGTACCTCGGCGAAGTACGCACCGGCCACGTCGCCCTCGACGCGTGCGTCGGACACCGGCGCGCTCGGCTCCGGCACCACCGGATTGGCACCCAGCGTGGTCA
This sequence comes from Streptomyces sp. OfavH-34-F, assembly GCF_022347745.1. GTDB lineage: Bacteria > Actinomycetota > Actinomycetes > Streptomycetales > Streptomycetaceae > Streptomyces. The sequence goes on from NZ_JAKRGC010000004.1 coordinate 55,156, forward strand.
CCTTGGCGGCGGCCACCCCGCGTTCCGTGGTGAGAACGGGCGAACCGGTTCCGGCACCGTTGGACGGCAGCTGCTTCTCCTGCGGAGCAGCAGGGATCAGGGCACCGAGCCCTCGCCCCAACCCTCGACGACGCTCACTCACTGGATCCCCTCCGAATTGCTCTGCTGACTGATCGAACCGCCCGTGTGGGCGTGCTGGCCCTCGTACTGCACCCCGACCCCTCGCAGCGCGATCTCGCGAGCCGCCTCAAGGTACGACAGCGAGCCGCTGGAACCGGGGTCGTAGGTGAGCACGGTCTGCCCGTAGCTCGGCGCCTCGGAGATACGGACCGACCGGGGAATGCTGGTCCGCAGCACCTCCTTGCCGAAGTGGCTGCGCACCTCCTCCGCCACCTGCGACGCCAGCCTGGTACGGCCGTCGTACATGGTGAGGAGGATGGTCGACACATGCAGGTCGGGGTTGAGGTGGCCTCGTACCAGCTCGACGTTGCGCAGGAGCTGGCCCAGCCCCTCCAGCGCGTAGTACTCGCACTGGATGGGGATCAGCACCTCTGCGCCGGCCACCAGCGCGTTGACCGTCAGCAGACCCAGCGAGGGCGGGCAGTCAATCAGGATGTAGTCCAGCGGCTGCTCATACGCCTGGATGGCGCGCTGAAGTCGACTCTCCCGCGCCACCAGCGACACCAGCTCGATCTCCGCACCGGCGAGATCGATGGTGGCCGGGGCGCAGAAGAGGCCTTCGACGTCCTTTACGGGCTGAACCACATCGGAGAGCGGCTTGCTCTCCACCAGGACGTCATAGATCGAGGGAACTTCGGCGTGATGGTCGATGCCCAGAGCCGTGGAGGCGTTGCCCTGCGGGTCGAGGTCCACCACCAGGACACGGGCACCGTGCAATGCCAGTGACGCAGCAAGGTTGACCGTGGAGGTGGTCTTACCCACCCCGCCCTTCTGGTTGGCCACAACCATGACGCGCGTCTGCTCGGGCCTCGGCAGCCCTTCGCCGGCACGGCCGAGGGCTTCCACCGCCAGCTGGGCCGCGCGACCGATGGGTGTGTCGTCCATCGGCGGCGGTGTTTCACGTGAAACACCGTCTCCCGCCGATTCGGTTCGGGGACCGGGGACCGGATCGGTCATCGGCCCCGCGATGTTGGCGTCGGACCGCAAGGATTCACTCTCCTCGACTTCAGGCTCGCAATGAGCAGAGCCTGTCATGGTTTCGGGGTCGTGAACCAGCGAGGCCCGCTCTTCTGTGGATGAAACCACTTCTGTGGACAACTCCGTAGCCCTAACGGGTCTGCGATGGGGAGGGGCGGCTGCCTCATGACCGCGACCGATGATTCCATGCAGCAGAGAACGACGTTTCACGTGAAACACGATGCCTCCGCAGCGTAGCCACGGAGTCACGACACTCCGCGTGGGGCCCCCGTACGCTCCACGCCAGGGGTTACCGCCCTCAGCGGCGGCGCCGTGTCCGGCTGCTTCGGGCAGCCTTGGCCCGCTTCGCGGCGAACCTCACACCCCCTGGGCTCTCCCCGACCACCACACGAACCACCGTGGACATCGGATCGACCACTCCTTCACCGACGTGGAGCACCTCGGTCTCGACCACACCCAGCTTGCTGAGTGCGGCGCGGGCACCGTTGATCTCCTCCTCCGCCGTGTCGCCCTTGAGCGCGAGCATCTCGCCGTAGGGCCGCAGCAGCGGCACACCCCAGCCGGCCAGTCGGTCCAGCGGTGCGACCGCACGCGCGGTGACCACATGGACGGGCTGCAGGGAGCCGAGGACCTCCTCGGCCCGGCCGCGGACGACCGTCACATGGTCGAGTCCCAGCAGCTCGACGACCTCCTGGAGGAAGTTCGTCCGGCGCAGCAGCGGTTCCAGCAGGGTGATCTTCAGGTCCCGGCGCACCAGGGCCAGGGGGATACCCGGAAGCCCTGCGCCCGAGCCGACGTCGCAGACCGTAACCCCTTCGGGGACGACCTCGGAGAGCACAGCACAGTTCAGGAGATGCCTCTCCCACAGGCGCGGGACCTCACGCGGACCGATCAGACCGCGTGTGACTCCCGCGTCCGCCAGCAGTTCCGCGTACCGGACAGCTTCGGGAAAGTACTCACCGAATACTCTCCGGGCCTCTTCCGGCGCCTCGGGAAGCGCTACTTCCTCCGTCACGGGGGACCGTCCTTCCATACCGCACTACCGCACCATGGGTGGCTGTCTATCAGGCTGACAAAGATCGGCCCCGTCTGCGAACAGACGGGGCCGACAGGTAAAGGGCCGGTCAGGCCGGCAGAACGACGACGAAGCGCTGCGGCTCCTCGCCCTCCGATTCACTGCGCAGACCCGCTGCGGCGACTGCGTCGTGCACGACCTTGCGCTCGAACGGGGTCATCGGCTTCAGCTTCACCGGCTCACCGGTGCTCTTGACCTTGTCCGCCGCCTCGGCACCCAGCTCGGCGAGCTCCGTGCGCTTCTTGGCCCGGAAGCCGGCGATGTCCAGCATCAGCCGGCTCCGGTCTCCGGTCTCCCGGTGCACGGCCAGCCGCGTCAGCTCCTGGAGAGCCTCCAGGACCTCGCCGTCGCGCCCCACGAGCTTCTGCAGATCGCGCGCCGACTCGCTGATGATGGAGACCGCGGCCCGGTCCGCCTCGACGTCCATGTCGATGTCACCGTCGAGATCGGCGATGTCGAGCAGGCCCTCGAGGTAGTCCGCTGCGATCTCACCTTCCTGCTCGAGGCGGGTCAGAGTGTCGCTGCCCTCAGCGGCCGTGGAGGTGGTGCCTTCCGTCACGGATGGACTCCTTCTTACTTCTTGGACGGGTGCTTGGGTCCCTGCGGACCCTTGCGCTGTCCGGACTTGGCTTGGCGTGAGGAACCGGACGCGGCCTTGCCCGCCGGCTTCGACTTGGCGCCCTGCGCGGCGCCCTTCTGCAGGGAGGTCTTGGACGTCGACTCGCCGGAGGCGCTGTCCTTGGTCCCACCCGGGTGTGCCGCACCGGTCTGCCGCTGCGACTTGGTCTGCCGCTTGGGCTGCTGACGGCGCTGCGCGCCTCCGCCCTCGGCGTCGGCGACGGCGGTGTCACTCTTCGCGACGGTGCCGTCCTCCTGCGGGGCAAGGCCCAGCTTGGCCAGCCCGACGACGAACTTGCGCTCGATGTCGTTGCGGTCCGGGCCCTTGGCCACGATCCGCTTGACGGTGTTGCGCCGGGTCCGGCCGCGGACCTCGCCGTGGGCGGTGACGCTCTTGAGGAGCCGCTCGAGGTACTGGTCCTGCGCCTTGCTGCCCGGCGTCGGGTTCTGGTTGATCACGTACATCTGCTGACCCATGGTCCAGACGTTGGTGGTCAGCCAGTAGACGAGGACACCGACGGGGAAGTTGATACCCATGACGGCGAAGATCACGGGGAAGATGTACATCAGCATCTTCTGCTGCTGCATGTACGGGGTCTTGACCGTGAGGTCGACGTTCTTCGTCATCAGCTGGCGCTGGGTGAAGAACTGCGAGGCCGACATCAGCACGATCATGACCGCGGTGACGACCCGGACGTCGGTCAGCGAGGCGCCGAGGCTCTGGACCTTCTCCGCGCTGTCCATGAACTTGGCGGCCAGCGGGGCGCCGAAGATGTGCGCCTGACGTGCGCTGTCGAGCAGCGACTGGTCGATGACGCCGATCTTCTTGTTCGAGGCGATCGCGGAGAGTACGTGGTAGAGCGCGAAGAAGAACGGCGACTGCGCGAGGATGGGAAGACACGAGGAGAGCGGGTTGGTGCCCGTCTCCTTGTACAGCTTCATCATCTCTTCGGACTGACGCTGCTTGTCGCTCTTGTAGCGCTCCTGGATCGCCTTCATCTTCGGCTGGAGCAGCTGCATGTTCCGCGTCGACTTGATCTGCTTGACGAACAGCGGGATCAGACAGATACGGATCAGGACCACGAGGGACACGATGGACAGACCCCAGGCCCATCCCGTGTCGGGGCCGAAGATCGCCCCGTACAACTTGTGGAACTGGACGATGACCCAGGAGACGGGCCAGGTGATGAAGCTGAACAGACTGGCAATCGTGTCCACTAATCAAGCTCCTTGAGCATTGGGCGAAGTCTCTGCGGCCGAACTCGGGAGGTCGTTGGCCGACCCCCCGGAAGGCACGTCAGCGGCGGAGTCCCCGCCCTTGCTGCCGCGTATGGCGCTGCGCAGCATCTCGTGCCAACGCGGACGTTTGCGTGGTGGTACGTAGTCCACGCCGCCGGGTGACCACGGGTTGCATCGCAGGATGCGCCAGGCCGTCAGCGCCGTTCCCTTGATCGCTCCGTGCCGATCGATCGCCGTATATCCGTAGTGGGAACACGACGGGTAGTACCGGCAGACCGGCCCGAGGAGCGGGCTGATCGTCCACTGGTACAGCTTGATGAGAGCCAGCAGCGGGTACTTCATCGCACGCCCCCTCCCAGCAGCCGCTGAAAGGCGGCGTCCAGGTCTCGGGCCAGCTGTTCATGGCCGGCGTCACCCGCTCCGGGCAACGCTCGCACCACCACCAGGCTACCGGGGGGCAGCAGGGCGAGCCGTTCTCGGACCAGGTGACGAAGCTTGCGCTTCACCGCAGTGCGTACGACCGCACCACCTACGGCCTTGCTGACAACGAAACCCGCACGCGGCGGGGGAACGTTCTCCCCAGTCACGTGCGGGTCGGTTGCACCGCTGCGTAGGTGGACGACGAGGTGCGGACGACCGGCCCGGCGTCCTCGTCGTACTGCGGTCGCGAAGTCCTCGCGCCGCCTCAGCCGATTCTCGGAAGGCAGCACGTCATGACGACCTGTACGCGATCAGGCGGACAGGCTGGCGCGACCCTTGCTGCGGCGGGACGCGAGAATCGCGCGGCCGGCACGGGTGCGCATCCGCAGCCGGAAGCCGTGGGTCTTCGCGCGACGACGGTTGTTCGGCTGGAAGGTGCGCTTGCTCACTCGGGGGCTCCAGAAATGACTCGGGTGTTGGCGGGACATCGCCTGGCTGTCACCGTGCGCCCACGAGGGACTCGCGTAAACGCTCTAGTGCACCGCTTCACAATCACAGATCGTGATCTTTGCCCATCGGAGGCAGGCGGCAGCAGCCATCGACAACTCGACCTGGTCACGGTACGCGCGGCTACGCCATCCGGTCAAACCGACCCTGTCGGGGCCTCCATTGTGCACAGCCTGTGGACAACGACTTGAACGACGCGGGTCGTGCTGACTACCGTGACTGAACTCCGGTTCTTTTTCTTCCCGCCTGCCGGTCCTCACCCACCCCGACCCCAACCGTCCCGAGAACCACACATTCGTGGGACCAGCGAGAGAGCGTGCCTTGTGGCTGACGTACCTGCCGATCTTGCCGCAGTGTGGCCACGCGTGCTGGAGCAACTCCTCGGGGAGGGGCAGCAGGGCATCGAGCCGAAGGACAAGCAGTGGATCGAGCGCTGCCAGCCGCTCGCCCTGGTGGCCGACACCGCGCTGCTGGCCGTCCCCAACGAGTGGGGCAAGCGGGTCCTGGAGGGCCGCCTCGCCCCTCTCATCAGCGAGACGCTGAGCCGCGAGTGCGGGCGCCCCATCCGGATCGCGATCACGGTGGACGACTCCGCCGGCGAACCGTCGGGTCCGCCCGCGCCCCCGATGCACCAGTCCTCCCAGCCGCCCCACCGCTACCAGGGCCCCCAGCACGACGAGGGCCGGCACGGCGACGCGTACGACGGGTACGGAAGCCGGTCCGCGGACGACGGCATGCCGACCGCGCGCCCCGCCTACCCCGACTACCAGCAGCAGCGCCCGGAGCCCGGCGCCTGGCCGCGCACCCAGGAGGACCTGTCCTGGCAGCAGCCCCGGCTCGGCGGCTTCCAGGACCGCGAGCCCTCCGCCGACCAGTGGCGCGAGCCGTACGGCGGCCGGGGTCCGCAGCAGCCGCAGCACGACTACCGCCCGCAGCCGCCCGAGCGCCAGGGGTACGAGTCCCCGCACACCGAGCGCTCCCGGCCCGAGCTGCCGGAGCCGCAGCACCGCCCCGGCGCGGGCACCGGTCGGCCGGGCGGAGGCACCGGTCCGATGGGCGCCCAGCCGTCCCCGGCCCCCGGCCCCGGCGAGCCGCACGCCCGGCTCAACCCGAAGTACCTCTTCGACACCTTCGTCATCGGGGCCTCGAACCGCTTCGCGCACGCCGCGGCCGTCGCAGTGGCCGAGGCGCCCGCGAAGGCGTACAACCCCCTGTTCGTCTACGGGGAGTCCGGGCTCGGCAAGACCCATCTGCTGCACGCCATCGGGCACTACGCGCGGAGTCTGTATCCGGGCACCCGGGTGCGGTACGTCAGCTCCGAGGAGTTCACCAACGAGTTCATCAACTCGATCCGCGACGGCAAGGGCGATACCTTCCGCAAGCGGTACCGCGACGTGGACATCCTGCTCGTCGACGACATCCAGTTCCTGGCGAGCAAGGAGTCGACGCAGGAGGAGTTCTTCCACACCTTCAATACGCTCCACAACGCCAACAAGCAGATCGTGCTCTCCTCCGACCGGCCGCCGAAGCAACTGGTCACGCTGGAGGACCGGCTGCGGAATCGTTTCGAGTGGGGGCTGACCACCGACGTACAGCCGCCCGAGCTGGAGACCCGCATCGCGATCCTGCGCAAGAAGGCAGTGCAGGAGCAGCTCAACGCCCCGCCGGAGGTGCTGGAGTTCATCGCTTCCCGTATCTCCCGCAACATCCGTGAGCTGGAGGGCGCGCTCATCCGGGTGACGGCCTTCGCCAGTCTGAACCGCCAGCCGGTGGACCTGGGGCTCACGGAGATCGTGCTGAAGGACCTGATCCCCGGCGGTGAGGACACCGCGCCCGAGATCACGGCGACGGCCATCATGGCGGCGACCGCGGACTACTTCGGGCTGACGGTGGAGGACCTGTGCGGATCGTCGCGCAGCCGTGTGCTGGTGACGGCCCGGCAGATCGCCATGTATCTGTGCCGTGAGCTGACCGATCTCTCGCTGCCGAAGATCGGCGCGCAGTTCGGCGGCCGGGACCATACGACGGTGATGCACGCGGACCGCAAGATCCGGGCGCTGATGGCCGAACGGCGGTCCATCTACAACCAGGTCACCGAACTCACCAACCGCATCAAGAACGGCTGAGGCGCCCCCCGCGCCTCCACGCCCCGCGCTTCCCGCGGCGCCCGGCCGTCTCCTCACGCACGCGCACCCACGAGGGCGCGGTGCGGACTCGTCAGGAGTCCGCACCGCGCCCTTCCGTGTTCCCGGCGCAGCGGCTCCCTACTCCTCGCCATGCCCTTCGCAACTCCTCCGGAACGGCCCCTTCGCACCCCTCCGAGGGGCTGCGAGCCGGCTTCCGCACGCCTCCGGACACCCGTCGGGCCCCGACCGCCCCCGGTGCCCACGCCCCGCTCTGTTCGATTACCTGGGAGGTCACGGGTGTTCTCCACAGATCCGGGCACTTTTTTCCCTCCACAGCCTGGGGATCCAAAAGTTGTCCATACTGCATCCACAGGCACAGCCGGCCGAAGCGCATCAGGGCAGCTCAGAGGGTTGGGGATTTGTGGCCAACGATGATCCACAGGCTGTGGAAAAAATCTTCGTCCACAGGGACCGGTCCGCGTTGTCCACTGGCTACCCACAGGCCCGAGGCCGTTTTCCCCAGTCAGAGACCGCTTCTCCACACCGCTGTCCACTGTTCGGCAACACGACAGGCCCCGTCACCGACGCGAGTGAAAGGCGTCACACCAAGAGGGATGGTTGGCCTGTGGGGAACGGGGGTAAAGCTGGGGACAGACCTGGGGAGAAAGTGACCTCCCCTGTGTACGGCTTGTGCACAACTTCCGGGTGTCCACAGAGAGCCCGAGTTGTCCACTGGTGCCACCCACAGGCGCGGTGGATAAAAAACGGGCGCTGACCTGCGAAAACGGGGTTATCCACGGTTTCCACAGGCCCTACTACTACCACCACTCATAGTTGGCCCGGTTTCCGTTTCGAAGTGGGGCCTGTGCACAACTCGCCCTCGGAGCGCTCCGGGCCTCCCGCCGCGATTTGACCCCGAGCCGCACCGAGTGTCGGTGCCGTGCGTCAGACTGGTCCCCGGCGTCCTCCGCGTCTCATCGGCGGAGCGGCCCGACCAGACGACGAACGCAAGCAGGGCGAAACCAGCAGGAGGCGGTTCCGGTGAAGATCCGGGTGGAGCGCGATGTACTCGCGGAGGCGGTGGCCTGGGTGGCCCGCAGCCTCCCGGCCCGTCCGCCGGCGCCCGTTCTCGCGGGTCTTCTGCTGAAGGCCGAGGACGGAGCGCTCAGCTTCTCCAGCTTCGACTACGAGGTCTCCGCACGGGTCTCGGTGGAGGCCGAGGTCGAGGAGGACGGCACGGTTCTCGTCTCCGGCCGGCTGCTCGCCGACATCTGCCGCGCCCTGCCCAACCGGCCGGTGGAGATTTCCACAGACGGTGTACGGGCGACCGTTTCCTGCGGCTCCTCGCGCTTCACCCTCCACACCCTTCCTGTGGAGGAGTACCCGGCGCTCCCGCAGATGCCGACCGCGACCGGCACCGTGCCCGGTGAGGTCTTCGCCTCGGCCGCCGCCCAGGTCGCCATCGCCGCCGGCCGCGACGACACGCTGCCCGTCCTGACCGGCGTGCGCATCGAGATCGAGGGCGACACCGTCACCCTCGCCTCCACCGACCGCTACCGCTTCGCCGTCCGCGAGTTCCTCTGGAAGCCGGAGGACCCGGAGGCGTCCGCCGTCGCCCTGGTGCCCGCCAAGACGCTGCTGGACACCGCCAAGTCGCTCACCAGCGGGGACACGGTCACGCTGGCGCTGGCCGGCTCGGGCGCGGGCGAGGGGCTCATCGGGTTCGAGGGCGCCGGACGGCGTACGACCACCCGACTGCTCGAAGGCGACCTGCCGAAGTACCGGACGCTCTTCCCCACCGAGTTCAACTCCGTGGCCGTGATCGAGACCGCGCCGTTCGTCGAGGCCGTCAAGCGCGTAGCCCTGGTGGCCGAACGCAACACCCCGGTCCGGCTGACCTTCGAGCAGGGCGTCCTGATCCTGGAAGCGGGCTCCAGTGACGACGCACAGGCTGTGGAAAGGGTCGACGCGGTGCTGGAGGGCGACGACATCTCGATCGCCTTCAACCCGACCTTCCTGCTCGACGGCCTCAGCGCCATCGACTCCCCGGTCGCCCAGCTCTCCTTCACGACCTCCACCAAGCCGGCGCTGCTCAGCGGCCGCCCCGCCGTGGACGCCGAGGCCGACGAGGCCTACAAGTACCTGATCATGCCGGTCCGCCTCTCGGGCTGACCGGACCCCCACCGGCCCCGCTCCGGCGGGGCCCGACGGGCGTGTTCAGCGCCGAGCACGCCCGGCGTCCTGTCCCCTTCCGGGCGTAGGCTCGGATGTGGGTACGAATCGGCACAACGCTAAGGAATCTCTGATGGAGCTCGGTCTCGTCGGCCTCGGCAAGATGGGCGGCAACATGCGCGAGCGCATCCGCCGCGCAGGCCACACCGTCATCGGTTACGACCGCAACCCGGACGTCGCCGACGTCCACAGCCTGGAAGAGCTTGTGGGCAAGCTCAAGGGTCCGCGGGTCGTCTGGGTGATGGTTCCGGCCGGAGCCGCGACCCAGTCCACCATCGACGAGCTGGCCGAGCTGCTCTCGCCCGGCGACATCGTCGTGGACGGCGGCAACAGCCGCTGGACCGACGACGAGAAGCACGCGGAGGAGCTGGGCCGCAAGGGCATCGGCTTCGTCGACTGCGGTGTCTCCGGCGGTGTCTGGGGCCTGGAGAACGGCTACGCGCTGATGTACGGCGGCGACGCCGAGCACGTGGCGAAGGTGCAGCCCGTCTTCGACGCGCTCAAGCCCGAGGGCGACTTCGGTTCGGTCCACGCGGGCAAGGTCGGCGCCGGCCACTTCGCCAAGATGGTCCACAACGGCATCGAGTACGCCATGATGCAGGCCTACGCCGAGGGCTGGGAGCTCCTGGAGAAGGTCGACTCCGTCACCGACGTGCGCGAGGTCTTCCGCTCCTGGCAGCAGGGCACGGTCATCCGCTCCTGGCTGCTCGACCTCGCGGTCAACGCCCTCGACGACGACGAGCACCTCGACAAGCTCCGCGGCTACGCCGCCGACTCGGGCGAGGGCCGCTGGACCGTCGAGGCCGCGATCGACAACGCCGTGCCGCTGCCGGCGATCACCGCGTCGCTCTTCGCGCGCTTCGCCTCGCGCCAGGACGACTCCCCGCAGATGAAGATGATCGCCGCGCTGCGCAACCAGTTCGGCGGTCACGCGGTCGAGAACAAGAAGTAGTCCGCGCCGGGGTGCGGGAGGGGGCATCGCCTCTCCCGCACCGCCGGAGCACGGAAGCAGGAAGCCGGGAAGGTCGGCGCACACCATGCACGTCACGCATCTGTCGCTGGCCGACTTCCGCTCGTACGCCCGCGTCGAGGTGCCCCTCGACCCGGGCGTCACCGCGTTCGTGGGCGCCAACGGCCAGGGCAAGACCAACCTGGTCGAGGCGGTCGGCTATCTCGCCACGCTCGGCAGCCACCGCGTCTCCTCGGACGCTCCGCTCGTCCGCATGGGCGCCGACCGCGCCGTGATCAGGGCGGCCGTCACCCAGGGCGAGCGCTCGCAGCTGGTCGAGCTCGAGCTGAATCCGGGTAAGGCCAACCGCGCCCGGATCAACCGGTCCTCGCAGGTCAGGCCGCGTGACGTGCTCGGCATCGTCCGGACGGTGCTGTTCGCGCCGGAGGACCTGGCCCTGGTGAAGGGCGACCCCGGCGAACGCCGGCGCTTCCTTGACGAGCTGGTCACCGCGCGCTCCCCGAGGATGGCCGGGGTGCGGTCCGACTACGACCGGGTGCTGAAGCAGCGCAACACCCTGCTCAAGTCGGCGGCCATGGCCCGCAGGCACGGCGGCCGCTCGCTGGACCTCTCCACGCTCGACGTGTGGGACCAGCACCTGGCGCGGGTCGGTGCGGAACTGCTCGCCCAGCGACTGGACCTGATCGCCACGCTCCAGCCGCTGGCGGACAAGGCGTACGGCGACGTGGCACCGGGCGGTGGGCCGGTGAGCCTCGACTACCGCGGCACCGTCGGCCCCGAGGCGGGCCCGGAGCGCGGCCGTGAGGAGCTGTACGCGCAGATCATCGAGGCCCTGGCCCAGGTCCGCAAGCAGGAGATCGAGCGCGGTGTGACCCTGGTCGGCCCGCACCGCGACGACCTGGTCCTCGGTCTGCGCTCCATGCCCGCCAAGGGGTACGCGAGCCACGGGGAGTCCTGGTCGTACGCGCTGGCGCTGCGGCTCGCCTCGTACGAGCTGCTCCGCGGCGAGGGCAACGAGCCGGTGCTCGTGCTGGACGACGTGTTCGCCGAGCTGGACGCGCGCCGCCGGGAGCGGCTCGCCGAGCTGGTGGCCCCCGCCGAGCAGGTGCTGGTGACGGCCGCGGTGGACGACGACGTGCCGGGGGCGCTCGCCGGCACCCGGTACGCGGTCACCGCCGGTGAGGTGGAACGGGTGTGAACGGCGCGGGTGAGGGAACGGCCCCGGGCGGCGACCGGCCGGACCCGGTGGGCGGGGAGAGCCGGCCGAAGCAGGCCGAACCGTCCGGCGTGGACCTGGCACGGGTCGCGCTGCGCGCGGCCAAGGAGCAGGCGCGGGCGCGGGGCGCGGCGGCGCAGCAGAAGAAGCAGGCGCGGCGGGGCGGCGGGCTGCGCTCCGGGGCGCGGGCGGACGGCCGTGACCCGCTGCCGCTGGGCGCGGCGATCAACCGGCTGATCACCGAGCGCGGCTGGGAGACCCCGGCGGCGGTGGGCGGGGTGATGGGCCGCTGGCCGCAGATCGTCGGTGACGACCTCGCGCTGCACTGCGTGCCCGTGCGGTACGACGAGGAGCCGGATCAGCGGGTGCTGACGGTGCAGTGCGATTCGACGGTGTGGGCGACGCAGTTGCGGCTGCTGGCGCCCCAGCTGGTGGCCCGGCTCAACGCCGACCTGGGCCACGGCACGGTGCGGATGATCAAGGTGCTGGGTCCGGGCGGGCCGCAGCGCAGGTTCGGTCCGCTGCGGGCGCCGGGGAGCACCGGCCCCGGCGACACCTATGGCTGACCGGGTCTGACCTGCGCTTTTCATGAGGCTTGGGGGATGCTTCGCGGTGCGCGCGGCAGGAGGAGCGGGTACTGCGGGAGCTGCGGACCCGTAATACGTGGCCCTTGAAACCGGATGACGGTGAGCGGGCGTCCCTCACCGTAGCGGGAGGCTGACAGGCCGAAGCGCTCCATGCCCGTGTGAGCCTCCTGGGGCCCCGTCCCTGATATGGGGAGTCGTCAGGCGCTGGTTGAGGGCGGCACATGCGTACTCAGGTGCCTGCAAACCCCCATTCGGGTCGCCGCTACCGGTAGACTGGTGCACAATCCCGCGTCTTGCGGGATTCGTCGATACAAGCCGAACGACGCAGCCGCTCCCGCCTGCCCGGAGAACGGCCTGTGCTGTGCCAGAAAGGGCGCTTCGTGGCCGATTCCGGCAACCCCAACGAGAACATTCCGTCCACACAGGGCGAGGGCGACGCCGCTCCCGCCCCGGCCGAGGCGAAGACCTCGTACGACGCCAGCGCGATCACCGTGCTGGAGGGTCTGGACGCCGTCCGCAAGCGACCTGGCATGTACATCGGCTCGACCGGTGAGCGCGGTCTGCACCACCTCGTGCAGGAGGTCGTCGACAACTCGGTCGACGAGGCCATGGCCGGGCACGCGGACACCATTGACGTCACGATTCTCGCCGACGGCGGGGTGCGCGTGGTCGACAACGGCCGCGGTATCCCGGTCGGCATCGTGCCGTCCGAAGGAAAGCCGGCCGTCGAGGTCGTGCTCACCGTCCTGCACGCGGGCGGCAAGTTCGGCGGCGGCGGCTACGCCGTCTCCGGCGGTCTGCACGGCGTCGGCGTCTCCGTCGTCAACGCCCTGTCCACGCGGGTGTCCGTCGAGGTGAAGACCGACGGCTACCGCTGGACCCAGGACTACAAGTTCGGTGTCCCGACCGCCCCGCTGGCGCGCAACGAGGCCACCGACGAGACGGGGACGAGCGTCACCTTCTGGGCCGACGGCGACATCTTCGAGACGACGGACTACTCCTTCGAGACGCTGTCGCGCCGCTTCCAGGAGATGGCCTTCCTCAACAAGGGCCTCACCCTCCGGCTGACCGACGAGCGCGAGTCGGCGAAGGCGACGGTCGGCGCGGACAGTTCGGAGGCGTCGGACGTCCCCGAGGACGAGACGGCCCGTACGGTCACGTACCACTACGAGAACGGCATCGTCGACTACGTCAAGTACCTCAACTCCCGCAAGAACGAGGTCGTTCACCCCTCGGTGATCGACATCGAGTCGGAGGACAAGGAACGGCTGCTGTCGGTCGAGATCGCCATGCAGTGGAACGCGCAGTACACCGAGGGTGTCTACTCCTTCGCCAACGCGATCCACACGCATGACGGCGGTACGCACGAGGAAGGCTTCCGCGCCGCGCTGACGTCCCTCGTCAACCGGTACGCGCGCGACAAGAAGCTGCTGCGCGAGAAGGACGACAACCTCGCCGGCGAGGACGTCCGCGAGGGTTTGACCGCGATCATCTCGGTGAAGCTGGGCGAGCCGCAGTTCGAGGGTCAGACGAAGACGAAGCTGGGCAACACGGAGGCCAAGACCTTCGTGCAGAAGATCGTCCACGAGCAGCTGTCGGACTGGTTCGACCGCAACCCCAACGAGGCCGCCGACATCATCCGCAAGGGCATCGCCGCCGCGACCGCCCGCGTGGCGGCCCGCAAGGCGCGCGACCTGACCCGGCGCAAGGGCCTGCTGGAGAGCGCGTCCCTCCCCGGCAAGCTGAGCGACTGCCAGTCGAACGACCCCACCAAGTGCGAGATCTTCATCGTCGAGGGTGACTCCGCAGGCGGCTCCGCCAAGTCCGGCCGGAACCCGATGTACCAGGCGATCCTGCCGATCCGCGGCAAGATCCTGAACGTCGAGAAGGCCCGCGTCGACAAGATCCTGCAGAACACCGAGGTCCAGGCCCTGATCTCGGCGTTCGGCACCGGGGTCCACGAGGACTTCGACATCGACAAGCTCCGCTATCACAAGATCATCCTGATGGCGGACGCCGACGTCGACGGCCAGCACATCAACACCCTGCTGCTGACGTTCCTGTTCCGCTTCATGCGCCCGCTGGTCGAGGCCGGGCACGTCTACCTGTCGCGCCCGCCGCTCTACAAGATCAAGTGGGGCCGCGACGACCACGAGTACGCGTACTCGGACCGGGAACGCGACGCCCTGGTCGCCCTCGGCAAGCAGAACGGCAAGCGGATCAGGGAAGACTCGATCCAGCGCTTCAAGGGCCTCGGCGAGATGAACGCCGAGGAACTGCGGGTCACCACGATGGACGTCGACCACCGGGTGCTCGGCCAGGTCACGCTCGACGACGCGGCGCAGGCCGACGACCTGTTCTCGGTGCTGATGGGCGAGGACGTCGAGGCGCGGCGCTCGTTCATCCAGCGCAACGCCAAGGACGTCCGCTTCCTCGACATCTGAGTCGGCCCTCCCAGCAAGCCGCAGCGCGAAAGGACTTTGACCAGCAATGGCCGACGAGAACACCCCGGTGCCCGTGACGCCCGAAGAGGTTCCGCCCGTGGAGGGCGTGGGCATGCGTGTCGAGCCCGTCGGGCTCGAGACGGAGATGCAGCGCTCCTACCTCGACTACGCGATGTCCGTCATCGTCTCGCGTGCCCTGCCCGACGTACGGGACGGTCTCAAGCCCGTCCACCGCCGGGTGCTGTACGCGATGTACGACGGCGGCTACCGCCCCGAGAAGGGCTTCTACAAGTGCGCCCGCGTCGTCGGGGACGTCATGGGTACGTACCACCCGCACGGCGACTCCTCGATTTACGACGCCCTGGTCCGCCTGGCGCAGCCCTGGTCGATGCGCATGCCGCTGGTGGACTCCAACGGCAACTTCGGTTCCCCGGGCAACGACCCGGCCGCCGCCATGCGGTACACCGAGTGCAAGATGATGCCGCTGTCCATGGAGATGGTCCGGGACATCGACGAGGAGACCGTCGACTTCCAGGACAACTACGACGGCCGCAACCAGGAGCCGACGGTCCTGCCGGCGCGCTTCCCGAACCTGCTGGTCAACGGCTCCGCGGGCATCGCGGTCGGCATGGCGACCAACATCCCGCCGCACAACCTGCGCGAGGTCGCGGCCGGCGCCCAGTGGTACCTGGAGAACCCGGAGGCCTCGCAGGAGGAGCTCCTGGAGGCCCTGATCGAGCGGATCAAGGGCCCGGACTTCCCGACCGGCGCGCTGGTCGTCGGCCGCAAGGGCATCGAGGAGGCGTACCGCACGGGGCGCGGCTCGATCACGATGCGCGCGGTCGTGGCGGTCGAGGAGATCCAGAACCGCCAGTGCCTGGTGGTGACGGAGCTTCCGTACCAGACCAACCCCGACAACCTCGCGCAGAAGATCGCCGACCTGGTGAAGGACGGCAAGATCGGCGGCATCGCCGACGTGCGCGACGAGACCTCCTCGCGCACCGGGCAGCGCCTGGTCGTCGTGCTGAAGCGGGACGCGGTCGCCAAGGTCGTCCTGAACAACCTGTACAAGCACACCGATCTGCAGACCAACTTCGGCGCCAACATGCTGGCGCTGGTGGACGGGGTGCCGCGCACCCTGTCGATCGACGCGTTCATCCGCCACTGGGTGACGCACCAGATCGAGGTCATCGTCCGGCGCACCCGCTTCCGGCTGCGTAAGGCCGAGGAGCGCGCGCACATCCTGCGCGGCCTGCTGAAGGCCCTGAACGCCATCGACGAGGTCATCGCCCTCATCCGGCGCAGCCAGACGGTCGAGATCGCCCGTGAGGGCCTGATGGGCCTGCTGGAGATCGACGAGATCCAGGCCAACGCGATCCTGGAGATGCAGCTGCGCCGGCTGGCCGCGCTGGAGCACCAGAAGATCACCGCCGAGCACGACGAGCTCCAGGCGAAGATCAACGAGTACAACGAGATCCTGGCCTCGCCCGCGCGGCAGCGGCAGATCGTCAGCGAGGAGCTGGCGGCGATCGTCGACAAGTTCGGCGACGACCGGCGTTCCAAGCTGGTGCCCTTCGACGGCGACATGTCCATCGAGGACCTGATCGCCGAGGAGGACATCGTCGTCACGATCTCCCGCGGCGGCTACGTGAAGCGCACCAAGACGGACGACTACCGCTCGCAGAAGCGCGGCGGCAAGGGCGTGCGCGGCACGAAGCTCAAGGAAGACGACATCGTCGACCACTTCTTCGTGACCACGACCCACCACTGGCTGCTGTTCTTCACCAACAAGGGCCGTGTCTACCGCGCCAAGGCGTACGAACTGCCGGACGCCGGCCGGGACGCCCGCGGCCAGCACGTGGCGAACCTGCTGGCCTTCCAGCCGGACGAGCGGATCGCCCAGATCCTGGCCATCCGCGACTACGAGGCCGCGCCGTACCTGATCCTGGCCACGAAGGGCGGCCTGGTGAAGAAGACCGCGCTCAAGGACTACGACTCGGCGCGCTCCGGCGGTGTCATCGCCATCAACCTCCGCGAGACGGACGACGCCGAAGGCTCCGCCGACGAGCTGATCGGGGCGGAGCTGGTCTCCGCCGAGGACGACCTGCTGCTCATCAGCAAGAAGGCCCAGTCGATCAGGTTCACCGCCACGGACGAGGCGCTGCGCCCGATGGGCCGCGCGACCTCGGGCGTGAAGGGCATGAGTTTCCGCGACGGGGACGAACTGCTCTCGATGAATGTCGTCAGGCCCGGTACTTTCGTGTTCACTGCCACCGACGGCGGGTACGCGAAGCGGACCGCGGTCGACGAGTACCGCGTCCAGGGTCGCGGTGGCCTCGGCATCAAGGCCGCCAAGATCGTGGAGGACCGCGGCATGCTGGTCGGCGCGCTGGTGGTCGAGGAGAGCGACGAGATCCTCGCCATCACGCTCGGCGGCGGTGTGATTCGCACGCGAGTCAGCGAAGTCAGGGAGACGGGCCGTGACACCATGGGCGTCCAACTGATCAATCTGGGCAAGCGCGACGCCGTCGTCGGCATTGCCCGCAACGCCGAAGCCGGCAGCGAGGCCCATGAGGTGGACGGGCCGGACGACGCCGACGCCGAAGGCGTGACCACCGTGACGGACGCCGAGGCGTCCGCCGACGGCACGGTCGACAGCAATGTCGAGGACACGTCGTCCTCGACCGGGGAGCACGAGGAGTAGAGCGTGAGTGGAGCCACGGGCGCCGGTTCGGCCGCTTCCGGAGCCGGAGGTAACGGTGCCCGTGGCCCTGCCACGGACTCCCAAGGGGGCACTGTGACGGATACGCGGGGCCCTCAGCCCCAGTACGAGGGTTACGCGACCGGGCCGCTGCCCGGCGAGCGGGAACCCGCACCGGGCCAGGCGGGCCCGTACCACCCGCCGCAGGCCTATCCGGCGCCCGCGGGCGCCACCCACGGCGGCGGGCCCTCCTACGGCGGTCCGCAGGGCGTGGGACCGGCCCAGACGGCCCGCAAGCCGCGGACGGGTGCGCGGACCACTCCCCGCACCCGCAAGGCGCGCCTGCGGGTGGCCAAGGCCGATCCGTGGTCGGTGATGAAGGTCAGCTTCCTGCTGTCCATCGCGCTCGGCATCTGCACGGTGGTGGCGTCGGCGGTCCTGTGGATGGTGATGGACGCGATGGGGGTCTTCTCCACCGTGGGCGGCACCATCAGCGAGGCGACCGGCTCCAACGAGGGCAACGGCTTCGACCTCCAGGCGTTCCTGTCGCTGCCGCGGGTCCTCATTTTCACGTCGGTCATCGCCGTGATCGACGTGGTTCTCGCCACCGCGCTGGCGACGCTGGGCGCCTTCATCTACAACCTGTCGGCGGGCTTCGTGGGCGGCGTGGAGCTCACGCTGGCCGAGGACGAGTAGCCCTGCGGGTATCGATTTTGGGACTGGCCCCGACGTGCGCTAATCTTCAGAAGTCAGCGCGACGGAAAAGCGCGGCGGGGCTATAGCTCAGTTGGTTAGAGCGCATCCCTGATAAGGATGAGGCCACAGGTTCAAATCCTGTTAGCCCCACCAGACACGAAGGCCCCCACCGGAAACGGTGGGGGCCTTCGGCGTCTACGGCTGACATCAGCCGCTCTGAGCCTGGTCTTCGTCTTTCTGTTGATCCAGCTTCGTTGCTTCGTGCGCGGCGAGCTCTTCAGGGGTGCCCACGAAGGCGGCACCGCAGTTCGGCGGCAGACGATCGACCACCAGGGCGATGACTTCCTGCACTGTGGCCACCTGTCCCACCCACTCGGATCGCAGCGGCCCGAGGGCCCAATAGGTGCCTTCGGTGCCGGGCACGATGTAGGGGATGTCCCAGGTCCACCGCCTCTCGGTGCAACGGCTGAAGTGAAGCTCCCCCATCCCCGTCCAGGGGAAGAGCTGCCGCAAGCGTGGCTCGGCGTAGGCCGCGTCCAGCAGCTCGACGGCTACACGCCCGTCGGCACGCACTGCCTGCCAGCCCGCCTCGACGACAGAGTTCGATGAGTCCAAGGTCATGGCACCAGCATGCATGCCGGGTCCAGGCCCCAGGGAGAGTCAGCCGATGAGTGGGTCTTCCAGGAGTTCGGCGAGCATGCCGACCGCCTCCCGGCACCGTGATCCGGCGGCCACCCCGACCGCTTCACGAATGGGCTGAAGCTCCTGGTTCAGCCGGCGGCCGGGCGGCGGAGGCGGCCGCGTACGGTCTCGGTGAGCGCGCCCAGGATGAACGCCTGGATCAGGGCGCTGAGGGCCACTGCCACGCCCAGGTACCAGACGGACGTGTCGGAGACGCCCCAGATCGCCTCGCAGAGCATGGCGAAGAACAGGGAGGTCGGGGCGGTGACGAGGAACGTCCAGACTCCCACCATGCCCGGATCTCCGATGGTCGCGGCGGCCACTTCGAACACGACGGTCGCGCCGACGATCCCCAGGTAGATCGCGGAAGCGAGGTTGCCGAAGGTGAGGCGGAGCAGGGCGCGAGCGTGCATGGATTCCCCCGGTGTGAGCGGTGCGGTGTGCTGTGGTGCTGCTCATACTCGTCGCGAACCGGGTGCCGGACGTGAGTACACGTACTCATCTCGGCGGGTGTGGATGCGGGGGCGCACGGGAAAGCCCCCGTCCGGTGGCTACCGGTCCGGGGGCTCGGAGGATCAGTGGGGGCGCTGTCACGGTGGGAGGAGCGAGGCGTCCTGGTCCGGGGCGCCGTGCGAGGTGCGGGCGGTGCCGGTGGTGTTCACGGCGTTCCCGGTGTCCACGGACAGATGGCGGGTGGCGGGTGAGGAGCCGTGGGCCTCGGCGCGGATGCGCTGCTTCATCGTGGGCGGCAGGGCCCGGTCACGCGGAAGGGTCCATCGGACCGAGGGGCCGGTAGCGGTTGCGCGGGCGGCGGGCTTGTGCGCGGGACTCGTCGTCGCCGCCGGCTCCGTGTTCGTGTGCGTGGATTCCGCGGCGGCGGCGGTCGAGCCGGCGAGGCCCAGCGACGCGAGGAGGGCGAAGAACGCGGTGATGAAGGCGGTCCAGATGCTCTTGGCCGTGACGGTGCTCATGGCCCCTCACTTTCGGGTGGTCCGGTTTGCTTACCTTTCCGATGATGTGGATCGGGCCCGCGATTTCATGGATCGACGCCGCGGACGCGTCGATCTTCAGATGAACACCACTCGTATGGTTCAACCGGCTGTCCCCGGCTCCCGGCGGACGGTGTGCGCAGCCGCCCGAGGGGTACGCACACCGCTGTACGGAGCGCACGCCCACAGGCGCCAATTGGGTTGCGGGGAGGTCACCGGTCGATATCGGCCGGTGTGTATAGTCGGGCGGCAGAAGTCCCCTACGCCAACGAAAGACGAGGTCGCGCGGTGAAGAAGCTTCTCCTGGTCGCACTGGCCGCCATCGGCGGGCTCCTCGTGTACCGCCAGATCCAGGCGGATCGCGCCGAGCAGGATCTGTGGACGGAGGCGACTGACTCCGTGCCCGCAGGTTCGGGTGTCTGAGACGGAACAGCCTGGTACGAGCCCCGGTCGCGGAAGCGGCCGGGGCTTCGTGCTGTTGCGGGACCGTGACCGCTGTGCTCTTGGGTTCGCTCCCGTGAATCAATAGCTTGCTTGAGCAAAGTAGGGGTGGATCAGCGGCACGATTCGGTTGCCGCCGCAGACACCGGTGGGGCGCGAGGGGCAGGATGGGCCGTCGTCGCGGTGGTGGGCGCAGGGGCGGGGGGTTGCCGTCCCGGCTGTGATGCCGGCCGTGTTCGATGTGTACGTGAGGGCTGCGGGGGCAGCTCCGGCGATGACGAGGGGAAGCGCGTGATGAGGCGGCGCAGCAGGGTGCGGGGGGCACTGGCGGCGGTGGCGGCGATGTGCGCGGTGGCGGTGCTGCCCGGACAGGCGTACGCGGCCGGCGAGCCGGGTGCGTACACCTTCGATCCGGACGCCGAAACGGTCACGGGCCAGGAGGTCAGCGCCGACGCGGTGGCCCTCCGGCCGGACACCGTCTACCGGAGCGCGATCTCGGGCAACCAGAAGCTGTACTACCGGCTGAACCTGGACGCGAAGACGAACGCCTACGTCTCCGCCGTCGTCGTGCCGAAGGCCGGTGGCGAGGTGGCCTACGGGGACGGCGTCACGATCAGCATCCGGGACAGCTCGGACGACGAGTGCAGTTCGCAGGACGCCCTCTTCGGGTCCGCGCAGTATCCGCGCCCCATAGCCGCCTATGCCTCCCGGCGGATCGAGGCGGACGGAAGCTGCCAGGAGGCCGGTACGTACCACGTGCTCGTCGAGCGCCAGAGCAAGGCGGCGTCCGACCAGGGGGAGTGGGAGCTGGAACTGCGCTACGTCTCCGAGCCGGCGCTCGCGAACCCCTCGTCCCGGCCCACCGAAGCCCCGACCTCCTGGCCCTCCGCCTCACCGCCGCCGCCCGTCGCGGCCACGGACAACACCCGGCGCGGGGGCGCCGGTCACTACGACGCCACCAGCCTGGAGACCGGGGAGTGGAAGGACCGGATCGAGCCGGGGCAGACCCTCTTCTACCGGGTGCCGGTGGACTGGGGGCAGCAGCTCTACGCCACGGCCGGGCTGAGCAACAGCACCTCCGCGAAGAATCCATTCGTCGGCAGCGCGCTGGCGATGTCACTGGAGAATCCCGCACTCGGGCACGTCACCGAGGTGTCGCCGATGGCGTATGCGGGAAAGCCGACTTCCGTCTCGTTCGACCCGCTGCCTCCCGTGGCGTACGAGAACCGGTACGACTCCAGCGACGAGACCAACGGCATGAGGTTCGCCGGCTGGTACTACCTCTCCGTCTCGCTGAGCCCTCGGGTCGCGGCGGCGTACGGCGACAAGCCGATCACGCTGACGCTCCAGATCAGCGTCGAGGGGAAGGCCGACGAGGCACCGTACAAGGGTGACGCGGGGATCTTCGCCGTGACGCAGGGCGACAAGGAGGCGGCGCGCAAGGGCCAGAGCGGCGCGCAGGCCGCGGCCGGCGCCGACAGCGGCACGATGAAGGTCGTCGCGGCGGCCGGTATCGGCACCGGCACGCTGCTGGTGCTCTGGCTCGGGGTGTGGACGCTGGTCGCGCGGCGCCGCGCGGCGGCCGTGCCCGCGGCCCCCGCGAACGCCGGGGCGTATCCGTACGGGGGCCCGCCGCAGGCCTGGTGAACGGCCGAAGCGGCCGCGCTCAGATCCGGGTCAGCGCCCAGATGCCGACGGCGAAGCAGACCAGCGCCACCAGCAGGACCGGGACCGCCACCTTCGGGGACGGTCCCGGACGCGTTCCGGCAGCGGCGCGGCCCTGCGGCGCCGGCACCTGGTCCGGGAAGGACGGCCCGTGCTGCGGGGCGGTGTAGGGGAGGGTGTACGGGGCCGGCGCGGGGGCCGGGTAGCCGTACGCGGCCGCAGGGGCGGCGGTTTGCGGGGCGTGGGGCGCGGGAAAAGCCGGCTCGGGCGGCGGGAGGTGGAAGCTGCCCGTCTCGGACATGGCGGCGCCCGAAAGGGGCTGCGAGGAGGCCGGGTTCGGCACGGGCGGGTTCGGCGCGGGCGCCGGCGGGGTGTCCGGAGCGGGGGCCGCGGCCGGTGTCGGGGCCGGGGTCGGTGCCGTCTGTCCGGGCGTCACGGGTCCGTCCGGGCCGAATCCCTCGGGCAGCGGGCCGATTTGGTCGAAGACCTCCACCGGCTCCTCGTCGCCCGTGGGCTCGGGCAGCATCTCCACGGCGGCCGTCAGCGCCTTGCGCGCCCCCGTGGCGGTGCGGAAACGGTTCTGGGGGTCCGGCTGGAGCAGCCCCGCTATGACCTGCCACAGCGGTTCCGGGACGCCGTCGGGCGCGCTCGGCGTGCCGTACTCGGCGAAGTGCTCGACGAGTTCCTGGGAGTCGGGCTTGGTGCCCTGGAGCAGATAGAGGGCGACCAGGCCGACCGCGAAGAGGTCCGCAGGGAAGTCGGGCTCCGCGCCCATCATCTGCTCGGGCGCGAAGTAACCCAGCGTCCCCACGACGTAGTTCGTCTCGGTGAGCCGGGGCTCGCCCTTGCGCATGGAGATGCCGAAGTCGGACAGCCGCAGATGCGGGCGGCCCCGGCCGGTGGCCTCCAGCAGGATGTTGGCGGGCTTGATGTCGCGGTGCACGACGCCCTCGGCGTGCACGGTCGAGAGGCCGGACAGCAGCTGGTCGAGCAGGGTGCAGACGAAACGCGGCGGCAACGGGCCGTAGTCGCCTATGACATGGGCGAGTGAGCCGCCGCTGACGAGGTCCATGGTGAACAGGACCTTGTCGTCGTCGGCGGCCCAGCTGGCCGGTGCCAGGACATGCGGGTGCTCGATGCGCAGCGCCTGTTCCCGGACGAAGCGGAGCAGCGTGTGCGCGTCGCTCTGCTGGAGGACCTTGGCCGCCACGTAGCGGCGCCGGCGGTGGTCCCAGGCGCGCCAGACGGCACCGACCCCCCCGCGGCCGATCGGATCGACCAGTTCGTACCGTCCGGCGAAGACCTCACCCATGGCGCTGCGCCCGCTCCCCGTTCCTGTTCCGGCCCGTGCCCCTGTACCGCTCGGGGTCTAGCTCTGGTGGCTCTCGTAGTGCGCCACCGCTTCCGCGGTGCGCCCCGCCCCGTACACCCGGAGGAACTCTGCCAGTTCCGGGTGGGTCGGGGCGAGGGAGTCCGCCGCATCGATGATGTCACCGGCGGCCGCGACCGAACGCAGCAGCGACTGGATCTCCCGGACCACCCGGCGCACGGTGGGCGCCCCGCCGGTCGATGTGGTCTGGCCGGTGCCGGCGAGGACCGATCCGCCCTGGGACTTCTTGATCTCCTCCATGCGGGCCGCGGCCTCGCCGGCGCTGACACTGCCGTCGGCGACCTGACCGGCCAGTTCCTGGAGGGCCTGCACGCGCTGCACGACCGCCGGGTTGCCGATCTTCGCGCGCTGGCCGCTCATGAGCTGGGAGAGCATGGGAGCGGAGAGTCCGAGGGCCGCGGCGAGCCGGGCCTGGTTGAGGCCGAGATCGTCGATCAGCCGGCGGAAGAGCGCGCCCAACGGCTCTCCGTACCAACTGCGCTGGAGGTCTCTGGCTCTGGCCGTCGCCTCTTGTTGCGCTGCATCCATTGCGTCTCCCCTTCGCATCGGCTTCGCTGCTGCGAACCTCGACCAGCATCTTACGGAGCGTGGTCGCGCACGGGGAGTCCCCGTATTTTTGCAGGAACACGGGGGTGAGCCGGTACTCTGTTCTGCGGCGGTGGCCGAACGTCGCGGCGTTCAGGGCTGCATGCTGTCGGGGCCTTAGCTCAGTTGGTAGAGCGCTGCCTTTGCAAGGCAGATGTCAGGAGTTCGAATCTCCTAGGCTCCACATCTCAGAGGTCCCCCGACCTGCGGAAACGCGGGTCGGGGGACCTCTTTGCATATGCCTGAGGCGAGGTGCGCGACAGCCGGCCGGGCCGTCGGAGAGCGCGGACGTCCTCCACGGCGGCGAAGCCGGTCGGCGCCGGGGTCAGGGGCGTCCTTCGGGGTCCGTGGGGCCCGGGCCGTCCTCGCCCGTCGCCTCGGCGTCCGCCTGCTTGGCCTCGACCTCGGGGTCCAGGAGCGACGAGGAGTGCGGGCTGCCGTCCACGGAGGACAGCGGGGCGCGGTCGTCGACCTCGGTGGGGGCCGGCGGCTCCACCAGCCACTCCGGGTTGGCCTGCTTGTCCCACCAGCGCCAGGCGGCGTACCCGGCGATCGCGAGGACGCCGGTCACGGCCACGCCCTTGAACGCCATGCCGACCCTGGCCCGCCGGTGCTGCTTGCGGGCGAGCTTGCGGATCTGCTCGGCCGTGACCTGGCCGCGCAGCGCGGCGACGGCGGCTGCGCTGCGCTGCGCGGCCTCCTCGGCCACCGGCTGGGCGGCGGCCATGGCGCTCTCGATGCGCGGGACGGTGTAGTCCGCGGCGCTGCGAGCGGCCCGGCGGGTCTGCTGGGCGGCACGCGTGGCGACCTCGTCGACCTTCGGGGGGACGTGCGTGCGGGCGAGCTCGATGCGGGGGGCGACGTGTGCGCCGTACTGGACACGGGCCTGCCTGGCTGCCTTCGACACCTTGGGTGCCAGCAGTGTGCGTGCCTCGTGCGCGTAGTGAACGGCCTGTTCCTTGGCCGTATCGGCGTAGGGCGCCACCACGTCCGCGGCGTGCTGCACGCTGTCCCTCGCCGAGTCGGTTGCGGCACGCACGCTGTCGATGCGGGTCACGGGATTCCTCCTCCTTGGTGGCGGGTTGGTACTCCGCCTTTCCACCCATTTCGAGATCATGCCTGCGTGGGGTCGGTGCGGCACGTGGAGTGGGCATCCGGGGTATCCCTCACGCAGGGGACGTCTCGGGTCGTTCGGGGCAAGGGGAGCCTTTCGCCGACCATGCCACGCTTCCGTCCGCCGCGCCCCGGTACGGCGCGCACCTGGCGGCACGGTTCACACGGGGGCGGCGCGGGAAGCCACCCGGTGCTCGCCTCGGGCACCGCCGGGGCGCCCCGTGCAAGGATCGGGGCGTCGGGTCCGGGCCGGTTGCCGGGCGGGCCGACGCGCGGCGCGGCCGCGCTGAGCACATGTGCAGACTCACGGAAGGCAGATCGTGGCCGAAGAGCTTTACGCCACCTTGAAGACCAACCAGGGCGACATCGAGATCCGGCTGCTGCCGAACCACGCTCCCAAGACGGTCAGGAACTTCGTCGAACTCGCCAACGGCGAACGCGAGTGGATCAACCCGGAGACCGGTGCGAAGACCAAGGACCGGCTGTACGACGGCACCGTCTTCCACCGTGTGATCAGCGGTTTCATGATTCAGGGCGGTGACCCGCTGGGCAACGGCACGGGCGGTCCGGGCTACAAGTTCGCGGACGAGTTCCACCCCGACCTCGCCTTCACGAAGCCGTACCTGCTCGCCATGGCCAACTCGGGCCCCGGCACCAACGGCTCGCAGTTCTTCATCACGGTCGCGCCGACCTCCTGGCTGACCGGCAAGCACACCATCTTCGGCGAGGTGACGAACGAAGCGAGCAAGCGGGTCGTCGACGCCATCGCGGAGGCCGACACCAACTCGCGCACCGACCGTCCGGTGAAGGACGTCGTCATCGAGTCGGTCGTCGTCGAGAAGCGCTGAGACCCTTCGTCACCGCCCGGTCACTCTCCGGTCCCATGTTCGGGGAACCAACCGCCCCGCTCGTCCGTATCTCAATGACGGGACGGACGCGCGGGGCGGTGCCTCGTGCGTCCCGTGTGCCGAAGGGGACCGTACGAGAAGGACCGCAGGACGAGGACCGAGGGGACCGGAAGCCATGGGACCGATGGACCAGCAGCCGCCCGGCACGCCTGGACCGCCCGCGCCGGACCCGGCCGTCTGCTATCGCCATCCGGACCGGCCGACGGGCGTCCGGTGCGTCCGGTGCGAGCGGCCCATCTGCCCGGACTGCATGATCGGTGCCTCGGTCGGCTTCCAGTGTCCGGACTGCGTCCGTGAGGGGTCCGGTACGGGTCACGGCGCCACCGCCGCCCGGCCGCGCACGCTGGCGGGCGGTGTCGTCGCGGACGACCCCCGGCTGATCACGAAGATCCTCATCGGGATCAACATCGTCGTGTTCATCGCGGCGGCGATGGACAGGGCGCTGCTCGACGACCTGATGCTGCTGGGCCGGGCCTTCGTCCACGACTACGGCCCCGTGGAAGGTGTTGCCGAGGGCCAGTGGTACCGGCTGGTCACGGCCATGTTCCTGCACGAGGCGCCGTGGCACATCGGCTTCAACATGCTGGGCCTGTGGTGGCTGGGCGGCCCGCTGGAAGCGGTGCTCGGCCGGGCCCGCTACCTTGCGCTGTACCTGCTCTCCGGGCTGGCGGGCAGTGCCCTGACGTACTGGCTCGCGGCGCCGAACCAGCCCTCGCTCGGTGCCTCCGGCGCCGTCTGGGGCCTGCTGGGCGCGACCGCCGTGCTGATGCGCCGGCTGAACTACGACATGCGCCCGGTCTTCGTGCTTCTCGCGATCAACCTGGTGATCACCTTCAACCCCTGGGGCGGGATCGCCTGGCAGGCCCACATCGGGGGGCTGATCGCGGGGGTGCTGATCGGGATCGGCATGGTGCACGCGCCGCGCGAGCGCCGGAACCTCGTGCAGTTCGGCACCTGTGCCGCGGTCCTCGTGGCCACCCTCGTGATCGTGGTGGCCAGAACGGCCGCGCTGACCTAGAAGCCGCTCCCGGTGCTGGCGCGGGTATCGGTGTGGACCGTTTGTGACCGAAGTTGTCCACAGGATTCCACAGCGTGACCCTGATCTTGTGCACAGTGCGGGCACAACTGTGCCCCTTGTCCCTGAACTGGGTTTTCCCAGATGGGACAAGGGGCGTCTTGGCCGAGTGCGAGCCCGGCCGCAGTCACACCGGCGTCAACAGGCTGTGAGTTATCCACAGATCGTCTGACCTTTTCCCCCGCCTGTGGATAACGCTGTGGGTAACTCAGGGCAGGGGTTGCGCGGCGGTGTGGCTATGTGGTCTGCGCGGTGGTCGCGGAGGCTACTTCCACTGGGTGGAGACGCCGAAGCCGCCGGCGATGAAGCCGAAGCCCACGACGATGTTCCAGTTGCCGAG
The DNA here is from genome assembly GCF_022347745.1 of Streptomyces sp. OfavH-34-F. GTDB lineage: Bacteria > Actinomycetota > Actinomycetes > Streptomycetales > Streptomycetaceae > Streptomyces. The sequence goes on from NZ_JAKRGC010000004.1 coordinate 82,332, forward strand.
CGAGGGGACCGGCAGATCGCCGTCGGTCACGTAGAAGACGACGATCCAGGCCAGACCGATCAGGAAGAGCGCCAGCATGACGGGCGCCACCCAGCTGCGGCTGGTCAGATTTATGTTGGTCGCCTGCTTCGCCGGAGGCGGCGTGAAGTCGGCCTTCTTGCGGATACGTGACTTCGGCACGAGGAACTCTCCTGTCGATGCGCTGCGTGACCGCGCAGGGATCTCTGACTGGCGCCGGGGTGGGGCGGGAGGGGGAATGTGGCCTCCCCCGGACGTCCGTTAGCGTAGTCCTTCCGTGGCACCGAAGGAGATAAGGGTACGTTGAGCAATTCTGCCGACTCCCCCGCCGGACCGGCCCGGAGCCCCTTCCGGCACCCGGCCAGAGTGCTCACGGCTGCCGTTTTCGCCCTTGCCGGGCTCATCTTCGTAACCAGCGCGAATACGGCCAAGGGCACCAATATCCGCACCGACGCCTCGCTCCTCAAACTCTCCGACCTCATCCAGCAGCGCAGCGGCAAGAACGCGGCGCTGGAGGAGTCCGCCGCCTCCGTGCGCGGGGACATCGACCGCCTCGCCCAGCGCGACAACGGCAGCACCAAGGCGGAGGCCGCCCGGCTCAGGGCGCTGGAGCGGACCGCCGGCACCACGAAGCTGTCCGGCAGCGCCGTGTCCGTCACGCTCGACGACGCCCCGCCGAACGCCACCGCGAGCCCGGGCTACCCCGAACCCCAGCCCAACGACCTGGTCATCCACCAACAGGACCTCCAGGCGGTCGTCAACGCCCTGTGGCAGGGCGGCGCCCGCGGCATCAAGGTCATGGACCAGCGGCTGATCTCCACCAGCGCCGTGCGCTGCGTCGGCAACACCCTGATCCTCCAGGGCCGCGTCTACTCGCCCCCGTACAAGATCACCGCCGTGGGCGACACCGGCGCGCTGCGCAAGGCGCTCGACGCCTCGCCGGCGATCCAGAACTACCTGCTGTACGTGAAGGCGTACGGACTCGGCTGGGACGTGGACGAGCACGGTTCGGTGACCCTCCCCGGCTACTCCGGCACGGTGGACCTGCACTACGCGGAGCCCGCGGAGTAGGGACGACCTGCCCGGACGGGCGGCGCCGCGAGGTTTTCCACAGCCGACCCACGCCGGGCCCGGCGGCCTTTAGTCTGGTCCCGTACCGAATGGAGGGTCTGATGTACAGCTGGATCTGGCGCCATCTGCCGGGCAACGTGTGGGTCCGCGCGGTGATTTCGCTCGTGCTCGCCCTGGCCGTCGTCTATGTGCTGTTCCAGTACGTCTTCCCGTGGGCGGAACCGCTGCTCCCGTTCGGTGACGTGACGGTGGACGGCGCGAGCGCGGCGACGGGGGCCGGACGATGAGCGCCCGCATCCTGGTCGTCGACAACTACGACAGCTTCGTCTTCAACCTCGTCCAGTACCTCTACCAGCTCGGCGCCGAGTGCGAGGTGCTGCGCAACGACGAGGTGACCACCGCCCACGCCCAGGACGGGTTCGACGGCGTCCTGCTCTCCCCCGGCCCCGGTACGCCGGAGGAGGCGGGCGTCTGCGTCGACATGGTGCGGCACTGCGCGGCCACCGGCGTCCCGGTCTTCGGCGTCTGCCTGGGCATGCAGTCCATGGCCGTCGCGTACGGCGGTGTCGTCGGCCGCGCCCCCGAGCTGCTGCACGGCAAGACGTCCCCGGTGCTCCACGAGGGCGCGGGCGTCTTCGCCGGGCTGCCCTCGCCCTTCACCGCGACCCGCTACCACTCGCTCGCCGCCGAACCGGACACCGTCCCCGCCGAGCTGGAGGTCACCGCCCGGACGGCGGACGGCATCATCATGGGCCTGCGCCACCGGGAACTGGCCGTGGAGGGCGTGCAGTTCCATCCCGAGTCGGTGCTCACCGAGCACGGACATCTGATGCTGGCCAACTGGCTGGTGCGCTGCGGGGACACCGGAGCCGTCGAGAGGTCGGCGGGGCTCGCTCCGGTGGTGGGCAAGGCCGTCGCGTGACCCCACTCCGCCACGGAGCCGGGACCGGGCAGGACAACCCGCACGATGCGCGGGCGTACGAGGACCCGGCGGCGTTCCAGGCGGCGGCGCACCGGCTGTCGGACCCGTTGAACGACCCGCTGCCCGGACCGGGGCCCGTCCCCTCGCAGCAGCAGGCGCCGTACGGCCTCCAGGGCGCTCAGGAGGGCCCGCAGGAGTGGTACGACCCCGAGGGCTACCAACGGGACTGGTACGGCCACCAGGAGCCCGTGCGGCAGCCCCCGGCGGCCCCGCAGCCTCTGGGGGACGACGGCACCGAGCCGCCCACGGCGGTGTTCCACCGAATAGACCCGTACGAACCGTACGAACCTTACGAACCGCCCCCGCCGTACGAGGCGGACGCAGGACCCGGACCGGCGCACCGCCAGGAGCCGGACGCGTACACCGGACCCGATGAGCCCGAGGACGTACCCGGCACCGGCGCTTCCGTGACGCCCGCGCCGTCCCCAGGCGGCCGTGCCGAGCGCAGGCGCGCCGCCAACGCCAAGGGGCGCGGCCGGCGACGCCCCGCGC
>NZ_JAKRGC010000500.1 GCF_022347745.1 Streptomyces sp. OfavH-34-F
TGCGGGCGCCGCCGCGCGCGGCCGGTCCCGCCACCGCGCGGCCAGCGTCCGGCGCAGCCGGGACACCGGGTCGGTGTCCGGGCCGCGCTCCTCGTGCGCCGCCGGCTCGGTGAAGCGGGAGCGGAACACGAGGACCGCCGCCATCGCGGCGAACAGCAGGTACGGTGCCAGGTCCGGCAGCACCGAGACGCCCAGGGTCTGCACCTCGCCCACGGCGACGGCCGCCGCGAACGTCGCCCACAGCGAGCGCAGCCCGCCGAGGACGACGACCACGAGGGACAGCATCAGCACGTTCTCGGAGGTGCCGGGCCCGGGCCCGATGATCGGCGCCCCCAGCACGCCCGCCGCCCCGGCCAGCGCGCCCGCGGCCGCGAGCACACCGATGTGCACGGCGCGGGGGCTGTGGCCGGTGGCAGCGAGCATCTGGGGGTCGTCGGCCGACGCGCGCACCGCCGCACCCACGCGGGTCCGGGTCAGCACCCACGTACCGAAGGCCGCCAGGGCGACGGCCATCGCGATGAAGCCGAGCCGGTAGGCGGGGTAGCGGTGGCCCAGCAGATGGACCGACGAGTCGAGCGCGCCGGGAACCCGCACCGGTAGCTCGTCCGCTCCGAAGAGCTGGATGAGCAGGTCCCCGCCGACCAGGGCGATGCCGAAGGTCAGCAGGGCCTGAGCGAGATGCCCACGCCGGGCGAGGGGCATCGTCGCGGCGGACAGGCCCGCCCCGGCGAGTGCCGCGGCCGCCGTTCCGGCGGCCAGTCCGAGGGCGAGGCCGCCCCAGGTTCCGTCGCTCAGCTCGGCGCCGGTGTAGGCGCCGATCGCGTACAGCATGCCGTGCGAGAGGTTGAGTACGCCGGCGGTGCCGAACGCGAGGCTCAGGCCGGCGGCGACGACGAACAGCAGCAGCCCGTAGGCCACGCCGTCCACCGCCGGCACGAGGTGGGCATCGAGGAGCTCCATGTCAGCCGCCGAGGGTCGCCAGGTCCTGGACCATGACGTTGGACAGCTGGTTGCCGTCCGAGCGCACCTGGCGCAGGTACCACGTCTGCACCGGCGCGTGGGCCTTCTCGCTGAACTCCCAGTTGCCGCGCGGGCTGTCGATCTGGCCCAGGCCCGCGATGGCCTTGTTGATGGTCTCCGGGGTGACGTCGCCCTTCTTGTCGGCGTCCGCGATCGCCTTGTCGAGGACGGCGGCGGCGTCGTACGAGGACATCGCGTACGTGGTCGGCTGGGTGTCGTGCTCTGCGGTCCAGTCGGCGACGAACTTGCGGTTGGCAGCGTTGTCGAGGTCCGGGGCGTAGTTCAGGACGGAGTAGATGCCCTTGGCGGCCGGGCCCTCGGCCTGGAGCACGCTGCCCTCGGTGACGAACGCCGTGTACAGCGGCAGGTCGGCGATGTCGGACTGGGCGTACTGCTTGGCGAAGTCGATGGCCGCCTTGCCCGCGTAGAAGCAGTAGACCGCCTTGGCGTCGGTCTTGGCGATCTCCGCGAAGTACGGCATGAAGTTGGTCGTCTGCGGGAACGGCGTCCACTTGGTCTTGCCGTCCGGGTTGGCCAGCTTGCCGCCGACGCGCTTGAACTCGTCGGTGAACCCGCGCAGTTCGTCGTAGCCGCCCTGGTAGTCCGGGCCGATCGCGTAGACCGGTCCGTCCACCTTCTCCTTGACGTACGGGGCGATGGCCCGGCCCGGCTCGTCGGACATGAAGCTCGTCGTCCACACGTACTCGGGGTCCTTGACCTCGGGACGGGCGTTGGAGCCGAGGAAGGGGATCTTGGCCTGGGTGACCAGCGGCAGGACGGCGTTGACCGAGCCACCGCTGACGAGGCCGGTCAGGACGTCGACCTTGTCCTTCTTGACCAGCTTGGTGGCGGCCGGGACGGCGGTGGGCGGGCCGTCGCCCTCGTCGGCCACGATCAGCTCGACCTTGCGGCCGCCGAGCTTGTTGTCGTGCGTCTTGAGATAGAGGTCGAAACCGGCCCGCAGGTCGGTGCCGACCGGCTTGTAGGTGCCGGACAGCGAGGCGACCAGACCGACCTTGACCGTCTCGTCGCCGGAGCCGCTGTCGCCGCTGCAGCCGGTGACGGCGGCGAGACCCAGGGCGAGGGCGGCCGCGCCCGCGGGCCGGATGAATCTGCGCTGGCGCGTACGGCGGGATATGTCGAAGAACATGTGGGCTCTCATCGGGGGTGTGGGAGTGGACAACGGTGTGACCCGACCGCGGAGCGAGGCTCCGCGGACGGGTCGGTGCGGCCGTGGGGGAACGGCCGGGTCAGCGTGTGGGGGATGTGTGGGGGCTGCGGACCTCGGGGGACAGCGAGTCACCGACCTGGTTGATCAGTTCGGACATCATGTAGCTGACCTCGCCGATGTCCGCGTCCCGGGTCGTGGTGACCAGGAGCGAGGCACCGCTGGAGACGGCCATGGAGAACATGTAGCCGCCCTCCATCGCGGTGAGGCTGTGCTCCACCGGGTCGGTGTCCGTCAACTGGGCCGCCGCCGACAGCAGGTTGACGACGCCGGAGGCGATCGCGGCCAGCCGGTCGGCGTCGTCGCGCTCCACGCCGGTGTACGCGAGCGCGAGTCCGTCCACGGACACGGCTATCGCCTGGGTGACCTCCGGAATGCGTCCGGCGAAGTCGCTCAGAATCCAGCTCAGGTCGGTGGGTGAGGTCATTTCTTGGTCCGTTCGGTTTCGTCATTGTTGGCGGGACGCCCGCGGGGGTTCGTGCTCCGGCTGATGCCCTGGGCGTAGGCCGCGAGGACGTCGGAGACCTGCCGGGAGTCCCGGCGGCGAGGGGTCGTCGGCCGCGGCGCACCGGCGCCGGACCGCTGCTCGGCGGCGCCCCGCTTGCCCAGCGCGGGCCACTGCTGGGGCGCGGTGCGCTTGCGGACCGGCAGGCCGGAGGCGCTGACCCCGGCGATACGGGAGACCGGCTCGTCGTGCACGGGGTGCGGGGCACCGCCCTGCTCGCGG
>NZ_JAKRGC010000501.1 GCF_022347745.1 Streptomyces sp. OfavH-34-F
ATCTCTGCTGGAGCGGCTGGAGGCGGTGTTCGGCGCGCCGGCCGCGCTGCCGGGGCTGCTGTATCCGCGCGCCGACCGGCCCGCCCTGCTGGCCTCGTTCGCGCCGGAGGTGGCCGCGTGCGCGGACCGCGATCCGGTGGCCGCGGGCATCCTGGACGCCGCTGCCGCGCACATCGCGGAGGCGGCCGCGGCGGTCTGCCCGCAGCCGGGTCCGGGCGACGAGGGGTGCGAAGTCGCGCTGACGGGCGGGCTGTTCCGGATGGGCGAGCCGTTGCTCGTACCGCTGTACGAGCACCTGGCGCGGCTGCTGCCGGGGGCGCGGGCGGTCCCCGGTTCGGGTGATCCGCTGCTCGGCGCGGTGCGGATCGCCCGCGCGCTGGCCGCCGGAGAGCTGCGGCTGCCGGCTCACCCGACGCTGCTGCGTGTGCCGGCGTCCACCCCGCCGGCACCGGGCGAGCGGCACATCAACCCCGGTAAGCCGCCGATCGGATAAAAGCGGACAGAGGCCGCTCGACCGGACCCTCCCCGCGCAGGGGGCGGCCCAAAACCAGTAGCATGCGGCGCCATGAGCACCCCCACTGGGCCCGCTTCCGGCCTGCCTGTACGAATGCCGCGACCTCGCCAGTCCGGACGGCACCGCCGCCCGGAGCCGGTGGTCGCGCCCGAGGGCGCTGCCGCGCTCGTTCTCGCCGTTCCCGGCACCCCTTCCCCGGAGAGCCGCAGCCTCGCCGAAGAGGTCGTCAGCATCGCCCGTTCCGAGCTGCCCGGCCTGAACGCCCTGATCGGTTACGTGGACGGCGACGACGCCGAGTACCCGGCGCTGGCCTCCGTGATCGCGCACTCCGCCGCCGAGCGCACCGCGCGCTACGAGCAGGCGCTGGCCGTCGGCCGTGAGGTCGCCGAGCCCGAGGGCCCGGCCGCCGTGGTGGTCCCGCTGCTCGCGGGGCCGGACGGCGCGCTGGTACGGCGGATACGTCAGGCGATCACGGACAGCGAGGCCCCGGCCGAGCTGACCGACGTCCTCGGCCCGCACCCGCTGCTGGCGGAGGCCCTGCACGTGCGGCTGTCCGAGGCGGGGCTCGCCCGCGCGGACCGGGCCAGGCTGTTCACGGTGGCGACGGCCGCCGACGGCATCGTGCTCGCCACGATGGGCGGCGAGGAGGCCGTGCAGGCCGCCGGGATCACGGGCATGCTGCTGGCGGCCCGGCTCGCGGTGCCGGTGATGGCCGCCGCGCTCGACGTGGAGGGCTCGGTCGCCGCGATCGCGGACCAGCTGAAGGGTGCCGGCTCGCTGCAGCTCGCCGTGGCGCCGTACGTGGTGGGCCCCGAGGTGACGGAGGGCCTGCTGGACGCGGCGGCGAAGGAGGCCGGCTGCGCGAGCGCCGAGCCGCTGGGCGCGTACCCGGCGATCGGCAAGCTGGTGCTCTCGATGTACGCGTCGGCCCTGGGGATCACCCCGCAGGCCGCGCAGGGGGCGCAGGCCCACTGACCCTTCCGGTTCCACGAGCGGGGCCCCCGCGGCGGACGGCAGTCCGGCGCGGGGGCCCCGTCGCTGTCAGCCGAAGACCACGCAGGAGGCGGCCGGGGCGTCGAGGGAGCCCTCGTGGTGCGGGACGCCGGTCTCCGGGTCCACGGTGAACCAGGCGACGTTGCCGCTGCGCTCGTTGGCCGCGTACAGCCGGCGGCCGGTCGGGTCGAGCGCGAGGTCGCGGGGCCAGTGGCCGCCGCAGTCCACGGTGGTGACCAGCGAGGGGTGCTCGCCGGTCGCGTCGAGGGCGAGCACGGAGATGCTGTCGTGGCCGCGGTTGGCGGCCCACAGGAACCGTCCGTCGGGGGCGACGACGACCTCGGAGGGGTAGCTGGGGCCGGTCGCGTCCCCGGGGAGCACGGGGGTCTCGCCGACCGGCTCCAGGACGCCCCCGGTGGCGTCCCACCGGCACACGGTGACCGTGGGTTCCAGTTCGTTCAGGACGTAGGCGTGCCGGCCCGAGGGGTGGAACGCCAGGTGGCGGGGGCCGATGCCGGGGCGCAGGGCCGTCTCGCCGTGCGGGCGCAGCTCCCCGGTGGCCGGGTCGAGCGCGCAGACGCGTACGGAGTCGGTGCCGAGGTCGACGCTCAGGACCCAGGTGCCGGACGGGTCGGGCAGGACCTGGTGGGCGTGCGGGCCCTCCTGGCGGTCGGTGACCGGGCCGCTGCCCTCGTGGGCGAGGACGGAGGCGACGGGGCCGAGGGTGCCGTCGCCGGCGACGGGCAGCACGCTGACGCTGCCGGAGGTGTAGTTGGCGGTGACCAGGTGGCCGGCCGCGAGGGCGAGGTGGGTGGGGCCGTCGCCGTCCACGGGCCGGATCTCGCCAAGGGTGCGGGGCTCGTCCGCGGTGACGTCGAGGGCCGCGGCGGCTCCCGGTCCGGTCTCGCTGACCGCGTAGAGGACCGTGCCGCCGGGGCCGGGCGCCAGGTAGGAGGGGTCGGCGACGGCGTCCGTCGCGCCCAGGACCGTGAGCGCGCCGGTCAGCGGGTCCACGGCGGCGACGGTGACGCCCCGTCCGCCGGCCGAGGTGAACGACCCGATGAATGCCCGTCCCGCACCGTTGCTGCTGTCCACCGCTGCTCCTCCCCGCCGGCGCTGCGCTCGGCGGACGTGGCCGTCGTGATCTTTCCGGCGACGGTAGCAGTGCGGTGTGCTGGTCCGGACCAAGGGTCGCGGTCAGGCGGTGACCAGGGGCGCTCCGGGTGGGCTGTGCAGGGGGGCGGCGAGTTCGGTGAGCGCGCGTTCCAGGCTGTGCAGGTGGGCGAGGGCGGGTTCGGTGCCGGCCGGGTGGGCCGGAAGGGTGGCGGGGGTGGCGCGGGCGGGGCGCTCCGGGGCGGTCAGCGCCTCCACGGCGGACTCGACGCGCCAGCAGGCGGCGGCGAGCCGGGCGTCGTGGGACGCCTCGGGGTC
>NZ_JAKRGC010000502.1 GCF_022347745.1 Streptomyces sp. OfavH-34-F
CCGGGTGCTGGAGCCGGGGGACGAGTGGGGCGGGCGGTGGCTGCGGGAATGCGGCGCGGTCGAGCTGTGGCGGCGGATCGCGGACCCGGCCGGTGAGGCGGAACGGCTGCGCGGCATGACGGTGCGGCGGCTGGCCGGCTACCGGCTCCGGGCCGCCGGGGCCGACCCGGAACGGGACCTGGCGGACGTCGCGGCGATCGGCGGGCGCTTCGTCTGCCCCGGGGACCGGGAATGGCCGACCCAGCTCGACGACCTGGGGGACGCGCGGCCGACCGGGCTGTGGGTACGCGGGCACCCCGACCTGAGGCTCTGGGCGCTGCGCTCGGTCGCCGTGGTCGGCGCCCGCGCCTGCACCCCGTACGGGGCGCACATGGCGGCCACACTGGGCTCGGGGCTCGCGGAGCGGGGCTGGGTGGTCGTGTCGGGGGCCGCCTTCGGGGTGGACGGGGCGGCGCACCGGGGCGCGCTGGCCGCGGGCGGCGCCACCATGGCGGTGCTGGCCTGCGGGGTGGACGTGGCCTACCCGCGCGGTCATGCCGAACTGATCGGGCGGGTGGCCGGGCAGGGGCTCGTCCTCGGTGAGCTGCCGCCCTCCGAGCACCCGACGCGGAGCAGGTTCGTCCTGCGCAACCGGGTGATCGCCGCGCTGACGCGGGGGACGGTCGTCGTGGAGGCGGAGTACCGCAGCGGCTCCCTGGTCACGGCGCGCGCCGCCCAGCGGCTCGGGCGGTTCACCATGGGCGTCCCGGGCCCGGCCACCAGCGGACTGTCGGCGGGCGTGCACGAACTCCTGCGCGGCGAGGCGGCCCTGGTCACGGACGCGGCCGAAGTGGCCGAACTGGTGGGGGACATCGGGGACCTCGCGCCGCCCAGGAGCGGCCCGGTGCTCACGCGGGACCTCCTCGACCCCGTCGCCGCGCGGGTGCTCGACGCCCTGCCGGGGCGCGGCCCCGCCGACGCCAGGGAGGCGGCGCGCGTGGCAGGGACGAGCGCCGATGAAGCCCTCGCCAAGTTGTACGAACTTCACTCACTGGGGTTCGTCGAACGCCAAGGCGAAGGCTGGAGGTTGACGCGGCGCGGGACTTGCCGGGAGGAGGTGCGGCGAGGCGGTTCTTGACCTGGGGCATTCGGGTGAAAAGGTGTTGCCGATGACCTCGGCGGACGCTTCCACGGTGGCTTCGGGGCCGGTGCCTGCGGCGACGGCTCCGTGCGCCAGGTGCGTCCGCACCCCGACGGGCTGTCATGTCCGCGGCCGGGTCGCGCGTTGTGACCGCGCCCCCGCGGGCGCACGGTCCTGATCCTCTATCCTGCGCGCACCGCGACAACTCAGTCACGCTACGCTCACAAGGATTCCGCCCCAGAGACAAGTCCCAGTACTTCACGGCAGAACGGCTCAAGGCACCACATGCCCCAGCACACCTCCGGGTCTGACCGCGCGGCAGTACCACCGGCTGCGCGTGGCACTGTGCGCCCTCCCGCCCCGTCCTCGCTCGACGAGTTGTGGCGCTCGTACAAGACGACGGGCGACGGACGGCTGCGGGAGCAGCTGATCCTGCACTACTCGCCCCTGGTGAAGTACGTCGCCGGGCGGGTGAGCGTGGGGCTGCCGTCCAACGTCGAGCAGGCGGACTTCGTCTCGTCCGGGGTGTTCGGGCTGATCGACGCGATCGAGAAGTTCGACATCGAGCGGGCCATCAAGTTCGAGACGTACGCGATCACCCGCATCCGCGGCGCGATGATCGACGAACTGCGGGCGCTGGACTGGATTCCCCGCTCCGTGCGGCAGAAGGCCCGCGCCGTCGAGCGCGCCTACGCCACGCTGGAGGCGCAGCTGCGCCGCACCCCGTCCGAGGCGGAGGTCGCCGCCGAGATGGACGTCACCCTCGAGGAACTGCACGCGGTTTTCAGCCAGTTGTCCCTGGCCAATGTGGTGGCGCTGGAGGAGCTGCTCCATGTGGGCGGCGAGGGCGGCGACCGGCTGAGCCTGATGGACACGCTGGAGGACACCGCCGCCGACGACCCGGTGGAGGTCGCGGAGGACCGCGAGCTGAGACGGCTGCTCGCCAGGGCCATCAACACCCTCCCGGACCGCGAGAAGACGGTCGTCACGCTCTACTACTACGAGGGCCTGACCCTCGCCGAGATCGGCAACGTCCTCGGGGTCACCGAGAGCCGGGTCAGCCAGATCCACACCAAGTCGGTGCTCCAGCTCCGGGCGAAGCTCGCCGACGCCGGCCGCTGAGCGCGCGGCTTCGGCCACCTGAGGGCTCGCGCTCCCACGGCGGCGGCCGCCGCCGTAAAGTGGGGACGTGCCCAGGATTCGAGCGGCCTCCGTGGCCGAGCACCGGACCATGCAGCGCGGCGCCCTCCTGGACGCAGCGCGCTCCCTGCTGTCCGAAGGAGGCACCGAAGCGCTGACCTTCCCCGCCCTCGCCGAACGCACGGGCCTCGCCAGATCCTCCGTCTACGAGTACTTCCGCTCCCGCGCCGCCGTCGTCGAGGAGCTGTGCGCCGTCGACTTCCCGGTCTGGGCCGCCGAGGTGGAGGGCGCGATGGAGCGCGCCCGGACGCCCGAGGAGAAGATCGAGGCGTACGTACGGCGCCAGCTCGACCTCGTCGGCGACCGGCGCCACCGCGCGGTGGTCGCGATCTCCGCCAGCGAGCTGGACGCCGGCGCCCGCGAGAAGATCCGCGCCGCGCACGGCGGCCTGATCGCCATGATCGTCGAGGCCCTCGGCGACCTGGGCCACCAGGAGCCCCGCCTCGCGGCCATGCTGCTCCAGGGCTCCGTGGACGCGGCCGTGCGGCGCATCGAGCTGAGCGTCGCGGAGGAGCCCGGCGTCATCGCCGACACCGCCGTCGCCATGATCCTCGACGGGGTCCGGGGCGCCGCCCGCGCCGCGCACTGACCCCGGCGCCGCCGCCACGGC
>NZ_JAKRGC010000503.1 GCF_022347745.1 Streptomyces sp. OfavH-34-F
CGGGGCTCGTGCGAGGAGGCGCTGCTGATCGTGCGGGTGCTGCGCGAACGAGCGGGCGCGGGAGGCGCGCTGCGGGCGGCGGACGCCGCGGACGTGGGCCCCTCGCTGGACGTCGCCCGGGTCCTGGACGCCGCCCGGCCGGTCTGGGAGGCGGGCCGCGGCCCCGTGCACGACCTGATACGCACGGATCTGGCGGCCGGCGGTGAGCTGGTCCGTTCGCTGGCGGCCTATCTGGACGCGTCGGGCGACGTCGCGCGGGCGGCGGCGCGGCTGGTCGTCCACCCCAACACGCTGCGCTACCGGCTGCGGCGCGCGCGGGACCGGTACGGGGTGGATCTGGACGACCCCGACACCCGGCTGCTGGTCACCCTCGCCGTGCGGCTCAGCGGGTAGGTTGCGGTCCGTGCGTACGGTGCTTGGCCGATCGGCCAATCCGCTGCGCGATTCCTGGCCTTCCGGACAGAGACCTGGGGGCGGCCGTCACCGAATCTGGCTCCATGAGCATCCATCCGTCATCCTCCGCCCCCGTCCCCTCCCTCGCGGCCCCGTCCGCGCGTGTCGCGGCGGTGGTGCGCCATGCCGTGGCCACCGGCCTGCTCGGCGAAGCCACGCCGGTGGCCGGTTTCATCGACACGGACGGGGTGCGCGCTTCGGTCGCCGCCCTGCACGAGGCGTTCCCCGGGGTGCCCGCCGTGCTGCACACGTTCGCCGCGAAGGCGTCCTCGCTCGTCCCGGTGCTGCGGCTGCTGGCCCGGTGCGGGATGGGCTGCGAGGTCGCTAGCCCCGGTGAGCTGCGGCTCGCGCTGGACGCCGGATTCGCGCCCTCGGTGATCGTCCTGGACTCGCCCGCCAAGACCCGCGACGAGATCCGCCGCGCGCTGGCGGTGGGCGTGGCGATCAACGCCGACAACCTCGACGAGGTGGCCCGGATCGCCGCGCTGCGGCCGGCGGACGCGGTGTCCGCGATCGGCCTGCGGGTCAACCCCCAGGTCGGGGGCGGCGCCATCGGCGCGATGAGCACGGCCACGGCCACGTCGAAGTTCGGCGTGGCGCTGCGCGACCCCGGCGCGCGGGAGCGGGTGATCAGCGCGTTCGCCGCGCACCCGTGGCTGACCCGGCTGCACGCCCATGTCGGCTCACAGGGCTGCTCCCTGGAGCTGATCGCGGCCGGGATCGGCGAGACGTACCGGCTGGCCGAGGAAATCAACGCCCGGCTGGGCCGCCGGCAGGTCACCGGGCTGGACATCGGCGGCGGTCTCCCGGTGAACTTCGCCGACGACGAGACGCGCCCCACGTTCGCCGCGTACGCGGCGGCGCTGCGGTCCGCCGTTCCGGGCCTCTTCGACGGGCGGTACGAGCTGGTCACCGAGTTCGGCCGGTCGCTCCTCGCGAAGAACGGGTTCATCGGCGCGCTGGTGGAGTACGCGAAGGAGGCGGGCGGGCGGCGTGTGGCGCTCACGCACGCGGGCGCCCAGACCGCCACCCGGACGGTCTTCATGCCGGAGGCCTGGCCGCTGCGGGTGGGCGCCTTCGACGCCGAGGGGAGGCCGAAGGGCGGTCCGCCCGTCGTCCAGGACATCGCCGGTCCGTGCTGCTTCGCCGGCGACGTCGTCGCGCACGCCCGTCCGCTGCCCGAACTGCGCGCTGGCGACTTCGTGGTGCTGTACGACACGGGCGCGTACTACTTCTCCACCCCGTGGGCGTACAACAGCCTGCCGCGCCCGGCGGTGTACGGGTTCCGGCTGGCCGGGACGGGCGGGGACGGCGAGCCGGAGGTGCGGTTCGCGCCGGTGCGCGACGCCCAGTCGCTGGAGTCGGTGTCGGCCGAGAGCGGGCTGGCGCACGCCGACGCGCTGGTCGATCCGGGGAACTGAGGCGGGTCCTCGCCGCCGGGGCCGCCGAGGTCGCCGGAATTTAGTAGCCATGTACATAGTAGCCATGTACCGTATGGGCTATGAGCGCATCGATCGACGGCCCCACTCCGGGGTTCCTGGTGTGGCGCCTGTCCATGAAGTGGCGGGTGGCCATCGACCGGGCACTGGCACCGCTCGGACTGACTCACGCCCAGTACTCGCTGGTCGCCTCCCTGCAGGGCATGGAGCACGCCGGGACACGGCCCAGCCAGCGGGCGCTGGCGGACCACACCGGGCTCGAACCGCTCTACGTCTCGAAGCTGGCCCGTTCCCTGGAGGCGGCCGGGCTCGTCGAACGGGCCGCCGATCCGTCGGACAGCAGGGCGGTGCGGCTGTCGCTGACCGGCGAGGGCCGCGCGGCCACGGATCGCGCGGTCGCCGTGGTGCGGGAGCTGGTCGACGGGCTGCTCGCGCCGCTGGGCGGCCTCGACGGCCCGGCCACCGAGGCGTTCACCGAGGCACTGAGGGCCCTGCTCGACGTGCCGGTTCCCCCTGTCACCGTTTCCCGCGAGGAGCAGCCATGACCACCGCGTCCGGTATCACCGTCAACGGCCAGATCATCGGCATGGCCCACTACGCCACGCGCGCCGTCGCCGAGCGGCTGCTGACCGAGGGCACCACCTTCCACCAGTCCATGGCGCTCAACGCCACCGACGACAAGGGCGGCACCATCGGGCGGGACCAACTGGTCGCGCGCCTGACCGGCGCCGCGAAGCTGGCCGTCCCGGTGGCGGAACAGACCCTTGCCGAGCTGACGTCGGCCGGCCTCCTGGAGGAGCGCGCCGCGGACGGCCCGGTACTGCTCACCCTGACCCCTGCGGGCCGGCGCCTGGTGCGCACGCACCGGGCGGCCCTGGCCGAGGTCACCGCCGCGCTGTACGGCGATCTGCCGGCGGCGGACCTGGAGGCGGCGGGCCGGGTGCTCACCGAGGTGACCGCGCGGGCCGACGCGCTGCTGGCCGCCGGCTGACCGCCGCCGTTCAGCCGACCGGGGACGGCTCCGGCTCCGGCGGCG
>NZ_JAKRGC010000504.1 GCF_022347745.1 Streptomyces sp. OfavH-34-F
GGCGCGGCCTGCCCACCGAACGCCCCCTCGCCGCCCCCGCCGTCACCGGGCCCGTCCGGCTCCGGCTCGTCGTCCCCGCCGCCGTTGCGCTCCAGCGTGTCGTCCAGCTTGTCCTCGTCGAGCCCCGGCGCGTCGAACGGGTTGCGCCGGCGCCGATGGGGGAGCGCGAGCAGCGCCGCCTGCCGGACGTCCTCGGCGCGCACGTCGGTGCGCCCCGCCCACGCGGCCAGCGCGGTGGCGGTCCGGGCCATCACGATGTCCGCGCGCATCCCGTCCACCTCGAACGCCGCGCACGTCGCCGCGATCTGACGCAGCGCCCCGTCACCGAGCACCACCTCGGGCAGCAGCGCCCGCGCGGCCGTGATCCGGTCCCGCAGCTCCGCCTCCTCACCGGCCCAGCGCGCGGCGAAGGCGGCCGGGTCGTCCTCGTACGCCAGGCGCCGCCGCACGACCTCCACCCGCTCGTCGGTCTCCCGCGACGCGGCCACCTCGACGGTCAGCCCGAACCGGTCCAGCAACTGCGGCCGCAGCTCGCCCTCTTCCGGGTTCATCGTCCCCACGAGCAGGAACCGCGCGGCGTGCCGCACGGAGACGCCCTCGCGCTCCACGTACGAGGCGCCCATGGCCGCCGCGTCCAGCAGCAGGTCCACCAGATGGTCGTGGAGGAGGTTGACCTCGTCCACGTACAGGATTCCGCGGTGCGCGTCCGCGAGCAGCCCCGGCTCGAACGCCTTCACGCCCTCGGACAGGGCCCGCTCGATGTCGAGCGCCCCGACGAGCCGGTCCTCCGACGCGCCGACCGGCAACTCCACGGTCCGGGCCGGCCGCGACACGCCGGCGGCGCCCTCGTGCGGCCCGTCCGGACACGCCGGGTCGGGCGCGGCCGGGTCGCACGAGAACCGGCACCCCGGCACGACCGCGACGTGCGGCATCAGCGCGGCCAGCGCGCGGACGGCGGTGCTCTTGGCGGTGCCCTTCTCGCCCCGTACCAGGACTCCGCCCACGGCCGGGCTCACCGCGTTCAGCAGCAGTCCGAGCCGCAGGTCCTCCTGGCCGACGAGCGCGGTGAAGGGATAAGGCGTACTCACATGACCTCCTTGACGGGGGCTGCGGGCGCTCCCGGCGGGATGAACGGCAGGCCGGGCGGAGCGCCCGATTCGATGAGCCGCCACAGCGCGTCCGTGTCCGCGTGTTCCTCGATCAGGTCGCCGAGGCGGTCGAGCTGCTCCTCGCGCAGCGCGGCGAAACAGGTGTCCGGGGCGGGCACGAAGCGGCGGCCCGTGATCCGGGCGACCTCGGTCAGGAACCGGCGGCGGAACGCGTCGCTCTCCAGCGAGCCGTGCCAGTGCGTCCCCCACACCGCGCCCGCACGGCAGCCGTCCAGCGGGGTGCCCCGGCCGTCCGTCAGGAACGGCTCCCCGCCGCGGACCTCGGCGACGCCGTGGTGGATCTCGTACCCTTCGACGGGCGCGCCGAGCGCCTCCCCGGACGGCCGGGCCAGGGTCTTCTCGCGGTCGAAGCGCACCCGCACCGGCAGCAGCCCGAGCGCGTCCACCCGGCCGGCCCGCGACTCGACGTCGTCCTCGATGCGCTCGCCGAGGATCTGGTAGCCGCCGCACACGCCGAGCACCGGGCGGCCCTCGGCGGCGCGCCGCGCCAGCGCGTCGGCGAGTCCGCGTGCGCGCAGCCAGGCGAGCGCCTTCACGGTGCCCCGGGTGCCCGGCACGACGACGAGATCGGCGTCGGCCAGCTCCTCCGCCCGGTCCACGAACCGCACGACGACACCGGGTTCGGCGGCCAGCGCGTCCACATCGGTGAAGTTGGACATCAGCGGCACCGCGCACACGGCGACGCGCAGGACGTCCTCGCCGTGCGGCGGGGCGACCGCCGACTCCCGCACCGTGCCGCGCAGCGACACCCGCAGGCCGTCCTCCTCGTCGATGCCCAGGCCGTGCGCGAAGGGCAGCACCCCGTACGAGGGGCGGCCGGTCAGCCCGTGCAGCATGTCGAGCCCCGGTTCGAGCAGCGAGACGTCGCCGCGGAACTTGTTGACCAGGTAGCCGGCGATCAGCTCCTGGTCCTCGGGCGCGAGAAGCGCCGTCGTGCCGAAGAACGAGGCGAAGACCCCGCCCCGGTCGATGTCCCCGACGACCACGACGGGGAAGCGCGCGGCGCGGGCGATGCCCATGTTCACGATGTCGGTGCGCCGCAGATTGATCTCGGCCGGTGAGCCGGCCCCCTCGCAGATCACCGCGTCGTAGCTGCTCCGCAGCTGTTCCAGGCAGTCCGTGACGGTGGACAGGAGCTGTTCCTGCCGTCCGCCGTGGTAGCCGCGGGCGCTCATCTCGCCGACCGGCCGCCCCAGGAGGACGACCTGGCTGGAGCGGTCGCCGCCGGGTTTGAGCAGCACCGGGTTCATCAGGGCGGTCGGCTCCACGCGGGCGGCCTGCGCCTGCATCGCCTGGGCGCGGCCGATCTCGGCGCCCTCGCGGGTGACGAAGGAGTTCAGCGACATGTTCTGCGCCTTGAACGGGGCGACCTTCACCCCCCGGCGCACCAGCCAGCGGCAGATGCCCGCGGTGACGACGCTCTTGCCCGCGTCCGATGTGGTCCCGGCGACCAGCAGTCCGCCGCTCATACGGTCCTCCGTCCGGAAGGGTGTGCCCGGCCGCGTCCCGTTCCCGCGATCCGGCGCGCGGCCGCCGCCGCGCCCAGCCGGGCCGCGACGCTGACGCCGAGGGCGAGGACGCCCACCCGGCGCGAGAGCCGCACGGCCCGTTCTATGTCGCCGGTCTCCACGGCCCGGCCCGCCTCCCCGTTGAGCACGGGCCGGTGTTCGACGCGGCCCCCGTACGCGAGGGTGCCGCCGAGCCGTACGCCGAGCGCCCCGGCGAAC
>NZ_JAKRGC010000505.1 GCF_022347745.1 Streptomyces sp. OfavH-34-F
CGCGACCGGCTGGCCGACGCCGTCCTGGCCGCCGTCCCCGACGCGCTGCTCGGCGGCGACCCCGCGCCCGGCGGCCGGCTCCCGGCCAACGCGCACTTCACCTTCCCCGGCTGCGAGGGCGACTCGCTCCTGCTGCTGCTGGACGCCCAGGGCATCGAGTGCTCCACCGGTTCCGCCTGCACCGCCGGGATCGCCCAACCCAGCCACGTCCTGCTGGCCACCGGCAGCGATCCGGACCTGGCCCGCGGCACCCTGCGCTTCTCGCTCGGCCACACCTCCACCGCCCAGGACGTCGAGGACGTCGCCCGCGCCATCGGCCCCGCCGTCGCCCGCGCCCGGACGGCCGGGCTCAGCTGAACGCCCGCCCCGGCCGGGCGCCCGCCCCGCCCTCAGGTCTTCTCGCGCTCCGGCGCCGAGGCCGCGCGGCGGACCAGCTCCAGGTAGCGGTCCCAGTCCCAGCCGCGGCCCGGGTCGGTGTGGTCGGCGCCCGGCACCTCGGCGTGCCCGATGATGTGCTCCCGGTCCAGCGGAATGCCGTACCGGCCGCATATCGCGGCGGTCAGCGCGGCCGACGACCTGTACATCGCGGCCGTGAAGTCCTGGGGGCGCTCCACGAAGCCCTCGTGCTCGATGCCCACACTGCGCTCGTTGTACGAGCGGTTGCCCGCGTGGAACGCCACGTCCAGCTCGCGGATCATCTGCGTCACCCGGCCGTCCTTGCGCACCACGTAGTGCGCCGCCGCCCGGTGACCGGGGTCCTGGAAGGCACGGACCGCGCTGTCGAAGCCGCCCTGCGTGACATGGATGACCACCCGGTCCACGCGGTAGTCGTCGGGGCGGTCGGCCCGCCGCCAGTTCGCCTCCGACGCGGCGACCCAGCGGGCCCGCGCGTAGTCCACCGCGCCCGGTGTGCGCGGCTTCTCCACGCCGGGCATCCGCCACCAGGTGCGCTTCAGCCGGTCCCGCGCCAGCGCCGCCGTGCCCACCGCCGTGACGACGCCGCCGATCAGCACCGAGCGCCGGCCGATACCGGTCCCGGAGCGGGCGCCGTCCGTCCCCTTGGTCCCCATGTGACGGACAACGCATATCCGCGAGCGTTCGGTTCCCGCCCCCACGTACCCTGGTGGGGCTATGACTGAGACTCCCCAGCGCCCCCTCCGTGTGCTCGCCGCCATGTCGGGCGGTGTCGACTCCGCCGTCGCCGCGGCCCGCGCCGTCGAGGCGGGCCACGACGTGACCGGTGTGCACCTCGCCCTCTCCGCCAACCCGCAGTCCTTCCGGACCGGTGCCCGCGGCTGCTGCACCATCGAGGACTCCCGGGACGCCCGCCGCGCCGCGGACGTCATCGGCATCCCCTTCTACGTCTGGGACCTGGCCGAACGCTTCCGCGAGGACGTCGTCGAGGACTTCGTCGCCGAGTACGAGGCGGGGCGCACCCCCAACCCGTGCCTGCGCTGCAACGAGAAGATCAAGTTCGCCGCGCTGCTCGACAAGGCCCTCGCCCTCGGCTTCGACGCCGTGTGCACCGGCCACTACGCCACCGTCGTCACCGGCGAGGACGGTGGCCGGGAGCTGCACCGCGCCTCCGACACGGCCAAGGACCAGAGCTACGTGCTCGGCGTCCTGGACGAGCGCCAGCTCGCCCACGCCCTGTTCCCGCTCGGCGACACCCTCACCACCAAGGACGAGATCCGCGCCGAGGCGGAGCGCCGGGGCCTCGCGGTCGCCCGGAAGCCCGACAGCCACGACATCTGCTTCATCGCGGACGGCGACACCCAGGGCTTCCTGGCGAGCCGCCTCGGCGGCCCGGCCGAGGGCGACATCGTCGACGAGTCCGGTACGAAGGTGGGCACCCACGAGGGCGCCTTCGGCTTCACCATCGGCCAGCGCAAGGGCCTGCGCATCGGCCACCCCGCGCCGGACGGCAAGCCCCGCTACGTGCTGGACATCTCCCCGGTGAACAACACGGTGACCGTCGGCCCCGCCGAGGCCCTGGACGTCACCGCGCTCACCGCGATCCGGCCCCGCTGGTGCGGCACGCCCCCCACCGGCCCCGGCACCTACACCGCGCAGCTGCGCGCCCACGGCGGCGAGACCGAGGTCACCGCCGAGGCCGTCGGCGACACCCTGCACGTCACGTTCACCGAGCCGGTCAGGGGCGTGGCCCCCGGCCAGGCGGTCGTCCTGTACGACGGTACCCGCGTGGTCGGCTCGGCCACGATCGCGACGACGGTGCGCCGGGAGCGCGCGGCGAGCGCCTGATACGCACAAGCCCCGCGCGGCTACGCCCGACCCCAGTACGGGCGTGGCCGCGCGGGGCGCTTTCCCGGTCCCCGGTCCGCCGGACCGTTCAGGACGCCTGGCGGGCGTACGCGTCGTGGCCGAAGAACCCCGCCAGCACCGGGGCCACCGCCTGCGGGGCCGGTTCGCCGGTCTGGCCGGTCAGGGTGCGGTGACGGCCGCGCGGCAGGGCCCGCGCGAGCAGCAGGGTCGCCGACCGCGCCGTCGCCGCGCTGAATCCGCCGCAGACCACCAGGGACCGCGCCCCGATCTCCGCCAGCCGTGCGGCCGGCAGCGAACCGTCGCCCAGCAGCAGATCGTCGTACGCCAGTGTGTGCGCCACGGATTCCAGGGTCCGCCACAGCGGCGCCCGCCGCATCCTGGCGACCGTCGCCGCCGGGACACCGGACAGCGTGAGGAACAGCTCCACCGCCCCGGCCCGGTCCCCGGCGGCCAGCAGCCGGCGCAGCCGGGCCGTGCGGTCGGCCGTGAACAGCAGCCCGGCCGGACCCGGCGTGTACGGCGGCTCGTACACCGCGAGCCGGTCCGCCGGCAGCCCGGCCGCCGCCGCCTCCAGGACCAGCGCGCCGCCCGACCCGGCG
>NZ_JAKRGC010000506.1 GCF_022347745.1 Streptomyces sp. OfavH-34-F
CCGGCGGCCGGGGTGCCGTCCGGCGTCGCGCCGAGGTGGACGCGCGGCACCCGGGCGCCGATCCGGGTGACGATCTCGTACGCGATGGTGTCGGCGGCCTGGGCCCAGTCCTCGGCGCTCGGCTCGCCCCGGTCGCCGGGGCCGAACAGCACCGCCTCGTCGCCGGGCGCCGGCTCGTCGCCGTCCAGGTCCACGACGAACTGGTCCATGGCGACCCGGCCCGCGACCGTCCGCCGCACCCCGCCGACCAGGACCGGGCCCCGGCCCGAGGCGTGGCGCGGGATGCCGTCGGCGTAGCCCAGCGGGATCAGGCCGAGCGTGGTGCCGCGCGGCGTCGTGTAGTGGTGGCCGTAGCTGATGCCGTGTCCGGCCGGAACGTGCTTGACGAGGGCGACGGACGCGGCGAGCGTCATCACGGGCCGCAGGCCGAGGTCGGCGGAGGTGCCCAGCTCGGGGCTGGGCGAGATGCCGTACATGGCGATCCCGGTGCGCACCAGGTCGAAGTGGGACTCGGGGAGCGTGAGGGTGGCCGGGGAGTTGGCGAGGTGCCGCACCTCGGGCTCGACGCCGGCCTTCTCGGCGTACGCCACCATCTCGCGGAAGGTGTTCAGCTGGAGGGCGATCGAGGGGTGGCCCGGCTCGTCGGCGCACGCGAAGTGGGACCACAGGCCGGTGACGCGGACGGTACCGGCGCGTTCGGCGGCACGGGCGGCGGCGACGAGTTCCGGCCAGTCGGCGGGCTGGCAGCCGGCCCGGCCGAGACCGGTGTCGGCCTTGAGGTGGATGCGGGCGGGGCGGCCGGCCGCGACGGCGGCGGCGGTGACCTCGCGCAGCGCCCACAGACCGCTCACCGACACGTCCACGTCGGCCTCGATCGCCTCGCGCCAGGGCCCGCCGGGCGTCCAGAGCCAGCACAGCATCCGCCCGCCGAGCCCGGCCGCGCGCAGGGCGAGGGCCTCCTGCGGGGTCGCGGTGCCGAGCCAGGTGGCGCCCGCCTCCTGGGCGGCGCGGGCGCAGGGGACGGCGCCGTGGCCGTAGGCGTCGGCCTTGACCACGGCCATGAGGTGCGCCCCGGCCGTCCGGGCACGCAGTTCGCGCACGTTGGCGCGGAGTGCGGCGAGGTCGATTTCGGCACGGGCTCGCGAGGGCGCTGTCTCGTTCATATCGCGCCCAGTCTCTCACCGCCGTGCCACCGGGCGGCCGTGGCGGGGCGGGCGGGCCGGGCGCCGGGCCGGGTCAGCGGTGGTGCAGCTCGTGGTCCAGGTGCTCCACCAGCACCGGTACGTGGCTGTGTTCGATGTCCTTGACCGCCGTGACGAGGGTCACGGGGCCGCCCTCGCGGTACAGGCCGGCCAGCTCGTCCACGGCCGCCGACTGCGCGGGTCCGGCCAGTTCGGCGCGGTAGCGCTCGACGAAGTCGTCGTAGCGGTTGCCGGAGCGGTCCTCGTGGTACCAGGACCGCAGTTCGGCGGTGGGGGTGAGGTCCTTGAGCCAGCGGTCGATCGCGGCGTGTTCCTTGGACACCCCGCGCGGCCAGAGCCGGTCGATCAGGACCCGGGTGCCGTCGTCGTCCTCCACCTCGTCGTAGACCCGGTGGACGCGGATCTCGCCGCTGCTGCTCACGGTCGGTCACCTCTCGTGCGCGGTTGCTCGTTCCAGGATCGCTCAGGCCAGGACGTCCCGCCATGCCGCGGGGATCGCGTCGGCGACGTCCAGCGCGGCGACCGGGGAGCCGTCCGCCGCGCGGCGGGCCGCGAGCCCGTGCAGGTGGGCGGCGGCGGAGGCGGCGTCGAGCGGGGCGAGTCCTGCGGCGAGCAGGGAGCCGGCCAGCCCGGAGAGCACGTCGCCGCTGCCCGCGGTGGCGAGCCAGGGGGTGCCGGTCGGGTTGACCCGGACCGGGGTGTGCGGGGCGGCGGAGGCGATCAGGGTGGTGGAGCCCTTGAGCAGCACGGTGGCGCCGAAGCGGGCGGCGAGTTCCCGGACGGCGGCGAGCCGCCCGGCCTCCACCTCCTCGCGGGCCGTGCCGAGCAGCGCGGCGGCCTCCCCGGCGTGCGGGGTGAGGACGGTGGGCGCGGTCCGGCCCCGGACGACGGCCGGGTCCAGCAGCCGCAGCCCGTCCGCGTCGACCAGTACCGGCACGTCGGTGGCCAGCACGTCGGAGACGGCGTCCACCGCTTCGGTGCCGTCGCCGAGTCCGGGTCCGACGACCCATGCCTGTACCCGGCCGGCCTCGGAGGGGCGGCCGGGATGGACCAGCGTCTCCGGGTGCCGGGCGATGACCGCGTCGGCGCCGGGGCCCGCGTAGCGGACGGCGCCCGCGCCGCCGCGCAGTGCCCCGGACACGGCGAGGACGGCGGCGCCCGGGTAGCGCGCCGATCCGGCGGCGATGCCGACGACGCCGCGCCGGTACTTGTCGCTCTCGGCGGCGGGCACCGGCAGCAGGGCGGCGAGGTCGGCGTACTGGAGGGCCTCCAGGTCGGGCACCTCGGGGAGTTCGGGGCCGAGCCCGATGTCGACGAGGCTGAGCGCGCCGGCCCGTTCGGCGGCCGGGTCCACGAGCAGCGCCGGCTTGTAGGCGCCGAAGGTGACGGTGGCGTCGGCGCGCACCGCGTCGCCGGTGACCTCGCCGGTGTCGGCCTCGACCCCGCTGGGCAGGTCCACCGCGAGGACGGGCGCGCCGTGCGCGGTGTACCGGCGGACGAGGGCGGCGGCGCCGGGGCGCAGTCCGCCGCGTCCGCCGATGCCGGTGATGGCGTCCACGACGAGGTCGATGCGGCCGGCCCAGTCCTCGTGGACGGTGCTGTCCTCGCCGTCGACGAGGTGGCCGCCGGCCGCGCGCAGGGCCGCGCCGCCGCCCTCGTGGGCGCGGCCGGGGACGACCC
>NZ_JAKRGC010000507.1 GCF_022347745.1 Streptomyces sp. OfavH-34-F
ATCCGCGCACGGCCGCCGAGCCGCTGCCGGCCCCTGTGGCCGGGGGCGCGGTCTGCGTGGCCTGCCGGGCCGGGCGGGTCGACGGCGACGGCTACTGCGAGAACTGCGGGCACGCGCAGCCGCGCGAGCGCGACCACATGGAGCGGGAGCTGGGTTCGGTCGCCGCGGTCAGCGACCGGGGGCTGCGCCACCACCGCAACGAGGACGCGTTCGCGGTGTCCACGACCGCGCTGCCGGACGGCTCCGCGGCCGTCGTCGCGATCGTCTGCGACGGGGTGTCCTCGGCCAGCCGGCCCGACGAGGCGTCGGCCGCAGCGGCGAGCGCGGCCAACGAGTCGCTGCTGGAGTCGCTGCCGCGCGGCACGCATCCGCAGCAGGCGATGCACGAGGCGATCGTGGCAGCGTCCGAGTCGGTCAACCGGCTGGCCCAGCAGGCCGTTCCGGAGCACGAGCCGCACCGCCACCAGAACGCCCCGGCGTGCACACTGGTCGGCGCGGTCATGGCGAACGGGCTGCTGGTGGTCGGCTGGGTCGGCGACAGCCGCGTCTACTGGGTGCCGGAGGACCGCTCCACCGCGCCCGCCCGGCTCACCGAGGACGACTCGTGGGCCGCGCAGATGGTGGCGACGGGTCTGATGAACGAGGCGGAGGCGTACGCGGACGAGCGCGCCCACGCGATCACCGGCTGGCTCGGCGCGGACGCCTACGAACTGGAGCCGCACACGGCCTCGTTCAAGCCGGACCGGCCGGGCCTGGTGGTGGTCTGCACGGACGGCCTGTGGAACTACGCGGAGTCCGCCGCCGAGATGGCCGCCGCGGTGCCGCAGGACGCCTACGCCCATCCGCTGCGCGGGGCGCAGGCGCTGGTGGGGCACGCCCTGGACGGCGGCGGCCACGACAACGTAACAGTGGCCCTGGTGCCGTTCGCCGTGTCACCGCAGGGGGCAGGCTCCGCCTGACTCAGGGCGGGCGTGCCCCCTCCCGCCTCCGACGCTTTGTCCGTACCTCTGTCTTCATCTGACAGGTGGAGCCTCAAGGAGCCGATCAGATGGCCAACTTCTCCAAGTCGAACGTGCCGCAGTTCTCCGTCGAGGTGTACCAGAACGAGTTCCTGCCCGAGGGCGGCCGCGAGGTCAACGGGATCATCACGGTCACCTCGACCGGGGGCGGCACCACCGGGGGCGTACCGCTGCCGGGGGCGCCGGAGCGGTCCGGCGGCGCCGCGGTGGTGATCATGGTGGACTGCTCCGGTTCGATGGACTACCCGCCGACGAAGATGCGCAACGCCCGCGACGCGACCGCGGCGGCCGTGGACACCCTGCGCGACGGCACCTCGTTCGCCGTGGTCGGCGGGACGCACGTGGCCAAGGAGGTCTACCCGGGCAACGGCCGGCTCGCGGTCGCCGACGCCCGGACCCGCGCCGAGGCCAAGCAGGCGCTGCGCCGGCTGAGCGCGGGCGGCGGTACGGCGATCGGGACCTGGCTGCGGCTGGCGGACCGGCTGCTGGGCGCGGCCGACGTGGACATCCGGCACGGCATCCTGCTGACGGACGGGCGCAACGAGCACGAGTCGCCGGAGGACCTGCGGGCGGCGCTCGACGCCTGCGCCGGCCGGTTCACCTGTGACGCGCGCGGGGTCGGCACCGACTGGGAGGTGAAAGAAGTCACAGCCGTCGCCTCGGCGCTGCTGGGCACCGCCGACATCGTCGCCGACCCGGCCGGGCTCGCCGCGGACTTCACGCACATGATGGAGAACGCCATGGGCAAGGAGGTCGCGGACGTGGCCCTGCGGCTGTGGACCCCCGTCGGCGTGGAGATCAGATTCGTGAAGCAGGTCGCGCCGACGGTCGCCGACCTGACCGGCCGCCGCACCGAGGCGGGCCCGCGGGCCGGGGACTACCCCACCGGTTCCTGGGGCGACGAGTCCCGCGACTACCACGTGTGCGTCCGGGTGCCGGAGGCCGGCATCGGGCGGGAGATGCTCGCGGCGCGGGTCTCGCTGGTCCTCCCCGACCCGGCGGGCGGGGCGCCGCAGACCCTGTCGCAGGGCCTGGTCCGGGCGGTGTGGACGGACGACATGGCGGCCTCGACCGCGATCAACCCGCAGGTCGCGCACTACACGGGTCAGGCCGAACTGGCACAAGTCATCCAGCAGGGACTCGATGCCCGCAAGTCGGGAGACTTCGACGGCGCGACGGCCAAACTCGGCCGTGCGGTGCAGTTGGCGTCGGCCTCCGGGAACGAGGACACTGCGAAACTGCTTTCGAAGGTGGTAGACGTCGTCGACGCCGCGACGGGTACTGTGCGACTGAAGGCGAAGGTCGCGGAAGCGGACGAGATGACTCTCGAAACGCGTTCCACGAAGACGGTTCGCGTCAAGAAATAACGACGGCCCGCCGGCCGGAGAAGGAGAGGGGGAAGCGCCGACATGCCGACCTGCCCGAACGGACACCAGTCGGGTTCCGAGGACTGGTGCGAGGTCTGCGGCCATCGCATGGCCGGGGCGGGCGCGCCTGCGGGTGCGGTTCCCCCGCCTCCTCCGCCGCCGCCCGCGCGGTACGGATACCCCCAGTCCTACGACCCGGACCGGACGGCCCAGGCCGAACTGTGCCCGCAGTGCCGCACCCCGCGTGAGGCGATGGCGCCGTTCTGCGAGGAGTGCCGCTGGAACTTCCTCACGAACACGGCGACGTCGTACACGCCGCTGGCCCCCCGGCACAACCTTCCGGGCGACCCCGGCCCGGCCGGCAACCGGCCGCCCGGCTTCCCGGCCCAGCAGCCGCCGCCCCCGGCGCAGGGCGGCGACCCCTTCGACTACCAGGGCTCCCGGCCCTCGCAGATGAACCGGTCCGCCGAACCGCTCTCCGCCGGTCCGGGGT
>NZ_JAKRGC010000508.1 GCF_022347745.1 Streptomyces sp. OfavH-34-F
CAGATCCGCCAGGTCTGCACGAGGGTGCCCAGGTCGGTGGAGACCACGTGGTACGAGAAGCTGTTGTACTTGAACGCGTTCTGCCAGTACTTGACGCCGAGGATCAGGTACTGGTCGGTCCGCCGGGGGCGGGGCGGTCCGCGGCGTCCCGGGTGGTCGCGGCGTGCATGGCGAGGAGGGTGGGGAACTCCAGTACGGTGCGCGACCGTTCGGCGTCCCGGTGCCGGACGGCCGGGTCGGGGCCCTCGGGGAGCGCCGGGGCGGCGGGGGCGGGGGCGTCCCAGCGGAGCGGGACGACGGCGAAGACGCCCTCCTCCTCGCCCGGGGTGCCGAGCAGCCCGTTCAGCCGGGGTTCGTCGAACCACAGGACGGGCGAGGGGGCGAGGCCGCGGGCCCCGGCCCAGATCCGCCAGGTCTGCACGAGGGTGCCCAGGTCGGTGGAGACCACGTGGTACGAGAAGCTGTTGTACTTGAACGCGTTCTGCCAGTACTTGACGCCGAGGATCAGGTACTGGTCGGTCCGCCGGGCCTCCTCGGGGGCGTCGGGCCCCAGCGCCTCGCGGACGCGGGCCGAGACGTCACCGGTCAGCACCCGCTGCACGGCGTGCCGCTGGACGTCGTAGTAGTGCAGGCCCGGGGTCAGCGGCCCGGACGGGCCGGACGCCCAGTAGATGCTGACCGGGTAGAGCCCGCCGCCGCCCGCGGTGCCCCGGGACCAGTTGGCGTGGGTGTGCAGCGGCAGCCCGGACAGGTCGCTGTTGGCCTGGATGCCCAGGCGGCGGCCGGTCAGCCCGTAGGAGTCCTTGAGCATCGCCGCCAGCAGCGGAAGGGTGAACCCCGCCGGGTCGTCCGCCCGGGGGCGCTCGTCCGGGGCGGGCAGCAGGCCGCGCGCGGCGGGGGCGTCCGGGAGGCCGTCGCCGTTGGGGAGGGCGTAGGGCTCCACGTCCGGATAGAACTTGCCCCGGCGCGGGGCGTCGGGCCAGTCGGGGACGAAGTCGGTGGGCTCCATCGGGACGCGCCCCCGGTGCAGGACGGCGTCGGCGTACTCATGGGCGTACCCCATCAGGGAGGCCCCCTCTCGGCTGGGCGCGGCTGGAGCGACGCGTGGACGGGCGGTCACGGGAACGGGTGCGGTGCGGGGTTGAGTCCGGCGGGGCCGAGCACGGTGCGCATCCGGGGCATGTGCCGGGCGCGCTGGCGGGACCAGCCGAAGTCGATCGGGAGCAGCCCGGGCACCAGGACCTTCACGGTGTGCAGGCCGAGGGCGCGCTGCTCGGGCAGGGTCTGGTCGACGACGACCACGTCGTGTCCGGAGGCGGTGACGGCGCCGACCGCGCGCAGCAGGTCCGCGCGCAGGTTGGGGGACGCCGCTCCGCTCGCGGGGTCCGGCCAGGCGAGATCGGCGACGGCGAGCGGCGGCCGGGGCTCTGCCTGCCGCAGCAGGAAGTCGGCGTGCCGGCCCATCTCGGGGATGCCGTAGGACAGCGGGTGGTCGTGCAGGGTGGTGACCCGGTCGAAGTCGGTGGCCATGGCGCGCAGCCGCTCCTCGTCGCGCAGGGTCCGGCCGACGAGGTTGACCGCGTCGGTGGCGATCTCGCAGAGCGCGGAGTCCAGGGCGGATTCCGGGTCGAGTCCGGCGCCCGCGCCGAAGCACATCCGGCCGGTGGAGCCGTCGAAGCGTTCGGCGCAGCCGGTGACCACGGGGACGGGGAAGCCGATCCGGGTGTCGAAGAAGCGGGCCCGGTAGCCGTACATGGCGAGCCGGTCCACCATGTGCCGGGTGGTGGCCCTGGTGCTGGTCGCCGGGTCGATCTCGCGCAGCGGCAGCTGCCCGTACCAGGCGAGCAGGAAGGCGTCCCGCTCGATGACCTCCATCAGGCCGAAGTAGACCGCCTCCTCCGTACTGCCTCCGGAGGCGCAGCCGTTGGAGCTCTCCTGCACGAACCGGCCCTCCAGGCCCGGGGCGTGGTAGTAGGCGAGGATCTCGGGCACCGGCCGGGGCCGGTCGTCGCGCAGCGACCAGCCCCACACCCAGGGGATGCGCCGGTCGGTGGCGAAGGGCCGCACCCGGGGGTTGGCGGTGTAGAACTCCGGCGCGTACAGGCCGGTCTCGCGCGGGTCGACGGCGTCGGGGCCCAGTTCGTCGAGGGAGGCGACGAGCCGGGTGGTCCGGGCCCT
This sequence comes from Streptomyces sp. OfavH-34-F, assembly GCF_022347745.1. Classification (GTDB taxonomy): domain Bacteria; phylum Actinomycetota; class Actinomycetes; order Streptomycetales; family Streptomycetaceae; genus Streptomyces. The sequence continues at coordinate 2,179 of NZ_JAKRGC010000508.1, forward strand.
TGCCCGCATTCCGGCGTAGCGCTCCAGCGCCTCCAGGACCCCGATGCTCCGGCTGTGGGCGTACGTGTCCGCGTGGCCGCCCCAGAACGTCTCCCGGAGGTAGTCCCCGGAGCGGGTCGAGAAGCAGCCGACGGTGGCGGAGGTGGTGGTGGATGCGACGTCGCAGATCACCGAGGAACCGAGCGCGCCCCAGTACGGGTTGACGAAGGCGTCCTCCGGCAGCCGGTAGTCCTCCACCCGCCGTACCCGGAAGACGCCCGGCCGGTACGGCGGCGCGGGCCGCAGGGTGAGGACGGCGGCCTCGGCGCTGTCGGGCCGGGGCGTGGCGCAGCCGGGGCACTCCGGGTCGGGGACGAGGGGGTGGCTGCGTACGGTCATGGCGTCCAGGTCGAGCAGATGGACGCGCGGGAACGGCCCCGGCTCCGGGTCCGCCCCGGCGAGCCCCGCCACCAGGGCGGCGACGGCGGTGACGGCGAAGGGCGTGCCGTACGGCCAGTCGCCCGCCGGGCGGGTGCCGGTGCCCAGTTCGAGGCCCTCGCGCAGGGACACCGAGCGGACGCCCTGCCAGCGCCGGGCGAGGCAGGTGCCGCAGCCCGGCCGTCCGTCCCGCGCGGGCCACGGGCCGATCAGCACCTGCCGGCCGTACAGGTGGACGGGTACGGCGGTGCCGTCGGCGGCGTCCTCGCC
>NZ_JAKRGC010000509.1 GCF_022347745.1 Streptomyces sp. OfavH-34-F
GGTGGAGGACCCGGGGACGGGCGCGGCGGCGGGTGCGCGGGTGTGCGCGGTCCAGGCCGTCCCGTCCCACCAGCGCTCGGTGCCGGGCGCGGCGCTGTCCGGGTACCAGCCGGGCGGGGTCGGGTAGCTCATCGCTTCACTCTAGAAGAGGTGCGGCGGCCCCGGGCGGGGCGGTGGCGGTCACGCACGGGTTCCGCTCCCGGCCGTCCAGGTCAGCGGGGTGGGGCCGCCGGGGTCGCCGTAGCCCAGGGAGCGGTAGAGGCCCTCGCCCTCAGGGGTGGCGGTGAGGTCGATGCGGGAGCAGCCGGCCTCGACGAGGTGGTCGTGGACGGCGCCGAAGGTCAGCCGGGCGTACCCCCGGCGCCGGTGCGCGGGGTCCGTGGCGACGGAGGCGATGTGCCCGACGTACGGGGCCCGGCCGGGCCGGGGCAGGGACCGGGTGTACTGCCCCACCGTGCTGGACAGCAGCCGGTCCCCGGCGTCGACCACATAGGCGACGAAGTGCGGGTCGGCGCCCAGCCGGTCGCGGAAGAACGCCTCGCACACCGGGGTCCAGTCGGGCTCCGGGACGATGTCCATGGAGGCGAGCATGATCAGGCGCAGCCGGGTGACCTCGGCGGCGTCGTCGGCTCCGGCCCGTCGCAGGCGCGGCGGAGTGGGGCTCATGGGGCGGTCCTTCCGGTCGGGGTGCTGTGCCCCAGGGTGTCGTGCCGCGCCGGGCGCGTCGCCCCGTTTTTCAGGCGCCGGCCGTCCCCGACCGGGTGAGCGTGAGCAGGTCGCGGGCGGGGCCCGTGGGGCGGTGCCCGGCGGGCCAGACGGCGCGCAGTTGGCGGCGGAGCCGGACGCCGGCGACGGGGACCTTGACGAGGCGGCGGGCGGACAGTTCCTCGCCGAGGGCGAGTTCGCTCAGGACGCAGGGTCCGGCGCCGCTCTCGGCCGCGCCCTTGACGGCGGTGGTCGAGGACAGTTCCAGGAGGGCCGGGGCCAGGGGGCCGTGGAGGGCGAGCGCGGCGTCCAGGACCTGCCGGGTGCCGGAGCCGTGCTCGCGCAGGATGAGGGGGGTGGCGGCGAGTTCGTCCGGGGTGAGCGGGGCGCGGCGGCGGGCCCAGGGGTGGGCGGGGGCGACCACGACGACGAGGCGGTCGTGGGCGATGACCGTGCCGTCGAGCCCTTCCGGGACGGTCAGGCCCTCGACGAAGCCGAGGTCCGCGTCCGCGCCGAGGAGTCGCTGGGCGACCTCGGCGGAGTTCCCGGCGAGCAGCGAGACGGCGGTGCCGGGGCGGGCGGCGCGCAGGGCGATGAGCCAGCCGGGCAGCAGGTATTCGGCGATGGTCATGGAGGCGACGACCCGCAGCCGGGAGTCGCGGCGGTCGCGCAGGGCCTGGGCGCCCGCGTCGAAGGCCTCGGCGGCCTCCACGATCCGGCGGGCCCAGTCGGTGACGAGGGCGCCCGCGCCGGTGAGGCGGGAGCCGCGGGGCGAGCGGTCGAGGAGGGTGACGCCGAGCTGCCGTTCCATCGCGCGGACCCGGCTGCTGGCGGCGGGCTGGCTGATGCCCAGGTCGCGGGCGGCGCGGCCGAGGCTGCCGTGCCGGGCGACGGCGAGGAGCAGTTCCAGCGCGCCGAGGTCGGGCACCCGGTGGGAGAGGAGGCTGGGCGGGTCGCTGGTCATAAATTCACCTTATGACCTCATAGGCAGGTACTCCCTGGTGGGGGTCCGCCACGGTCCGGGACAATCGTGGCATGGCCATCTATCCACGGACCCGTACCCGTTCCCCCTACTCCGGCGCCGTCCGGCGGCCCGCGCTGCGGCACTTCGGCCCCAACTGGTACGCGACCGTGATGGGCACCGCGATCGTGGCGAGCGCCGGGGTGGCCCTGCCGCCGCGCATTCCCGGTCTGCGGGACGCCTGTGCGGCGGTGTGGGTGGTCTCGGCGCTGCTGCTGGCCGCGGTGCTGGCGGCCCGGGCCGGGCACTGGGCGGCCCACCGCGACCAGGCGCGGACGCATCTGGCCGACCCGGCCGTCGCCCCGTTCTACGGCTGCCTCTCGATGGCGCTGCTGGCGGTCGGCGGTTCCGGGCTGGTCGTGGGCCGGGACGTGATCGGGTACCGGGCGGCGCTGGCGCTGGACGTGGTGCTGTTCACGGCGGGCACGGTGACCGGTCTGGTGGCGGCCGTGGCGGTGCCGTACCTCATGATCGTGCGCCACCGGGTGGAGCCGGGCACCGCGTCGCCGGTGTGGCTGCTGCCGGTGGTGGCGCCGATGGTGTCGGCCGCGCTCGGGCCGATGCTGGTGCCGGAGCTGCCGCCGGGGCAGGGGCGCGAGGCGCTGCTGCTCGGCTGCTACGCGATGTTCGGGCTGAGCCTGCTGGTGACGCTGACGATGCTGCCGCTGATCCTGGGCCGGCTGGTGCACCGGGGTCCGCTGCCGCTCGCGCTGACGCCGACGCTGTTCCTGGTGCTCGGCCCGCTGGGCCAGTCGACGACCGCGGTGAACGCGCTGGCCGATGTGGCGCCGGGCGCGGTCGGCGGTGAGTACGCCTCGGCGCTGCGCGCCTTCGCGGTGCTGTACGGGGTGCCGGTGATGGGGTTCGCGCTGCTGTGGCTGGCCCTGTCGGCGGCCATGGTGGTGCGGGCGGTGCGCGCCGGCATGACGTTCTCGATGACCTGGTGGGGGTTCACGTTCCCGGTCGGCACCTGTGTGACGGGCGCGGCGGGACTGGCCCGGCACACTGGTCTCACCGCGTTCACCTGGCTGGCCGTCGCGCTGTACGTGCTGCTGGTGTCGGCGTGGGCGGTGGCCGGGGTGCGTACGGTGCGCGGGCTGCTCAGCGGGGCGCTGCTCGCGGCGCCGCGGCGGCCC
>NZ_JAKRGC010000050.1 GCF_022347745.1 Streptomyces sp. OfavH-34-F
GCCGCCCCGGCCCGCCTGCGCCCGGCCGGGGCCAGGCCCCGCAGCAGGGCCGGCACCTCGTCCGTACGGGCCCGCAGCGCGGCCAGGTCGACGCGGAGCGGGACGAGCGCCGGGGCGTCGGCGGCGACCGCCGCGTCGAACAGCCACAGGCCCTCCTCCTCGGTGAGCGCCGGGGTTCCGGTGCGCCGCATCCGCTGGAGGTCGGCCTCGCCCAGCCACTGGCTGAGCCCGGTCTCGGTGGCCCACAGGCCGAACGCCATGGAGGTGGCGGCCAGCCCCTGCGAGCGGCGGTGCGCGGCGAGGGCGTCCAGGAAGACGTTGGCCGCCGCGTAGTTGCCCTGGCCTGCGGCCATGACGAGCCCGCCCGCCGACGAGAACAGCGCGAACACCGACAGGTCGAGGTGGGCGGTCAGCTCGTGCAGGTGCCAGGCCGCGTCCGCCTTGGCGCGCAGGACGTGGTCCATCTGGTCGGCGGTGAGCGCCCCGACGAGCCCGTTGTGGGCGACACCGGCCGCGTGGACGACGCCGCGCAGCGGATGTTCCGGGGCGATGCCCGCGAGGAGCGCGGCGACGGCCGCCCGGTCGGAGACGTCGCACGCGGCGATCTCCACCTGTGCGCCGAGCGCGGTCAGTTCGTCGCGGAGCCCGGCCGCGTTGGGCGCGGCGAGCCCGCGCCGCCCGGCGAGCACCAGATGGCGCACCCCGTGCGCGGTCACCAGGTGGCGGGCGACAATCGCACCGAGGCCCCCGGTGCCGCCGGTGATCAGGACGGTGCCGTCCGCGTCCCACGGCGTCCCGCCGCCGGGCGCGGCGGACCGGGCGAGCCGGGGCGCGAGCACCGTGTCGCGGCGTACGGCCAGTTCCGGTTCGCCGGAGGCAAGGGCTCCGGCGAGCGCGCGGGGCGCGGGCTCCCCCTCCTCCAGGTCGAGCAGCACGAACCGGCCCGGGTTCTCCGCCTGCGCCGCCCGGACCAGGCCCCACACGGGCGCCTGCCGCACATCGACCGGGTCGCCGTCCGCGACGGCCACTGCGGACCGGGTCACCAGCGCCAGCCGCGACTGCGCGAACCTCGGTTCGGCGAGCCACCGCTGTACGGCGGCCAGGGCCCCGTTCACGGCGGTACGCGTCCCCGCCGGGACCTCGTGTTCGGTGCCGGCGCCGTCCGCGTCCGCGAGGACGGGCAGCAGCACCACGTCCGGTACGGCGTCGCCGAGCGCGTCGAGCCCCGCGACGACCGGCACTCCGGCGACCACGAGGCCGGGCCCGGCCACCGCCCAGTCGCCGCGCGGCCCGCTGCCGCCGCCGACGGGCTGCCACTCGACGGCGAGCAGCGCCTCCCGGAACCCGCCGCCGCCCAGCTGTTCGGCGGCGACCGGCCGCAGTTGCAGCGCCTCCACGGAGGCCACGGGCGCCCCGGCCGGGTCGGCGAGGTCCAGCCGTACCGCGTTGCGCACGCCCTCGACCGGCGCGAGCCGGACCCGTACGGCGGTGGCGGACGCGGCGTGCAGGGTGATGCCGGTCCAGGAGAAGGGGAGCAGCGCCCGCCCCTCGTCCTCGTCGGCCCCGAGCCCGCCGAAGCCGAGCGCGTGCATGGAGGCGTCGAGCAGGGCGGGGTGCAGGCCGAAGCGCGCGGCGTCCGGATGCGCCTGCTCGGGCAGGGCGATCTCCGCGTACAGCGCGTCGCCGTGCCGCCAGGCTGCCGTCAGCCCCTGGAAGACGGGGCCGTAGCCGAACCCGCGTTCCTGGAGCCCGTCGTACAGGCCGTCCGCGTCCAGGGCTTCGGCGCCGGGGGGCGGCCATGCGGTGAGGTCGTGCGGCGCGGTCGCGTTCCCCGTTCCGGCGGCGACGACACCTTCGGCGTGCCGGCTCCACGGCTCGTCCGGGTGATTCTCGGGCCGCGAGTAGACGCGCACCGTACGCCGGGCCCGTGCGTCGGGTTCACCGACGACGACCTGGAGCGCGACCCCGCCGCGCTCGGGCAGCACCAGCGGCGCGTACAGCGTCAGCTCCTCCAGCAGCCCGCAGCCGACGTGGTCGGCGGCCTGGAGGGCCAGCTCCACGAACCCGGTGCCGGGCAGCAGGACGTTCCCGTGCACGGCGTGGTCGGCGACCCAGGGCTGGGCGTCCAGCGAGACGCGCGCGGTGAGCGTCACGGCTTCGGAGTCGGGCGACGCGACGACGGCCGCCAGCAGCGGGTGGTCCAACGCGTCCTGCCCGACGGCCACGGCGTCGGTCGCCGGCTTGGCCGCGTCCACCCAGTAGCGGGTGCGCTGGAACGGGTACGTGGGCAGCTCCACGGTCCGCGCCCCGGAACCCTCGTAGAACGCCTCCCAGTCCACCCGCGCCCCGTCCGCGTACAGCCGCCCCAGGGCCGTGACCAGCGCCTCGGGTTCGGGGCGGTTCTTGCGGACGGCCGGTACGAGGACGGCCGGCCGACCGCCTTCGTGCCGGCTTTCGTGACCGCCTTCGTGGCCGTCGAGGATCTGCTGGGCGAGGCCGGTCAGCACGCCGTCCGGCCCGATCTCCAGGAACCGGGTCACACCCTGCGCCGCCAGGGCCTCCACGGCCGCCACGAACCGGACGGGTTCGCGGACCTGATCGACCCAGTAGTCGGGGGACTGCCAGTCGGTGGAGGGGGCGCCGGTGACGGTGGAGACGACGGTGATGCGGGGCTCGTGGAAGGTGAGTTGGGTGGTGACGGCCCGGAAGTCGTCCAGCATCGGGTCCATGAGGGTGGAGTGGAAGGCGTGTGAGACGGGAAGGCGGGTGGTCTTGCGACCGGCGGCGGCGAAGTGCTCACCGACCGCCAGCGCCTCGGACTCGACACCCGAGACGACGACGGCCTGGGGACCGTTCACCGCAGCGATTCCCACACCGGACGTGAGAAGAGGACGAACCTCCTCTTCGGATGCCTGGACCGCGACCATCGCTCCGCCTGCGGGCAGGGCTTGCATGAGGCGTCCGCGAGCGGTGACGAGCTTTGCGGCGTCGGCAAGAGACAACACACCCGCGACATGCGCGGCAGCCAGTTCCCCGATCGAGTGACCGATCACGACGTCCGGCTTGACGCCCCAGCTCTCCACCAGCCGGAAAAGCGCCACCTCGAAAGCGAACAGCGCGGGCTGCGTGTACGCGGTCGAGTTGAGAGCGTCGGCGTCGTTCCCCCACACCACCTCCCGCAACCCTCCGGCGAGATGCGCGTCTACCTCCCCGCACACCTCATCAAACGCCCCCGCAAACACCGGGAACGCCTCATACAACTCCCGTCCCATACCGAGCCGCTGCGCACCTTGCCCCGTGAACAGGAACGCTGACTTCCCGCTCCGGCGGGCCTGGCCGCTCGCGACGGCAGGGGCGTTTCGGCCCTGTGCCAGGGCGGTCAGCCCGCGCAGCAGTTCCCCGGTGTCGGAGCCGACGACGACGGCACGGTGCGGGAACGCGGTGCGGGTGGTGACGAGCGACAGTCCGATGTCGGCCGGGCCGGTCGCGGGCGGCCCGTCGGTGAGCCGGCCGATCAGCTGTTCCGCCTGCGCGGCGAGCGCCTGCGGGCTCTTGGCCGACACCACCCACGGCACGACGGGCAACCCGGCCCCGTCGGCCTGCCCGGCGGGGACGTCAGCGGTCTGCGGCGGCTCCTCGACGATCACGTGGGCGTTCGTCCCGCTGATCCCGAAGGAGGACACCCCGGCCCGGCGCGGCCGGTCGGCGGGCTGCCACTCCCGTGCCTCGGTGAGCAGTTCGACGTTTCCGGCCTCCCAGTCCACCTGGTCCGACGGCGCGTCCACGTGCAGGGTCTTCGGCAGGACCCCGTGGCGCATGGCCATGACCATCTTCATGACGCCCGCGACACCCGAGGCGGCCTGGGTGTGGCCCATGTTCGACTTGATGGACCCCAGCCACAGCGGCCGGTCCTCATCGCGCCCCTGGCCATACGTGGCGAGGAGCGCCTGTGCCTCGATCGGGTCGCCGAGCGTCGTCCCCGTGCCGTGCGCCTCCACCGCGTCCACCTCGGCGGCCGTCAGCCCCGCATTGGCCAGCGCCTGGCGGATCACGCGCTGCTGCGACGGGCCGTTCGGCGCGGTCATGCCGTTGCTGGCGCCGTCCTGGTTGAGGGCGGAACCGCGGAGGACAGCGACGACGGGGTGGCCGTTGGCGCGGGCGTCGGACAGCCGTTCCAGGAGGAGGACACCGGCGCCCTCGCCCCAGGCGACGCCGTCCGCCGACGCCGCGAAGGACTTGGACCGGCCGTCCGGGGCGAGCCCGCGCTGCCGGCTGAACTCGATGAACATGCCCGGCGTGCCCATGACGGCGACCCCGCCGGCCAGGGCGAGCGAGCACTCCCCGGAGCGCAGTGCCTGGGCCGCCATGTGCAGCGCGACCAGCGACGACGAGCACGCCGTGTCCACGGTGACGGCCGGGCCCTCCAGACCCAGCGTGTAGGCGGTGCGGCCGGAGACGAGGCTGCCGCCACTGCTGGCCGCGGCCTCCACGCCGAGTGCGTAGTCGTGGTACATCACCCCGGCGAACACCCCGGTCGACGAACCCTTGAGCGTCGTCGGATCGATTCCCGCCCGCTCGATCGCCTCCCAGGACACCTCCAGGAGCAGCCGCTGCTGCGGATCGGTCATCAGCGCCTCGTTGGGGCTGATCCCGAAGAACACCGGATCGAACTCCGGGGCCTGGTAGAGGAAGCCACCCTCGCGGGCGTAGGTACGACCGGGGGTGCCGGGCTCGGGGTCGTACACGTCCAGGTCCCAGCCGCGGTCGCCCGGGAAGCCGCCGATGGCGTCCACGCCGTCCGCGACGAGCCGCCACAGCTCCTCCGGGGTCGTCACTCCGCCCGGATAGCGGCATCCCATGCCGACGATGACCACCGGGTCGTCGTCCCCGGCCGTGCCGCCCCCGGCGGGAAGGGCACGGGCGGGCGCGGGCAGGGCGGCGGCCGAACCGGCCACCTCCTCGCCCAGGTACGCGGCGACGGCGTCCGCGGTCGGGTAGTCGAAGATCAGCGTGGCCGGCAGCCGGAGCCCGCTCGCCGCACCGAGCCGGTTACGCAGCTCGACGGCGGCCAGCGAGTCGAAGCCCAGTTCGCTGAAGGCGCGCTCCGGTTCGATCGCGTCGGCGGAGGCGTGGCCGAGGACTCCGGCCACGTGCGTCCGTACGAGATCGAGGAGTGCCGCTCCACGCGCGGTGGCGTCCAGGCCGGTCAACCGGGCGAGGAGACCGTCACCCCCGTCGGTGGATTGCGCGGTACGGCGTACGGGAACGCGGACCAGTCCCCGGAGAAGCGCGGGGAGTTCAGTGGCGCGGTTCCGCAGCACGTTGGTGTCGATGCGCAGCGGGACGGTGGCCGCGAGGCCCGATGCCAGTGCGGCGTCGAAGAGGGCGAGGCCCTCCGTCGCGGACAGGGCGGGCAGCCCCTGGGCGGCCATGCGCTCCTCGGCCAGGCCCAGCATGTCCACGCTGGTCATGCCGGTGTCGACGCCCCACAGCCCGAAGGCCATCGCGGTCGCCGGAAGCCCTTCGGCGTGACGTTTGGCCGCGAGCGCGTCGAGGAAGACGTTGGCCGCCGCGTAGTTCCCCTGCCCGGCCGCCAGCACCAGACCACCGGCCGACGAGAACAACACGAACGCCGACAACCCCATGTCCCGCGTCAGCTCATGCAGATGCCACGCCGCATCCACCTTCGGCCGCAGGACGGTATCCATACGGCCGGGCGTCAACGCCCCCACCATTCCGTTGTCCGCGACACCGGCCACGTGCACGACACCCGACAGCGGGTACGCCGGGTCCACCGACCCGATCACAGCGGCCAGCGCACTCCGGTCCGCCACATCACACGCCGCCACGGAAACCGCGGCACCGAGCCCGGACAGCTCCGCGACCAGCGCGTCCACACCCGGCGTAGCCGCGCCCCGGCGACCGACGAGCAGCAGGTGCCGCACACCGTGCTCTGCCACCAGGTGCCGGGCCACGCGCGCACCCAGCCCACCGGTACCGCCGGTGATCAGTACGGTTCCGTCGGCGTCCCACGCGGGCGTGGCCTCGTTCCCGGCGGCTGTACCGGGCGCGGCGAGGGACAGGCGGGGCACCCACACCTCGCCTTCGCGGACGACGAGTTCCGGTTCGCCGAGGGCGCTCAGCCGGTCCCACGGCACGGACCCGTCCGAGTCGACCAGCAGGAACCGGCCCGGGTTCTCCGCCTGCGCGGCCCGGACCAGCCCCCAGACGGGTGCCTGCCGGACATCCACCGCCTCGCCCTCGGCCACGGCCACGGCACCGCGCGTGGCGACCACCAGCACCGCGCCCTCGGGCCGGTCCACGGACAGCCACTCCTGCACGGCCTCCAGCGCCCGGCCCACCAGTCCGTGCACGGCGGCCGGCACATCGGCGGCCGGCTCCCCCGCCCCGCAGTCGAACACGGCGGGCGCGGGCGCGCCGGAGGGCGTACGGGCAGGGGCGGCGGGCAGCTTGTTCCACGAGACACGGAAGAGGGAATCGTTGCCGCCCGTCGCCAGCTGCTCCGTCGAGACGGGCCGGCCGACGACCGCGCCCACGGTGGCGACGGGAGCCCCGGTGGCGTCCGCGACCTGCAACGACAGGCTCTCGGGGGTGGGCTGCGTGATCCTTACGCGGACGGCGGCGGCGCCCGTCGCGTGCAGGCTCACCTCGCGCCACACGAAGGGCAGGACGGTCTCGTCGCCCCCGGTGCCGTTGACGAGCGCCGCGTGCATGGCGGCGTCGAGGAGCGCCGGGTGCAGCCCGTACTTCTCGGCCTCGGCGTGCGCCTGCTCCGGCAGGGCGACCTCGGCGAACAGCACATCTCCCATGCGCCAGGCGGCCCTGAGCCCCTGGAACGTCGGCCCGTACCCGAAGCCCCGCTCACGCAAACCGTCGTAGGCGCCCTCCAGGGACAGCTCCTCCGCCCCGGCGGGCGGCCAGGCCGCGAGATCGAACGCGGCGGCCTGCGTACCGGGAGTGCCGGGGGCGCCGGGTGCGCCGGGGGCGAGCACCCCATCGGCATGCAGGGTCCACGGCAGGTCCGGGCGGTCCTCGGCACGCGAGTACACGCTCACCGAGCGGCGGGCGAACGCGTCGGCGGCTCCGACGACCATCTGCACGGCCACGGCACCGCGCTCGGGCAGGATGAGCGGCGCCTGAAGGGCCAGCTCCTCCAGAACCGTGCAGCCGACCTGGTCACCGGCCCGGATCGCCAGCTCCACGAAGCCCGTGCCCGGCAGCAGCACGCTCCCGAGTACGTCGTGGTCCACGATCCAGCCGTGCGTCCCGGCCGACAGCCGCCCGGTGAACGTCACCATGTCGGCGTCCGGCGACGGCACGACCGCCCCGAGCAGCGGATGCCCGGCCTCGATCAGCCCGGCCGTCGCCATGCTGCTGCCGCCGCCGATCCAGGAGTTGGCCAGGTACTCCTCCGTGCCCACCCAGTAGCGGGTGCGCTGGAAGGCGTACGTGGGCAGCTCCACGGTCCGTGCCCCGGCACCGGCGAAGTACGCCTTCCAGTCCACGCGGAGCCCGTCCACGTACAGCCGGCCCAGGCCCGCGACCAGCGATTCGGGCTCGGGGCGCTTCTTGCGTACGAGGGGGGTGAAGGAGGCGGTGTCGTCGGCGGCGGAGGCGGCACCGAGAGCGGTCAGGACCGCGTCGGGACCGATCTCCACGAAGGTGCGGGCCCCGAGTGCCTCGGCGGCGGTTACGGCGTCCGCGAAGCGGACGGGTTGGCGGACCTGGTCGACCCAGTAGTCGGGGGACTGCCAGTCGGTGGAGGGGGCGCCGGTGACGGTGGAGACGACGGTGGTCCGGGGTGCGTGGAACGTCAACTCAGCTGCAACGCCCCGGAAGTCGACCAGCATCGGGTCCATCAGGGATGAATGGAACGCGTGTGAGACGGGAAGGCGGCTGGTCTTGCGACCCAGGCCAGCGAAGTGCTCACCGATCGCCAGCGTCTCGGATTCCGCGCCGGAGACGACGACGGCCCGGGGACCGTTCACCGCAGCGATTCCCACACCGGCCGTAAGAAGAGGGCGAACCTCCTCTTCGGATGCCTGCACCGCGACCATCGCCCCGCCCGCAGGAAGCGCCTGCATCAACCGGCCCCGAGCGACAACCAGCTTCGCCGCATCAGCGAGGGACAGCACCCCGGCAACATGCGCGGCAGCCAACTCACCGATCGAGTGACCGATCACGACATCCGGCTTGACGCCCCAGCTCTCCACCAGCCGGAACAGAGCCACCTCGAAAGCGAACAGTGCGGGCTGCGTGTACGAGGTGGAGTTGAGGGCGTCGGCGTCGTTCCCCCACATCACCTCCCGCAACCCACGGTCCAGGTGCGCGTCTACCTCCCCGCACACCTCGTCAAACGCCCCCGCGAACACCGGGAAGGCGTCGTACAACTCGCGCCCCATACCGAGCTGCTGCGCGCCCTGACCCGTGAACAGGAACGCCGACTTCCCCGTTGCCCTCGTGGCGCCCCGTATGAGCCCCGCGTGCTCCTCGCCGGCCGCCAGCGCGGCCAGCGCACCCGTACGGTCGCCGAGGACGACGGCTCGGTGTTCGAACACCGGCCGGGAGGCCACCAGCGAGTGACCGATGTCCTCCGCACGGTGGTCGTCGGCCACGGTCAGCAGTTGGGCGGCCTGGCCGGCCAACGCGTCCGGGCTCTTCGCGGAGAGCACCCACGGGGTGACGGCCAGATCCGCTGACGGCCCTCCCGCCTTATCTGTCCCACCGACGCCCATCGCTTCGGGCGCTTCCTCCACGATGACGTGCGCGTTCGTCCCGCTGATGCCGAAGGACGAGATACCCGCGCGCCTCGGGTGCCCGGCCGGTGCCCATTCGCGGGCCTCCGTCAGCAGTTCCACGTCGCCCTCGGACCAGTCGATCTGGTCCGAACGCTCCTCCGCGTGCAGAGTCGGCGGCAGCACACCGTGTCGCATCGCCATGACCATCTTGATGATGCCCGCGACACCCGCAGCCGCCTGCGTGTGGCCCATGTTCGACTTGATCGACCCCAGCCACAGCGGCCGGCCCTCCGGCCTCCCCTGCCCGTACGTGGCGAGCAGCGCCTGCGCCTCGATCGGGTCACCGAGCGTCGTACCGGTGCCGTGCGCCTCCACCGCGTCCACCTCGGCCGCAGTCAGCCCCGCATGGGCCAGGGCCTGGCGGATGACGCGCTGCTGGGACGGGCCGTTCGGCGCCGTGAGGCCGTTGCTCGCACCGTCCTGGTTGAGCGCAGAGCCGCGCACCACCGCCAGCACGGGGTGGCCGTTGCGCCGTGCGTCGGACAGCCGCTCCAGGAGCAGCATGCCCGCGCCCTCGCCCCAGCCCGTGCCGTTGGCGCCGATACCGAAGGACTTGCAGCGGCCGTCGGGGGCCAGGCCGCGCTGCCGGCTGAACTCGACGAACACCTCGGGGGTCGCCATGACCGCGACACCGCCCGCGAGGGCCAGGGAGCACTCGCCGGAACGCAGCGCCTGAGCGGCCATGTGCAGGGAGACCAGCGAGGAGGAGCAGGCCGTGTCCACGGTGACGGCCGGGCCCTCCAGGCCGAACACGTACGAGACGCGGCCGGAGGCGATCGCTCCGGTGCTGTTGTTGGCCGCGTAGTCGTGGTACATCATCCCGGCGTAGACGCCGGTCATGCTGCCGCGCAGGGTCTCCGGGTCGATCCCGGCCCGCTCGAACGCCTCCCAGGCCGTCTCCAGCAGCAGGAACTGCTGTGGGTCCATGATCGCGGCCTCGTTGGGGCTGATCCCGAAGAACGCGGGGTCGAACTCGCCCGCCTCGTGGAGGAAACCGCCCTCGTTGGCGTAGCTGGTGTGCGGGCGCTCGGCGGTGGGGTCGTACACGCGGTCCAGGTCCCAGCCACGGTTGGCGGGGAAGTCGGAGACCGCGTCCACGCCGTCGGCGACGAGCCGCCACAACTGCTCGGGGCTGCGTACCCCGCCCGGATAGCGGCATGCCATGGAAACGATCACGATCGGGTCGGCGTCGTTCCCGCCATCGGCCCCGTTCACACCCCGTGCGGCGCTCACTTCGGCGAGGGAGCCGTCGAGTTCACCGAGCAGGTGCCGGGCCAGGGCGCGCGGGCTCGGGTAGTCGAAGGCGAGAGTCGCGGGCAGCCGTACCTCGGCGGCGGCGCTGACGGCGTTGCGGAACTCGACGGCCGTGAGCGAGTCGAAGCCCAGCTCGCTGAAGGCACGCGTCTCGTCCACGGCCTGCGCGTCCGGGTAGCCGAGGGCGACCGCGACCTGCGTACGGACGAGGTCCAGCAGGATGCGCTCCTGCTCCTCCCGGTCCAGCCCGGCCAGCCGGCCGCGCAGCGCCCCCGCCGTCTCCGGCGCCGAACCGGCGGCGCGCCGGGCCTGCCGTACGCGTACCAGCTTCCGGAAGAGGGGTGGCAGCGCCTCACCGGCCTCGGCGAGGGTGCGCACGTCGAGCCGGATCGGCAGGACGACCGGCGTGTCCACGGTGAGCGCCCGGTCGAAGAGTTCCACGCCGTACGCGGAGGTGAGGGCGCCGATGCCGGTGCGGCTCATGCGCTGGAGGTCGGCGTCGGTCAGGGCGCCGGACATGCCGCTCGCCCACAGGCCCCAGGCCAGGGAGCGGGCAGGCAGGCCGTGCGCGGTGCGGTGGCTGGCGAGGGCGTCGAGCAGGGCGTTGGCGGCGCCGTAGTTGCCCTGGCCGGGGACGCCGAGGACGCCGGTGGCCGAGGAGAACAGGACGAACGCCGACAGCTCCCGGTCGCGGGTCAGCTCGTGGAGGTGGAGCGCGGCGTCGGCCTTCGCCCGCAGAACGGTGTCCAGACGTTCCGGGGTCAGTGAGTCGATCAGTGTGTCGTCCAGGACGCCGGCCAGATGGACGACCCCGCTCAGCGGCACCCCGTCGAGGGCTGCCGCCAGGGCTTCCCGGTCCGCGACGTCGCAGGCCGCGACCGTGACCTCGGCGCCGAGCGCCCGCAGCTCGGCGGACAGGTCGGCGGCGCCGGGCGCGTCCGGCCCACGCCGGGAGAGCAGCAGCAGACCGCGTACGCCGTGGTGCGCGACGAGCCGCCGGGCGACCAGGCTGCCGAGCGCACCGGTCGCGCCCGTGACGAGGACGGTGCCGGTGCCGAAGTCGGGGCGGACCCGCGTCTCGGGGTCGTCGGTGAGGCGGACGAGACGGGCACCGTACACGGTCGTGCCGCGTACGAGGACCTGGGACTCGCCGGCCGCCAGGGCGGTCGCCGTCTGGGTGTCGTCGGTGAGGTCGTCCAGGTCGGCGAGGACGAACCGCCCGGGGTGCTCGGCCTGTGCGGAGCGTACGAGGCCCCAGACGGCCGCACCGGCCAGGTCGGTGACGTCGTCCACTCCCTGCGCGCCCGCCACGGCTCCGCTGGTGGCGACGAGCAGCTGGGAGCCGGCGGCGCGGTCGTCCGCGAGCCAGTGCTGGAGCGCGGCAAGGATCTCCGTGGTCGCGGCCCGGACCGTTGCCGGGTCCGCTCCCCGGTGCCGGGACCGCAGGACGACGCTGTCGGGCACCGGCCCGTCCGCGCGCAGCTCTGTCCAGTCGGCGGGGGCCGAAACCTGCTCGCCCGCCGGGAGTTCGACCCAGTCCAGGCCGAACAGCGACTCATGGGCCTCCGCGCGGGCGGCGGCCAGCTGTTCGGCGGTGACCTCGCGCAGGACCAGCGAGTCCACGGAGAGCACGGGCCGGCCGGTTTCGTCGGCGACGGACAGGGAAACGGCCCCGGCACCGTCCGGCGAGATCCGCACCCGCAGTCGCGCGGCCCCGGAAGCGTGCAACCGTACGCCCGTCCAGACGAACGGAAGAACGGGCCCGGTCGCCTCCGCGTACAGGTCCGTGAAGACGGAGCCGTGCAGCGAGGCGTCCAGCAGCGCCGGGTGCAGCCCGAAGGAGGCGGCCCCTGCCCGCGCCCCCTCGGGCAGCGCGACCTCGGCCCAGATGTCGTTCCCGGACCGCCAGGCGGCCGTCAGCCCCCGGAACGCGGGCCCGTACGCGAGCCCGGCTTCGGCCAGCGCCGCGTACATGCCGTCCGTGTCGACGGCCTCGGCGCCGGGCGGCGGCCACGCCGACAGGTCAAAGGCGGCCGGGTCCGCGGTGGCGGGCGCGAGGACGCCGGAGGCGTGCAGGGTCCAGGGCTGGTCGGGCTGGTCGTCCCGGCGCGAGTGAACGCTGAACGGCCGCCGCCCGGACGCGTCCGCGGCGCCCACCTCCACCTGGAGCGCGACGGCACCCCGTGCGGGCAGCACCAGCGGGGCTTGGAGCATGAGTTCGTCCAGCGCCTCGCAGCCGACCTGGTCCCCGGCCCGGACCGCGAGTTCGACGAAGCCGGTGCCGGGGAAGACCACGGAGCCCCCGACGACGTGATCGCCGAGCCAGGACTGCGCGGACAACGAGATCCGGCCCGTCAGGACGACCCCGCCGGAGTCGGCGAGCGAGACGACGGCGCCGAGCAGCGGATGCCCGGCCGCGGCCAGCCCGGCCGCGGAAACGTCACCGGGGGTGCCGGTTCCCTCGACCCAGTAGCGGGTGCGCTGGAAGGCGTACGTGGGCAGAGCGACCTTGCGGGCCCCGCAGCCCGCGTAGAACGCTTCCCAGTCGACGACCAGGCCGGCGGTGAACAGCCGCCCGAGACCCGCGACCAGCGTCTCGGACTCGCTGCGGTTCTTACGTATCAGCGCGACGCAGCTCGTGCTCTCGTCGGTGGCGGAAGCGGCACCGAGGGCGGTGAGGACGGCGTCCGGGCCGATCTCGACGAACGTACGGGCCCCGAGGGCTTCGGCCGCGTTTACGGCGTCCGCGAAGCGGACAGGGCGACGGACCTGATCGACCCAGTACTCCGGCGACTGCCACTCCGACGACAGCGCACCGGACACGGTAGAGACGACGGCGATGCGAGGCTCGTTGAAGGTCAACCCATCTGTGACAGCCCGGAACTCGTCGAGCATCGGGTCCATCAGCGAGGAATGGAACGCGTGCGAGACGGAAAGACGCCGAACCTTCCGCCCCAGGCCCGTGAAGTGCTCACCCACGGCAACCGCCTCGGACTCCACGCCCGACACCACAACGGAACGGGGCCCGTTCACCGCGGCGATTCCGACACCGGAGGTGAGAAGAGGGCGCACCTCCTCTTCGGACGCCTGCACCGCGACCATCGCCCCACCCGCAGGGAGGGCTTGCATGAGACGGCCCCGAGCGACGACCAGCTTCGCCGCATCCGCGAGAGACAGCACCCCGGCAACATGCGCGGCGGCCAGCTCCCCAATCGAGTGACCGATCACGACGTCCGGCTTGACGCCCCAACTCTCCACCAGCCGGAACAGAGCTACCTCGAACGCGAACAACGCGGGCTGCGTGTACGCGGTCGAGTTGAGGACGTCGGCGTCGTTCCCCCACACCACCTCCCGCAACCCCGTAACGAGATGCGCGTCTACCTCCCCGCACACCTCATCAAACGCCCCCGCAAACACCGGGAACGCCTCATACAGCTCACGCCCCATACCGAGCCGCTGCGCACCCTGGCCCGTGAACAGGAACGCCGTCTTGCCCTTCGCAGCCACTCCCCGGACCACCGCCGGGTGGGTTTCGCCTTCGATCAGCGCGGTAAGACCGGCCAGCGCCGTCTCCCGGCTCTCGGCGAGGACGACCGCGCGGTGGTCGAGGGCGGCGCGGGAGGTCGCCAGGGAGTACGCGAAGTCGGCGTCGCTCGTCTCCGTGTCCGCGGTGACCTGTGCGTGGAGACGGCCGGCCTGGGCGGCGAGGGCCGCCGCGTCGCGTCCGGAGAGCGTCCACGGCAGGACGGACGGCAGGGGTGTGACGGGGACGGCAGGCGCTTCGGGGGCCGCCTCATCGGTGTCGGGGGCGTCCGCCTCCGGGGCCTCCTCCAGGATCACGTGCGCGTTGGTGCCGCTGACGCCGAACGCCGAGACGCCCGCACGGCGCGGGCGGTCCTCGGGGCGTTCCCAGGGGCGGGTCTCCGTCAGCAGCCGCACCCGCCCCGCCGACCAGTCCACGTGGCTCGACGGCTCGTCCACGTGCAGGGTCTTGGGCAGTACGCCGTGGCGCAGCGCCTCGACCATCTTGATGATGCTGCCGACACCCGCCGCGGCCTGCGCGTGGCCCATGTTCGACTTGATGGACCCCAGCCACAGCGGCCGGTCCTCGTCGCGCCCCTGGCCGTACGTGGCGAGGAGTGCCTGCGCCTCGATCGGGTCGCCGAGCGTCGTGCCCGTGCCGTGGCCCTCGACGGCGTCGACGTGGGTGGCGGAGAGCCGGGCGTTGGCGAGCGCCTGGCGGATGACGCGCTGCTGGGCCCGCCCGTTGGGGGCGGTGAGGCCGTTGCTGGCACCGTCCTGGTTGACCGCGCTGCCGCGTACGACGGCGAGGACGGGGTGGCCGTTGCGGCGGGCGTCCGCGAGGCGTTCGAGGACGAGCATGCCGGCGCCCTCGGACCAGCCGGTGCCGTCCGCCGCCTCCGCGAACGCCTTGCAGCGGCCGTCCGGGGCGAGGCCGCGCTGACGGCTGAAGGCGATGAACGGGGACGGCGTGGACATCACCATGACGCCGCCCGCGAGCGCGAGCGTGCATTCGCGGCGGCGCAGGGCGGTGGCGGCCAGGTGGAGGGAGACGAGCGACGAGGAGCAGGCCGTGTCCACGGTGACGGCGGGGCCTTCGAGGCCCATGGTGTAGGAGATGCGGCCGGAGATGACGGCGGCGGCGTTGCCGGTCGTCATGTAGGCCTCGGCGACCTCGCCCGCCGCGCCGACGATGTACTCGTAGTCCTGGATGCCGGAGCCGGCGAACACGCCGACCGGCTTGCCGCGCAGTGACGTCGGGTCGATGCCGGCCCGCTCGACGGCCTCCCAGGCGACCTCCAGAAGGAGTCGCTGCTGCGGGTCCATGGTGAGCGCTTCGTTGGGGCTGATCCCGAAGAATCCGGCGTCGAAGCCGGCGACGTCCCGGACGAACCCGCCCTCGTTCACGTAGCTGCCGCCGCCGGCGGTGTCGCCCTCCTCGCCGCGCAGCGCGTCGAGGTCCCAGCCTCGGTCGGTGGGGAAGGTGGAGATGGCGTCACGGCCCTCGGCGACGAGCCGCCACAGCTCCTCGGGGGTGCTGACCCCGCCCGGGTAGCGGCAGCTCATCGCGACGATGGCGATGGGCTCGTGGTCCTGGTTCTCGGCCTCCTGGAGCCTGCGCCGCGTCTGGTGCAGATCCGCCGTGACCCGCTTGAGGTAGTCGAGAAGCCGTGCGTCGTCATTGGACATGTTGGTCCCACCGAGTCCTTGTTCATGCCGGTTCATGCCGTGAGGTCGAGTCGGGTCGCAGCTGCGGGGCGGGGCCCGGTGCCGTCGCGGGCACCGGGCGTGCGGTCGGTCAGGTGAGGCCGAGTTCGTTGTCGATGAAGGCGAAGACGTCGTCGGCGGAGGCGGCTTCCAGCTGGTCGCCGACGTTCTGGCCGGCGTCGCCGTGCTGGGCGTCGAGGGTCGCGGTCAGCCGGGTGAGCAGGCCCTGGAGGCGTGCGGTGATCCGGGTGGCCTCGATGTCCTCGGCGGCCAGGGCGGCGGCGGCCTCCTCCAGCCGGTCGAGCTGGGCCAGCACGGGGAGTTCGCCGAGGCTGTCGCCCCGGCACAGCTCCGTCCAGAGGTGACCGGCCAGCGCGCCGGGGCTCGGGTGGTCGTAGATCATGCTGGTGGGCAGGGGGCGTCCGGTCGCCGCGACGAGCTTGGTGCGCAGGTCCACGGCGGCCACCGAGTCGAACCCGAGGTCGGTGAAGCCCCGGTCCGCGCCGACGTCGGCCGGGTCGTCGTACCCGAGCAGCGCCGCGACATGCGTGCGGACGAGGTCGAGCAGAGCGGACCGCTGTTCCTGTTCGGCGAGCCCGGCCAGCCGGTCCGCGAGCCCGGAACCTTCGGCGCCGCCGTCCCCCGTACCGTCCGTGTCCAGCGCGGCCCGTGCCTCGGGCAGGGCGTCCAGGAGCGGGCGGGGGCGGGCCAGTACGTAGGTGGGGGCGAAGCGGTCCCAGTCGAAGTCGGCGACCACGGCGTGCGAGCCGCCGCCCGTCAGGATGCGGCGCAGCGCCCCGATGGCGAGCGCCGGGTCCATCGCGGGGGCGCCCATGCGGCGCATGAGGGCGGCGAGTTCGGCGTCGACCATTCCCCCGTCCCACGATCCCCATGCCACCGAAGTGGCGGCGAGTCCACGGGCGCGCCGGTGGTGCGCGAGCCCGTCGAGGAAGGCGTTGGCGCTCCCGTACGCGGACTGGCCCGCGCTGCCCCAGACGGCGGCGCCGGACGAGAACAGCACGAACGCGTCGAGCGGGGTGTCACCGAGGAGTTCGTCCAGGTGGCGGGCGCCGAGCACCTTGGCGTCGGCCACGTGCGCCAGCTCGTCGAGGCTCAGCTCGCCGAGGGGCGCGATGCGCTGCGGGAGCCCGGCCGCGTGGAACACGGCGGTGAGCCCGGTGAGGCCGTCGAGCAGGGTGCGTACGGATGCGCGGTCGGCCATGTCGCAGGCCGCGACGGTGACCCGGGTGCCCATGGCCTCGATGTCGGCGGCCAGTTCGGCGGCGCCCGGCGCGTCCGGGCCGCGCCGCCCGGCGAGCACCACGTGTGCGGCACCGTCCGCGGCGAGCATCCGCGCCACGTGGGCGCCGATGCCGCCGGTGCCTCCGGTGACGAGGACGGTGCCCCTGGCCCGCCAGTGCGCGACCGGGTCGGGCTGCGCCGGCCGGACCAGCCGGCGGGCGTAGACGCCCTCGGGGCGGATGGCCACCTGGTCCTCGCCGCTTCCCCCGGCGAGGATGTCGCAAACCCGGTGCAGGGCCGTGTCGTCGGCGTCCGGGGGCAGGTCGATCAGGCCGCCCCACGTGTCCGGGGCTTCCAAGGCGAGGGCCGCGCCGAGCCCCCATACCGCGCTCTGTTCGGGCCGCACGGCCGTGTCCGCGTCGTCCGTGGCCACCGCGCCCCGCGTGAGGCACCACACCGGGGCCGCCCACTCGAGAGCCGCCGTCCCCCGCAGCAGGGCGGTGGTGTCGGCGAGCCCCTGGGAGAGCGCCGGGTGGTCCGGATGCGGGGTGCCGTCGAGCGCGAGGAGGCTGACGATCCCGGCGGGCGGCACGGACGGCGGCACGCCGTCGGACAGCGACGAGCTGTCGGCCGGGGGCAGTCCGTTGGCCAGTACGGGGTGTACGCCCCGCTCCGTCAGCACCCCGGCCAGCGCCTCCGCGAGCGGGCGCTGTTCCGGTGTGTGCACGACGAGCCAGTCACCGGTGAGCGCGGCGGGCGGCGCGAAGTCGGCGACGGGCGCCCAGGAGACCCGGTAGCGCAGCGCGTCGACGGCCGACGCCTCGCGCCGCCCGGCCCGCCAGCTGGTGAGCGCGGGCAGCACGGGGGCCAGGTCGGCGGGGGCGACCCCGATCCGCTCGGCGAGCCCGGCCGTGTCCTCCCGCTCCACGGCCTCCCAGAACCCGGCCTCGCCCGGGTCCGCCGGACCAGCGGCCGGGGCCGTGTCGGGCGCGGCGGCCCAGTAGGTGCGGTGCTGGAAGGCGTACGTGGGCAGGTCCACGCGGTGCGGGCGGTACCCGGTCGCGGTGAAGCAGGCGTTCCAGTCGACGGGTACGCCGCGCGCGTGGAGCAGTGCCACGGCCTCCGTCAGCACGCGTGCCTCGTCGCGGTCCCGGCGCAGGGCGGCGGTGAAGACCGGCGGCTCCGCGCCCTCGTCGGCGCCGGTCAGGCAGTCGGGCCCGAGGGGGGTGAGGGCGGCGTCCGGGCCGAGTTCCAGGAAGGTGTGGACGCCCTTGGCGGCGAGCGCGCGCACCGCGTCGCCGAACCGGACGCTCGCCCGGACGTGCCGCACCCAGTAGTCGGCGCAGCCCAGTTCGTCACCCCCGGCGAGTTCGCCCGTGACCGTGGAGACGACCGGGATGCGGGCGGGGGCGTACGTGACGCTCTCGGCGACCGTACGGAAATCGTCGAGCATCGGTTCCATGAGCGGCGAGTGGAAGGCGTGCGACACGGCGAGACGCTTGGTGCGGCGGCCCTCGCCCGCGAAGTGCGCGGCGATCGCGAGGGCGTCGGTCTCGGCCCCGGAGACGATCACGGAACGCGGCCCGTTGAGCGCGGCGATCCCGGTGGCCGGGGTGAGCAGCGGCGCCACCTCGTCCTCGGACGCCTCCACGGCGATCATCGCCCCGTCCGCCGGGAGCGCCTGCATCAGCCGGCCCCGGGCGGCGACCAGCTTCGCGGCGTCCGCGAGGGACAGCACCCCGGCCACATGCGCCGCGGCGAACTCGCCCACGGAGTGCCCGGCCAGGAAGTCCGGCCGCACCCCCCAGGACTCGACCAGCCGGTACAGCGCCACCTCGCACGCGAACAACGCCGGCTGGGCCGTCCCCGTACCGTCGAGCAGTTCCCGGTCGTCGCCCCACATCGCCGCCCGCAACGACCCGTCGAGGTGTACGTCGAGCGCGTCCACGGCCTCGTCGAGGGCATGGGCGAACACCGGGTAGGCGGCGTACAGCTCCCGCCCCATGCCGAGGCGCTGGGCGCCCTGCCCGGTGAACAGGACGGCGCTCAGCGCGTCCGGCCGGGCGTCCCCGGTGACGGCGGCCTCCACGGCTCCGTCCGCGACGTCGCGCAGCGCCCGTACGAGATCGGCGTGCCCGCCGTCCGCCCGCGTGTCGGCGATGACTACGGCCCGGTGTTCCAGCGCGGCGCGGGTGGTGGCGAGCGACCAACCGGTGTCGGCGAGGGGGACGGCCGGGTGGGCTTCCAGATGGTCGGCGAGCCGGGCGGCCTGGGCGGCCAGCGCATCGGGCCGCCGGGCGGAGAACGACACGGGGACGAAGCGGGGAGCGGCGCCCTCGCCGTCACCCTCGCCCTCGACCTCGCCCGTGTGCGCGGAGTCGGCGGCGGCCCGCGCCGTGCGTTCCCCGACGGCCGGGGTCTCACTCGTACGGTTCCCGGCGGTGGCGCCCCGCGCCGTACCCGGCGCGGGTGCGGCGGAAACGGTCTCCGCCGGGGCTTCTTCCACGATCACGTGCACGTTCGTGCCGCTCAGCCCGAACGACGACACCCCGGCGCGCCTGGCACGCCCCAGGTCCGGCCAGGCGACGGGCTCGGTCAGCAGGCGTACGCTGCCGGCGCTCCAGTCGACGTTGGGGCTCGGCTCGTCCACGTGCAGGGTGCGCGGCAGGACGCCCGCCTTCATCGCCTGCACCATCTTGATCACTCCGCCGACCCCGGCGGCCGCCTGGGCGTGGCCGATGTTCGACTTGAACGAACCCAGCCACAGCGGACGGTCGGCGGGCCGCTCGCGCCCATAGGCGGCGATGAGCGCCTGTGCCTCGATCGGGTCACCGAGGGTGGTGCCGGTGCCGTGCGCCTCGACGGCGTCCACATCGGCGGGCACGAGGCCGCCGGAGGCCAGGGCCTGCTGGATGACGCGCTGCTGCGAGGGTCCGTTCGGCGCGGTCAGCCCGTTGGACGCGCCGTCCGAGTTCATCGCCGACCCGCGTACGACGGCGAGGACGGGGTGCCCGTTGCGCCGTGCGTCGGACAGGCGCTCGACGAGGAGCATGCCCGCGCCCTCGGACCACGTGGTGCCGTCGGCCGCCGCCGCGAAGGACTTGCAGCGCCCGTCCGGTGCCAGGCCGCGGTCCTGGCTGAAGCCCACGAAGGAGTCGGGGCTCGCCATGACGGTCACCCCGCCCGCGAGCGCCAGCGCGCACTCGCCGCTGCGGACGGACTGCACGGCGAGGTGGAGCGCGACGAGCGAGGACGAGCACGCCGTGTCCACGGTGACGGCCGGGCCCTCCAGGCCCAGCGTGTAGGCGATGCGCCCGGAGGCGACGCTCGCCAGACCACCGGTCCCGCCGCCGCCCGGATAGTCGTGGTAGACGACCCCGGCGAACACCCCGGTCCGGCTGCCCTTCAACGACGTCGGGTCGATGCCGGCGCGTTCGATGACCTCCCAGGACACCTCCAGGAGCAGCCGCTGCTGCGGATCGGTGTCCCGGGCCTCGCGCGGGCTGATCTTGAAGAAGTCCGCGTCGAAGTCCCCGGCGTCGTGCAGGAAGCCGCCCTCGCGGCAGTACGTCTTGCCCGGCGTCGAGGGCTCGGGGTCGTACAGGGCCTCCATGTCCCAGCCACGCCCGTCCGGGAACAGCGAAACGGCGTCCCGGCCCGCGTCCACGAGCTGCCACAGGTCCTCGGGCGAGGCGATGCCCCCGGGGAAGCGGCAGCCCATCGCCACGATCGCGACCGGCTCACTGGCCCGCGCCTCGGCCTCCGACAACTGGCGTCGGGTGCGCTGGAGTTCCGCGGTCGCGCGCTTGAGATAGTCCCGGAGCTTGTCGTCGTTGCTCATCGAACCTCAACCAATCTGCAGCTGATCGCTGGCTAGGAGATGCCGAATTCGCTGTCGAGCACGTCGAACAGCTCCTCGTCGGTGACCGTTTCGAAGTCGGGCCCCTCACCGGCCGTCGCCGGGTCGCCCTGCGCGTCGCGCCACCGCCGCACGATGGCTTCCAGCCGAGCGGTGATCGCATCCGCTCGGGCACTGACCGTTTCGGCGTCCCCTCCGGCGGGAAAGCCGCCCAGCACGTCCTCGATCCGGTCCAGTTCGGCGAGCACGGCGGCAGCCGGATCGTCGGCCCCCGCTCCCGGCTCGGCGTCCAGGCAGTCCGCCAGGAACGCGGCGACGGACCGCGGGGTCGGATAGTCGAAGATCAGCGTGGCGGGCAGGTCGCACCCGGACGCGGCCGTCAGCCGCTTGCGCAGCTCCACGGCGGCCAGCGAGTCGAAGCCCATGTCCCGGAAAGCCACGTCGGTCTCCACGACGCCGACGGAGGCGTGCCCGAGCACGGCCGCCACATGCGTACGCACCAGGGCGAGCAGCACCCGCCCGGCCTCGGCCGGCCCGGCCCCCGCCAGTTCCGCCCGCAGGTCCTCGGCGGCCCGCTGGGACTCCTCGGCCGTGGGCACCTCGTGCGCCACCCCCGGCCCTGTGCCGCTGGTGGTGCCGCTGCCCGCCACCCAGAAGCGGGTGCGCTGGAACGCATACGTGGGCAGCTCGACCCGGCGCGCCCCGCTCCCGGCGAAGTACGCCTCCCAGTCCACGCGGACCCCTTGTGCGTACAGCCGCCCCACCGCTCCGACCAGCGACTCCGCCTCGGGCCGGTTCCTGCGCAGCAGCGGTACGAGCGCGGTCTCCTCGTCGGTCACGGAGGAGGCGCCGAGCGCGGTGAGTACGGCGTCGGGACCGATCTCCACGAAGGTGCGGGCGCCAAGTGCCTCGGCGGCGATTACGGCGTCCGCGAAGCGGACGGGTTGGCGGACCTGGTCGACCCAGTAGTCGGGGGACTGCCAGTCGGTGGAGGGGGCGCCGGTGACGGTGGAGACGACGGTGATGCGGGGCTCGTGGAACGTCAACTGGGCCGTGATGGACCGGAACTCGTCCAGCATCGGGTCCATGAGGGTGGAGTGGAAGGCGTGCGAGACGGGAAGGCGGCTGGTCTTGCGACCGGCGGCGGCGAAGTACTCACCGACAGCCAGCGTTTCGGGTTCCGCGCCGGAGACGACGACGGCCTGGGGACCGTTCACCGCCGCGATCCCTACACCGGAGGTGAGAAGAGGGCGCACCTCGTCTTCGGACGCCTGGACCGCGACCATCGCCCCGCCTGCGGGAAGCGCCTGCATGAGACGTCCGCGAGCGGCGACGAGCTTGGCCGCATCGGCAAGGGACAGCACCCCGGCAACATGCGCGGCAGCCAGCTCCCCGATCGAGTGACCGATCACGACGTCCGGCTTGACGCCCCAGCTCTCCACCAGCCGGAACAACGCCACCTCGAAAGCGAACAGCGCGGGCTGCGTGTACGCGGTCGAGTTCAGCGCCTCGGCGTCGTTCCCCCACACCACCTCCCGCAACCCTGCGGCGAGATGCGCGTCTACCTCCCCGCACACCTCATCAAACGCCCTCGCGAACACCGGGAACGCCTCGTACAACTCCCGTCCCATACCGAGCCGCTGCGCACCCTGCCCGGTAAACAGGAACGCCGACTTCCCTCCCCGGCGGGCGCGGTCCACGATCACCGCAGGGTGTTCGTTTCCCTCCGCCAGCGCGGTCAGCGCCTCCGCATGGCCGGCCTCCGCGTGGCCGAGGACGACCGCCCGGTGGCTGAAGGCGGTCCGTGTGGTGGCCAGGGAGAGCCCGATGTCCGCCGCATCGGTCTCGTCGGGCCCTCCCAGGACCTGTTCCCGCAGGCGGGCGGCCTGAGCACCGAGGGCCTGCTCAGACTTTGCCGTCACCACCCAAGGAACTACGGGGAGCGCGGCCCGCACGACCGCCTCCCCCGCCTCTTGCGGCGCCTCCTCGACGATCACGTGGGCGTTCGTCCCGCTGATCCCGAACGAGGACACCCCTGCCCGCCGCACCGTGCCGCCGGCCTCCCACGGCCGCGACTCGGCCAGCAGCTCGACGGCACCGTCCGCCCACTCGACCTGGTCCGAAGGCGTTTCGGCGTACAAGGACTTGGGAAGCACGCCGTGCCGCAGGGCCATGACCATCTTGATGATCCCGGCGACGCCCGCCGCTGCCTGGCTGTGCCCCATGTTCGACTTGATCGACCCCAGCCACAGCGGACGGCCCTCCGGCCGCTCCTGCCCGTAGGTCTCCAGGAGCGCCTGCGCCTCGATCGGGTCGCCGAGCGTCGTCCCCGTACCGTGCGCCTCCACCGCGTCCACCTCGGCGGCCGTCAGCCCCGCGTCCTCCAGAGCCCGACGGATGACGCGCTGCTGGGCCGGCCCGTTGGGGGCGGTGAGGCCGTTGCTGGCGCCGTCCTGGTTGAGCGCCGAACCCCGGATCACGGCGAGCACGGGGTGGCCGTTGCGACGCGCGTCGGACAGCCGCTCAAGCAGCAGGACGCCCGCGCCCTCCGAGCAGGCGACACCGTCCGCCGACGCGGAGAAGGACTTCGAGCGTCCGTCGGGGGCGAGGCCCTGCTGCGTGCTGAAGTAGACGAACATGTCCGGCGTCGACATGACCGTCACCCCGCCGGCCAGGGCGAGCGAGCACTCCCCGGAGCGCAGCGCCTGGGCCGCCATGTGCAGCGCGACCAGCGACGACGAGCACGCCGTGTCCACACTGACCGCCGGTCCTTCGAGCCCCAGCGTGTACGCCACCCGGCCCGACACCACGCTGCCGGCCGTGGTCGATCCGGGCTCCGCGCCGAGCGCGTAGTCGTGGTACATCACCCCGGCGAACACCCCGGTCGACGAACCCTTGAGCGTCGTCGGATCGATCCCCGCCCGCTCGATCGCCTCCCAGGACACCTCCAGGAGCAGCCGCTGCTGCGGGTCCGTCACGAGGGACTCGTTGGGGCTGATCCCGAAGAACACCGGATCGAAGTCCGGAGCCCCGTAAAGGAACCCGCCCTCGCGCGCGTACGTCTTGCCGGGCTTCCCCGGTTCGGGGTCGTACACACCTTCGTCCCAGCCCCGGTCTGCGGGGAACTCCCCGATCGCGTCCACACCGTCCGCGACGAGCCGCCACAGCTCCTCCGGAGTCGTCACCCCGCCCGGATAGCGGCACCCCATGCCGACGACGACCACCGGATCGTCGTGGTGGGCGCCCCGGCCGGACGGCCCCGCCGCCTCAAGGCGAAGCTCCGCGTCCGCCAGCCGGCGGCGTGCGTCCCGCAGATCGGTCGTGGCCCGCTTCAGGTATTCGAGAAGTCGCTCTTCGTTGCTCACAGAGACTCACTCCCTCTGGTAGACGATCCGTGGCGACTCACTCACGCGGCGTCCAACGTTGATCGGATTCGAACGCTACTGAGCGCTCCGAGGGGCGGCCTACCCTTAACCCACCCCTGCCGCGGGCCCCGATACGGCGGGGCCGGAGCACACGAAAGGCCGGGGTGCGCGGCGGCTGTCCTACAGCCGCCGCGCACCCCGGCCGGGTGCCCGTCCCGCCTGGTGAGGCGGTGCCGGGTGTCAGGGGGTGGCGGGGGTTCCCAGCTCGTTGTCGAGGATGTCGAACAGCTCGTCCGCAGTGACCGCGTCCAGGTCCTGCGCCGCCTCCTCGACCGTGCCGCGCACCGGTTCGTCGAGCCGGCCCGCAAGCTCCCGCAGACGTTGTACGAGCTTGGCGCGTTCGGGACCGGCGGGCGGGGCGTCGGTGGCGAGCAACGTCTCCAGCTTCCCGAGGTCCGCTTCCGCCCTGGACACCGGCACGGCCGGGACGAGGCGGGCGGCGATGTACGCGGCGACCTCCGCCGCGCTCGGGTAGTCGAAGATCAGCGTCGCGGGCAGTCGCACCCCGCTGACCGCCGTGAGCTGGTTGCGCAGTTCCACCGAACCGAGGGAGTCGAAACCCAGCTCCCCGAATGCGCGGTCCGGTTCGATCGCCTCCCCGGAGGCGTGCCCGAGTACCGCCGCCGCGTGCCCTCGTACGACGTCCAGGATGATCCCGGTCCGCTCCTCCTCGTCGCATCCCGCCACCCGCGCGGCGAGCCAGGCCCCCTTGGCCGCACCGGTCGTGGTCCGCTTCCGGGCCGGCGGCGCCATGGCCCGCAGAAGAGCCGGGAGTTCATCGGTACGGGCGCGCAGGGCGCCTTGGTCGATGCGCAGAGGGACGGTGGCCGCGACACCGGAAGCGAGGGAGGCGTCGAACAGGGCGAGCGCCTCCGTCTCGGACAGCGCGGGCGTACCGGCCCGGCGCATGCGCTCCAGGTCGGCGTCGGCCAGGTGGGACGCCATCCCGGTGTCGACGGCCCACAGCCCGAAGGCCATCGCGGTCGCCGGAAGACCTTCGGCATGACGTTTGGCCGCGAGCGCGTCGAGGAAGACGTTGGCCGCCGCGTAGTTCCCCTGCCCGGCCGCCAGAACCAGACCGCCGGCCGACGAGAACATCACGAACGCCGACAGCCCCATGTCCCGCGTCAGCTCATGCAGATGCCACGCCGCATCCACCTTCGGCCGCAGGACGGTGTCCATACGGCCGGGCGTCAACGCCCCCACCATTCCGTTGTCCGCGACACCGGCCACGTGCACGACACCCGACAGCGGATGCGCCGGGTCCACCGACCCGATCACAGCGGCCAGCGCACTCCGGTCCGCCACATCACACGCCGCCACGGAGACAGAGGCACCGAGCCCGGACAGCTCCGCGACCAGTTCGTCGGCGCCCGGCGCATCCGCACCCCTACGCCCCACCAGAAGCAGCTGCCGCACACCGTGTTCGACCACCAGATGCCGGGCCACGCGCGCACCCAGCCCACCGGTCCCCCCGGTCACCAGCACCGTCCCGTCCGCATCACACACCGGGCGAGCCGCCTCATCGGCCGGGGTGGCCGCCGGGCGCAGGCGTGGCACCCGTACCTCGCCGTCGCGCACCAGCAACTCCGGCTCTCCCAGGGCCACCAGCGGGCCCACGGGTACCGAGTCGTCGGTGTCGATCAGCAGGAACCGGCTCGGGTTCTCCGCCTGCGCGGCCCGGACCAGCCCCCACACGGGCGCCTGCCGGACGTCCACAGCTCCGGTGCCCACCGCACCGCGCGTGACGACCGCCAACACCGCGCCCTCGGGCCGGTCCACGGTCAGCCAGTCCTGTACGGCGTCCAGGGTCTGCCCCAGCACGCCGCGTACGGCGCTCGGCAGATCAGTGGCGGCCTCTTCCTCCACCACGCACTCGTAAACCTCGGGCGAGGGTGACTCGCCCGCAGCGCTGCCCAGCGTCACGGGCAGCCACTCCACCGCGAGCAGCGAATCAGCGGTTCCAGAGCCGGATTGCTGGTCCCAGACGGGCCGGGAAAGCAGGGACTCCACCGACAGAACGGGCGCTCCGTGCTCGTCCGCGACAGTCAGCGAGAGACCGTCCTGCTGGGCGACCGGCCTGACCCGCACCCGAAGGGCGGTGGCCCCGGCCGCGTGCAGGGCCACCCCGTTCCAGGCGAAGGGAAGCAGCGTCTGCCCGCCGTCCTCGCGGCCCGGAATGGCCAGCAGCCCGACATGCATCGCCGCGTCCAGCAGGGCGGGGTGCAGGCCGAAGCGCGCGGCGTCCTCGTGGGCGGACTCGGGCAGGCGAACCTCCGCGTACAGCTCCTCGCCGAGGCGCCAGGCTGCGGTGAGGCCCTGGAACACCGGCCCGTAGTGGTAGCCCGCCTCCGCGAGGTCCTGGTAGGCGCCCTCGACGGTCAGCTCCTCGGCACCGGCGGGCGGCCACTCCATGAGCCCGTCCACCACGGCCTCCTCCGCCACGGGGGCCAGGATTCCCTCGGCGTGCCGGGTCCACGGCATGTCCGGCTGGTCATCGGCGCGCGAGTGCACCGACACGCTGCGGCGCCCGGTCTCGTCGGCCGCTCCGACCGCCACCTGCACGGCAACGCCGCCGAGGGGGTTCAGGACGAGGGGAGCCTGAAGGGTCAGCTCCTCCAGCAGCCCGCAGTCGAGTTGCTCGCCGGCCCGGACGGCGAGTTCCACGAACCCGGTGCCCGGCAACAGCACGCTCCCGAGGACGTTGTGGTCCACGACCCAGCCGTGCGTCCCGGCCGCCAGCCGGCCGGTGAGCACGGCACCGCCGTCGTCGGGCAGGACCACGGCCGCGCGAAGCACCGGATGGTCGATCGCGACCTGCCCGGAAGCGGCGACGGCCCCGCCCTCGGACGTGGGTGCCTCAAGCCAGTAGCGGGAGCGCTGGAAGGCGTACGTGGGCAACTCGACGGTCCGCGCCCCGGAACCGGCGTACAACGCCGCCCAGTCCACCCGTCCCCCGCCCACGAACACTCGGGCCAGGCCGCTGACCAGCGTCTCCGGCTCGCGTCGGCTCTTGCGCACCAACGGCACGAACGCACTGGCTTCCTCGCCGGCCGCGACGGCACCGAGCGCGGTGAGGACGGCGTCCGGGCCGATCTCGACGAACGTACGGGCACCGAGGGCTTCGGCGGCGTTTACGGCGTCCGCGAAGCGGACAGGGCGACGGACCTGATCGACCCAGTAGTCGGGGGACTGCCAGTCCGACGACGGCGCACCGGACACGGTGGAGACCACGGCGATGTGAGGCTCGTTGAAAATCAACTCCGCTGTGACAGACCGGAAGTCGTCCAGCATTGGGTCCATCAGCGAGGAATGGAACGCGTGCGAGACGGAAAGGCGCCGGACCTTCCGCCCCAGACCCGCGAAGTGCTCACCGACGGCAACCGCCTCGGACTCCACACCCGACACGACCACCGAACGGGGACCATTCACTGCGGCGATTCCGACACCGGGCGTAAGGAGAGGACGCACCTCCTCCTCGGACGCCTGGACCGCGACCATCACCCCGCCTGCGGGAAGCGCCTGCATGAGACGGCCCCGAGCGACAACCAGCTTCACCGCGTCAGCGAGAGACAGCACCCCAGCGACATGCGCGGCGGCCAGCTCCCCGATCGAGTGACCGATCACGACATCCGGCTTGACGCCCCAGCTCTCCACCAGCCGGAACAAGGCGACCTCGAAGGCGAACAGCGCGGGCTGGGTGTACGCGGTGGAGTCGAGAGCGTCGGCGTCGTTCCCCCACACCACCTCCCGCACCCCTGCAGCGAGATGCGCGTCTACCTCCCCGCACACCTCGTCAAACGCCCCCGCAAACACCGGGAAGGCGTCGCACAGCTCGCGCCCCATACCGAGCCGCTGCGCACCCTGACCCGTGAACAGGAACGCCGTCTTGCCCTTCGCAGCCACCCCGCGAACCACCGCCGGATGCTCCTCGCCGGACGCCAGCGCAGCCAGCGCATCCTCGCGGTCACCAAGCACCACGGCCCGGTGCTCGAACACCGGCCGGGATGCCACCAGCGAGTGGCCGATGTCCGCGGCCCGGTGGTCACCTGCGACGGACAGCAAGCGGGACGCCTGCGCGGCCAAGGCATCCGTGCTCTTCGCAGTCACCACCCAAGGCACTACGGCTGGTTCGCTCCCCGGCTCACCACTCACGGTGTCCGTGGACGCCTCCGGTGCCTCCTCCACGATGACGTGCGCGTTCGTCCCGCTGAGCCCGAACGACGACACCCCGGCCCGACGCGGCCGCCCCGCCGGCAGCCATGCACGGGCCTCCGTCAGCAGTTCCACGTCACCCTCGGACCAGTCGATCTGGTCCGAACGCTCCTCCGCATGCAGAGTCGGCGGCAGCACACCGTGGCGCATCGCCATGACCATCTTGATGATCCCCGCGACACCCGCAGCCGCCTGCGTGTGACCCATGTTCGACTTGATCGACCCCAGCCACAGCGGCCGGTCCTCGTCACGCCCCTGCCCATACGTCGCCAGGAGCGCCTGCGCCTCGATCGGGTCACCCAGTCGCGTGCCCGTACCGTGCGCCTCCACCGCGTCCACCTCAGCCGCAGTCAGCCCCGCAGCGGACAGAGCCTGGCGGATCACCCGCTGCTGCGACGGACCATTCGGCGCCGTGAGGCCGTTACTCGCACCGTCCTGGTTGAGCGCGGACCCCCGGACCACCGCCAACACCGGGTGGCCATTGCGCCGCGCATCGGACAGCCGTTCAAGCAGCAGCACACCCGCGCCCTCGCCCCAGCCCGTGCCGTCCGCGCCCGCCCCGAAGGACTTGCAGCGGCCGTCCGGCGAGAGGCCGCGCTGCTCGCTGAAGTACACGAGCATGTCGGGGGTGGACATGACGGTCACACCGCCCGCGAGCGCCAGCGAGCACTCACCCGAGCGCAGTGCCTGCGCCGCAGAGTGCAGCGCGACCAGCGAGGAGGAGCAGGCCGTGTCCACGGTGACCGCAGGGCCTTCCAGGCCGAGCGTGTAGGCCACCCGACCGGACACCAGGCTTCCCGCCGTGCCCCCGGCGTAATCGTGGTACATCACCCCGGCGTACACCCCGGTCCGACTGCCCTTGAGCGTCGTCGGATCGACACCGGCCCGCTCGATCGCCTCCCACGCCACTTCCAGGAGCAACCGCTGCTGCGGGTCCATGGCCAGCGCCTCGCGCGGACTGATCCCGAAGAAGTCCGGATCGAACTCGCCCGCGTCGTACAGGAACCCGCCGTCACGCGCGTACGACTTCCCCGGAACGCCCGGCTCCGGGTCGTAGACGTCCGGGTTCCAGCCCCGGTCGCCGGGGAGCGGGGCGATGGCGTCCACTCCGTCCGCGACCAGGCGCCACAGCTCGTCCGGGGTGGTGACACCGCCCGGATAGCGGCAGGCCATCCCGACGATGACGACCGGATCGTCGGCGTCCGCACGCACGGCGACTGCCTGTGCGGGCCCGTGGTCCGTGTCGGGGGCGCCGTCGAGGAGTTCCAGGACGAACGCGGCGACGGCCTCGGCGGTCGGGTGGTCGAAGATCAGCGTGGCGGGCAGCCGAAGCCCGGTCTCGGCGTCGAGCCGGTTGCGGAGTTCCACGGCGGTCAGGGAGTCGAAACCCAGCTCGTCGAAGGCACGGCCCGGTTCGATGGACTCGCCGGAGGCGTGCCCGAGAACCGCGGCGATCTTCGCCCGGACCAGCTCCAGGACCGCTTCGGCGCGGGCGTCGCCGGTCAGGCCGGCGAGCCGGGTCCGCAGGGCCGACGCG
>NZ_JAKRGC010000510.1 GCF_022347745.1 Streptomyces sp. OfavH-34-F
GCCCGCCCCGGCGGCGGGCGGCGCGGAGTCCTGCGGCACGGCCCGAACACCGCTGCGGGTGGCGCCCGGCCCCACCGGCGCGGCGCAGCGCGGGGAACGTGCCGACGAGGTCCCGGTCTGGACGGCGGTGGCGGCGAAGATGGCCGCCGACCCCGCCATCCGCTACACGGCGGGCGGCCGGGAGTTCCTGCGCTGGATGCAGCTGCACGCCGCCGAGCCGGACGACGGCTGGCGGGAACTGATCGACGCGGTTCCGGCCCACTGGCTCGGAGTCATCGCCCCGATCGCCGAGCGCATCGGCAAGGAGTGGAGCCTGCTCGCCGAGGGGCTCAGGACCAAACAGGACATGATGCCCTGACCCTGCCCCTAACCTGCCCCGACCTGCCCGTACGCCCCGCTCGCCGGCGGCCGGACGGGCACCGGGCGCAGGCGGCCCGCGCCCCGGCCGGGGCCGCCCGGGCCGGGCCGGTTCCCCGGTTCCTCGGCACTCCAGCAGGCTCCGACCAGGGTTCAGGAGAAGGTCGAGAGGCACCCCGAATGCTCGAAGCATCCATTCGAGCCGTCATCGACACGACGCCTAAGGGGTCGCATGCCCGTGGAAATCAACGCTTCGTCAGCCGTGCCGTCCGGGCGAGACATCAGGATCGCCACGCGCAGCCGCGCCGGCAACTGGACCAAGCCCCCGCGCCGTATCGAGACGTCCGAGTGCATCACCTGTGACAGCTGTCTGCGCGGCTGTCCCGAGCAGTTCGGCGCGATCTTCGACAGGGGGCTCGACGTCGTGATCATCCCCGAGCTGTGCTCGGGCTGCCCCGTCTGCGTCCTGGAGTGCCCGGTCGACTGCATCTACGTCGACGAGGACTGGACGCCCACCGACGACGCGATGTGGAGCCACATCGCACTCACCGGGGAAGGTACCGCATGACCACGCCCATGGACCGAGACGGCTCCCGGAGAGCCGCCAACTCCCGCAAGCGCCAGAGCAGGCGGCCCAGCCGTCTGGGCACGGCGGCCGGCGCCACGCCCAAGCCGGACCGGGTGCGCGAGGAGGACGCCGGGTTCCCCGGGCTGCTGGCCCGGGTGTGGCAGAAGGCCTCGGCCGCCGCCGGCACCCGGGCCGCCCTGGACATCCTGCTCACGCTCGACGGGCACGTCCCCGCGGAGGTCCAGACGAGCGCCCTGCGCATCGCGGACGCCGCCGCGCTGAAGGTCCTCGCCGGGCTGTCCGCGGAGGCCGGCGGGCAGGCCGGGCCGGTCGCGGAGACCGCCGAGCGCGCCGCGTTCCTCGGCGAGATCGGCCTCACCACCAGCGGCCGGGTCGTCGTGCGCGTCCCCTCCCAGCCGCCGCTCGCCAAGCAGCACACGCTGGTCGGCGGCGTCCTGCGGGTGCCGTGGGCGCCGCGCCACCTGGCGGAGTACCGGCGCGAGGCGGACCGGGCGCGGGAGCGCTTCCAGCGCGACGCGGACGACAGCCGCCGCTGGCTGGCGGAGCAGGGCCCCGAGGTCCGCGCGGCGCTGCTGGAGCAGCTGACCGAGGGCGCGCGGCGCACCGCCCCCTTCATGCTCTACATCGAGGACAAGCAGTACACGAACTTCCGCGACACCAACACGGTGGTGGGCAAGACGCTGTGGCCGGGCCACCCGGACTGCGTGTTCGCCGGGCTGTCCGGTCTGCCGCTGGACCTGTGGTCGGACCACGACGTCCTGCTGGTCGTGTGCGTCGGGCTGCTGATCCGCTCGGCCGGGTACGGCCGCATCGAGGAGGTCAACGGCTCCCAGCTCACCCCGCAGAGCGTCGGCCTGCTCCTGGAGCACACCCGCCGCACCTACAACGGGGCGCTGGGCGGCGAGCGCATCGCCGCGGCCGGCCCCGACGCCGGGATCGACGCGCTGACGGCCCTGGCGACGGAGCTGGGCGCCGTCCGCCCCGAGGTGGCCCGCACCGTGCAGCTGTACCGGGAGATCCACGGCACCCTGATCCACAAGGTGGAGAAGGCGGCGGCCCCGTACGGCGAGGTGGCGGCGGACCGGGACCGGCAGGTCACCGAGCACCTGCGCGCCACGCTGCCGGTGACCGGCGACCGGCTGGAGCGGCTGCGGCTCTCCGACGACGCGGACCCGTCCTGGCTGGCCCTGCCCCACGGTGAGTTCGGCACCGGTCTGGAGGCGGTCGTGTACGAGGCGGTCGCCGCCACCACCGCCGCGTTCGGCGCCGACTTCTCGATGAGCCGCGGCATCCGGTCGCTGCCGGAGCTGGTGCGCGCGCTGCGCGCGGAGTCCTGGGACGAGATCACCACCTGGGGCATCACGGACTTCTTCTGCTGCGTGGTGCCCGCGCCGGAGGCCCGGCGGCACTTCGGTGACTCGCCCGCCACCCTCGCGGACACCGCCTGGGCGATGTCCTCGCGCATGCAGTACAACTCCTGGCACTTCATCGCCGGCAATCTGCCGCGCACCGAGAAGGTCCTGGAGCGCGACCACTTCGTGCCGCCCACCATTCCCGACATCGCCCACTTCTCCGACCAGCACCACCACGGGCACGTCAACAACATGGTGCGCTTCACGATCCGCAGCCCCCAGACGGTGTGGGTGTGCGACCGCCCCTTCGACGGGTTCGTGGACCTGCGCATCGTGCGCGCCGACGGGGAGCCGTACACCGAGCAGGAGATGCTCGCCGCGCACCAGGTGTCCGCCTTCATCGGGCGGATGACGCAGCAGGCGGCCGCGCTCGCCGAGCAGGGGGAGCAGGCCGCCGTGACGGCGTTCGACTCGGCCTGGCACTGGCGGACGATCACCGGCACCCCGCCCGGGAACGCCGCCCCGCAACCGGTCCCGCCCGCCCCCGCGCAGCCGGCCGCC
>NZ_JAKRGC010000511.1 GCF_022347745.1 Streptomyces sp. OfavH-34-F
GGGGGCGCCCCGGTCGCCGAGGGCGGCGGTGGCGTCGGTGGTGCCGACCGGGACCACGGGGACGTCGCGCCCGGTGCGGTCGGCGAGGGCGGCGTGGAGCGCGGCGCGGGCCAGGTCCATGGGGGCGGGCGCGGTGGCGGGGGCGGTGCGCGTCGGGGTGCTCATGAGGACCTCGTCCAGCGGAAGGTCTTGACGGCGGCGACGCCGAAGACAAGGGCGAAGAAGACGAGTCCGGCGCAGCCCACCCAGACGTCGGAGAGGTCTCCGCGTCCGGCGAGCGCGTGGGACACGGCGTCGTTGAGGTAGCGCAGCGGCAGGACCACGGAGACGTGCTGGAGCCAGGACGGCATCGAGTCCAGCGGGAAGAACGAGCCGGAGAGGAACGCCATCGGCAGCATCAGGAAGTTGGCGGTGGCCGCGACGGACTCC
This sequence comes from Streptomyces sp. OfavH-34-F, assembly GCF_022347745.1. Classification (GTDB taxonomy): domain Bacteria; phylum Actinomycetota; class Actinomycetes; order Streptomycetales; family Streptomycetaceae; genus Streptomyces. The sequence continues at coordinate 430 of NZ_JAKRGC010000511.1, forward strand.
GGGGTGTCGGCGAAGGAGCCGATGATGACGCCGAGCAGCAGGAACGTGGTGACGCCGAGGAGGAGCACCGGGATCAGCAGCGGCCAGCCGGAGGCGGGGCGGAGGCCGAACAGCGGCAGCATGGCGACGCCGACGAACAGCAGCGACTGCACGGCGCCGACGACTAGGGCGATGGCGTAGCGGGAGCCGATGACGGCGCTCAGCGGGGCCGGGGACATCCGGATCAGGCGCAGGATGTCGTCGGTCCGCCACTGCATGAGGGTGAACGCGATGCCGAAGACGGCGGCGTTGGCGACGCCCCAGGACAGGACGCCGGCAGCGGTGTAGGAGAGGTAGGACAGGCCGCTCTCCTCGACGTCCTGGCCCCGGAAGATGAGGCCGAAGACGACGAGGAAGAGGAGCGGGAAGGCGAAGGTGAAGAACAGGGTGGTCTTGTCGCGGATCTGGGCGCGGTAGCCCGCTGCGGCCAGTGCGGCGTAGGCGCTCATGGCTGGTGCTCCGTGGTGTCGGCGGTGCGGCGGGGGGTGTGCGCGGACCGGGTGAACCGGGCCGTGAGGTCGAGGTAGACGTCCTCCAGGCCGGCGGTGCGGGTCTGGACGCCGTCGAGGCCGGCCAGCTTGTCGACGGCGCTGAGGACCCGGCCGGTCTCCCGGGTCTCCAGGACGAGGGCGCCGCCCTGGACGGTGACCCGGTCGACGCCGGGGATGGCCGCCGCCTCCTCCTCGCCGAGGCGGCCCAGCGGCAGCAACAGCCGGGTGGGCGCCTTGAAGCCGCCGATGAGGTGGTGCGGGGTGTCGGTGACCGCGATCCGGCCGTCCACGAGGATCGCGATGCGGTCGCAGAGCGCTTCCGCCTCGTCCAGGTGGTGGGTGGTGTAGACGATCGTGCGGCCCCGTGCCTTGAGGGCGCGCAGCACCTCCCACAGGTCGCGGCGGGCCTGCGGGTCGAGGGCGGCGGTGGGCTCGTCGAGGAAGATCAGCTCGGGGCCGTGGACGAGCGCCGAGGCGATGGCGAGGCGCTGGCGCTGCCCGCCGGAGAGGCTCTCCACCTGGATGTCGCGCTGCTCGGTGAGCCCGACGGCCTCAAGCGTGGCGTCCACGGCACTGCGCGGGGCGCCGTAGAGGGCGGCGACGGTGCGCAGGTGCTCGTGGGCCCGCTGCCGGACGAAGAAGGCGGAGGACTGGGTCTGGATGCCGATGCGGGGCAGCAGCGCGGTGTTGCGGGGCCAGGGGGACTCGCCGAAGACGGCGACCGTGCCGTCGTCGGCGCGGCGCAGCCCCTCCATGATCTCCACCAGGGTCGACTTGCCGGCGCCGTTGGGCCCGAGCAGGCCGAAGAACTCGCCGCGGCCGATCTCCAGGGAGACGTCGTCGAGGGCCTGGCGGTCCCCGTACCGCTTGGAGACGTGCCGGACGCGGACGGCGGGGGCGGGGGCGGCGTCCTCGCCGGGGCTGCTCGGCATCGCCTGTACCTCACTCATGTGGTGCGGGGTTCCTTCCGGTCGGGGACGGGCGGGTGGCGTGGTCACCTCGGGTCACCCCGTCAGGAGCAGGTACGCCGCGGCGCAGGTGCCCGTCGCGGCGAGGAGGACGAGCACGGCGAAGCAGACGGCGTACGCCGTGTAGAGGCGCCGGGCCCGGCGGGGGTACGCGGCGGCGGCCGGCGGGTCGCTGCGGCGCAGCGCCAGGTAGGCGCGGGTCTCCGGGGCCAGCCGGGCGGTGCCGAGCAGGTGGCCGAGCATCCGGTAGCCGTCGAGCGGGGGCAGCGGGACGAGGTTGCTGAGCCCCTGGACGGTGCCGAGCAGCAGCAGCCCGGCCAGCAGTTCCCTGGTGGGGTCGCCCTGGGGCAGCAGGAACCACCAGAGGGCGAAGGGCAGCAGCAGCACCATGTTGAGGTGGGCGCCCGCCCCGGCGATGACGAGCCGGGCGCGCAGGGCGGGCAGGAACAGGTAGTTGTCGACGGTGCAGTAGAGCATCGCGGCCGGCAGCCGCCAGCGCACCCCGATCTCGGTGACCGTGCCGCCGTAGTGCCGGGCGGCGACGCCGTGGGCCAGTTCGTGCAGGGTGATGCTGAACCACAGGAACAGGGCCGCGCCGGCCAGCGCGGCCGGCTCCCGGACCAGCGCGCCCGTGCCGTCCAGGAGTTCGCCGGTGTGCAGGGCGAGGGCGACGACGGTGACGAGGACGGCGGCCAGCAGCGGGAGCTGGACGGCCGGGTGGAGCAGCGGGCGCAGCACGCGGTGGAGCCGGGCGGTGGTCCGGTCGGCGTCGGCGACCAGGCGGCGGGTGCCGTGCCACAGGCCCCCGGTGCGGGCCGGGGGCGGGGTGGCGGCCGGCGGGTCGGGGGCGCCCGCCAGGAGGCCCCGGGGGCCGAGGAGGCCGAGGAGACCGGGCCAGTGCGGCCCGGCGAGGCGGGGGCCGAAG
>NZ_JAKRGC010000512.1 GCF_022347745.1 Streptomyces sp. OfavH-34-F
GCACACCTTCGGCGCGCACTCCATCAGCCGGGGCAGCCGCAGCGCGGCCAGCGCGCCGAGCAGCAGCAGCCCCGCGCTGACCATCAGCGTGATGTGCAGCCCGTCGATGAAGGCGTCCCGCGCGGTGGCGCGCAGCACGGCGCCCAGGGGCCCGCCCAGCTGCTCCGCCTCCTGGTACGCCTCGCCGAGCGAGTGCGAGGCGGCCGCCCCCGCGTCGGCGGGCACCCCGGCGGCGGGCAGTCCGGCGAGGCCGGGGGTGTAGGCGGCGTTCATCACGCTGCCCAGCAGGGCTATCCCCATCCCGGCGCCCAGCTGGTACGAGGTCTCCCCGATCGCCGCCGCCCCGCCGGCCCGGTCGGCGGGGGCCTCGCTGAGCATCGACTCGTACGCGCCGAACAGCGTGGACTGGAGGCCGAAGCCCAGGGCGACGAACGCGACGGCCAGCAGCCAGGCCCGGTCGTGGCGGCCCATCGCGGTCAGGCTGAGCACCGAGGCGGCCGTCAGGACGAACCCCCAGCCGACCATCCGGCGCGGCCCGAGCCGGCGCAGGGTGTGCGAGCCGGTGGCGCCGGCGGCCATCGCGGCGAAGGTGAGCGGGAGCAGTCTGAGCCCGGTCTCCAGCGGGCTGAGGCCGAGGACGAGCTGGAGGTACTGGACGGCGACGAGTTGCAGGCCGACCAGGGCGAGCATGGCGAGGACGATGCAGCCGACCGCGGTCGAGAAGGCGGGCCGGCCGAACATGCCGATGTCGATCAGCGGATGGGTGCGCCGCCGCTGGCGGCGGACGAAGGCGATCAGCAGGGCGGCGCCGAGCAGCAGCGGCAGCAGGGTGGCGGCACCGGTCAGCCCCTCGCCCGTGCCGGCCCGTTTCACGCCCAGGACCACGCCGAGCACCCCGGCCGCGGCCATCAGCGCGCCGAGCACGTCCCACGGGCCGTCGTCGCTGCCCCGGGACTCGGGGAGCAGCAGCCGGCCGACGGGCAGGATCAGGGCCATCAGCGGAATGTTGATCAGGAAGACCGAGCCCCACCAGAAGTGCTCGACGAGGAATCCGCCGATGACCGGGCCGGTGGCGGCGCCGACCGCGGCGACGGCGGACCAGACGCCGATCGCGACGGCCCGTTCGCGCCGGTCGGGGAAGACCTGGCGCAGGATCGAGAGCGTCGCGGGCATGATCATCGCCCCGCCGACGCCGAGCAGAGCCCGCGCCGCGATGAGCACGCCCGCGCTGCCGGCCAGGGCGGCGACGGCGGACGCGACGCCGAAGAGGGCGTAGCCGAGCAGCAGGACGCGGCGGCGGCCGACCCGGTCGCCGAGGGTGCCGAAGAGGATCAGCAGGGAGGCACAGACCAGCGGGTAGGCGTCCACGATCCACAGCAGCCCGGCGGCGCTGGGCCGCAGGTCCTCGGTGACGGCGGGGACGGCGACGTGCAGCACGGTGGCGTCGAGCGCGACGAGCAGCAGGCTGAGGCAGAGGACGACGAGGACGACCCAGCGGTTGGCACCGTCCGCGTCCTGGCGCAGGCGGATTCGGGCGGTGGGCGTCCCGGACATGCATCTACCTCCCAAAAGTCCCTCGCACTCGGCGGGCCCTCGGGACGCGGTCTCCACTGTCCCCCGGGGGCCCGGCATCGAACGGGCGAGTGATCCGTCAGCGTACGCGAGTTCGCCGGGGCCACACGTGGCCGATCTCATACCGTCCGACCCGGTGAAGTGTGGCGTACGCCACTGCCGCGCGCCCGTCCGGGTCACCGCCGGGACCTGCGGCGATCCGCCGGCGGCCCTCCGGAAGCACCGTACGGCCCCCGCCCCGAAGCCGTACCGTAACCGGACTGACACCCTCCGTTCCGTTCCGCCGCACCCTCGATAAATACACTTCGAGAACCCGGGGACCGTGGGGCGAAATCCGGGAATTACCTTTTCGAACAGGCTTCGCATAACGCTCGGAAAGAAATACGAGACTTATTCATGCTCCCTGGGAAAACCCGCCCGGTGAGACACAGTCCACATCACATCGTCATCACGAACCGCCCGGATCGACCGGGACACTCACTCACTCGCTGTAACGTCGATTGGGTGCGTACCGACATCTTCGCCCGGCTGGACCGGGAGCCGGAACCGCCGAAGATAGAGACACCGCGGATGAGCCGTCACCGCATCGCTCTCTTCGGCGGGACGTTGGCGTTCTATGTGGCCATCGTCGTCGCCGTGCTCATGTCGACCTGGCTGGTGGCCCTGGACTGGAAGGTCATGCTCTTCCGGCCCTACGAGCAGTGGCCCTCGGTCCACGCCGCCCTCGACTACTACGTGGTCCTCGGGCAGCGCGGACCCACGGCGGTCATGGTCGCCTGCTGGCTCGGCTGGCGCTCCTGGCGGCAGCACACCCTGCGTCCGCTGCTGACGCTGGGCGCCTCGCTGCTTCTGCTCAACCTGTCGGTGGGTGCGGTCAAGATCGGCCTCGGCCGGCTCGGCCCGCACTACGCGACCAGGATCGGATCGGCCGAACTCTTCGCCGGCGGCGATATATTTCCCTCGGGTCACACCGCCAACGCCGTGGTGACCTGGGGCATCCTCGCCTACCTGGCCGCCACCCCGAGGGCCAGGCGCTATCTGTCGGCCCTGTCCGCGATCGTCTCGCTCGGCGTCGGCCTCACGACGGTCTACCTCGGTACGCACTGGCTGAGCGACGTGCTCCTCGGCTGGGCGGCCGGCCTGCTCATCCTGCTGGGCCTGCCGTGGGTGGAACCGCTGATCACCCGCGCCGAGGACTGGATCTTCGCCGCCCGTGCCCGGCTGGGCGCGCCCGGCAGCAGGCCGCTGCGCCCGGCGCCGGCGCCCGCGCCCGCCGCC
>NZ_JAKRGC010000513.1 GCF_022347745.1 Streptomyces sp. OfavH-34-F
GTGCGGGCCGGGGAAGCGGCCGGCGTCCGCCGGGGCGGGCGAGAGGTGGGCGGGGTGGTCGTGGTGCATGGCGGTGTCCTTGCTGTGCGAAGGGGATACGGGGCCGGGCTCAGGGCTGCGGGGCCGTGCGCCGGGCGATGAGGTGGAGGCGGTCGCCGGTCGCGGTGCCGGTGGGCGTCGCGCCTTCGCGCCAGGCGGGTTCGGTGCGCGGGCCGGGCCCGTCGTGCAGGGCCGCCACCGTGAAGCCGGCGGCGGTGACGGCGCGGCGCAGGGCGGCGGGCGGCAGCAGGCGCCAGGCGGAGCGCTGTTCGACCGGGGGCGATCCGTCGTCCGCGGTCCAGGTGCGGGCGCGGTGCAGGAGGCGCGCGGTGGGGTCCACACGGAGCCGGGTGACGGAGCGGTGGGTGACGCCCTCGTGGGTGAAGGTGTGGACGGCGGGCGCGCCGAGGGTGTCGGCCCGGTCGAGGAAGTAGGCGCCGTTGCGCATCTCCGCGACGAGCAGGCCGCCGGGGGCCAGGGCCCGGTGGCAGGAGGCGAGGAAGCCGGTGAGTTCGGCGTCCGTGCGGCAGTAGAGCAGGGCGCTGTCCAGGCAGACGACGGCGTCGAAGCATCCCTCGCCCAGGTCGAAGCGGCGCAGGTCGGCGCGGAGGTAGCGGGGGCCCGGGTGGTGCCGGGCGGCGTACCGGAGCATCGCGTCGGAGAGGTCGGCGCCGGTCACCGTACGGCCGGCCGCGTGCAGGTGGGCGGCGTCGCGGCCGGTGCCGCAGCCGAGGTCCAGGACGCGGGCGCCGCTTCCGTGGGCGCGCAGGCATGCCTCGGTCCAGCGTCCGGCGAGCCGTTCGGTGTCGGGGAAGCGTGCCTCGTACAGGGCGGGGTTGTCGGTGAGCAGGTTCCGGTCCTTCATCACGGCCTCCTCAGGCGCGGGCCGGCGCGGGGGCCGGCCGGGCGGGCAGCGCACCGCTGCGGTGCAGTCGGGTGACGGCGGCGGCCGAGGCGAGTCCGAGCCCCAGGCAGCACGCCCAGGGCAGCCACTGGGCGCCGGTGCGCGCTCCGGTGTCCATCGCCCAGCCGACGGCGGCGTTGCCCAGGGCGGCCGCGATGCCGGAGACGACGTAGAAGACGCCGAAGTAGGTGCCGGTGAGCCCGGGCCGGCCGAAGGCGGGGACCAGTTCCATCACGAAGGGCTGGGCGGCCATGAGACCGGTCTGCAGCAGCAGGGCGCCGGCCAGCACCGGCAGCAGGGCCCAGACCGTGCCCGGCAGGCCGGCCGGTTCCGGCGCCCGGCCGGACGTGAGGAGCATGGGCGGGACGAAGGCGGCGGCCATGAGCGCGAGGCCGGCGCCGATCCAGCCGGCCCGGTTGCCGCGCCGTTGCAGGGCCCGGGTGAGGCGCAGCTGGAGTCCGAGCCCGGCGAGGGTCGCCACGACGAGGACCGCACCGGCCGCACCGTCCCAGCCGGTGGCGCGGCGGGCGCCCTCGGGGAGCAGCAGGTAGAGCTGGCTCTCCAGCGTGACCATGGCCACCATGGCCAGGGCGAACGCCATGAAGCCCCGGTTGCCGACAACTTCGCGCCAGTCGGCGAGGACGCTCGTCCGGGCGGGGGCGACGGCTGCGGGCGGGAGTACGAGGGCCTGGGCGACGGTGAGGAGCGCGAAGAGTCCGGCGGCGGTCAGGGCCGCCGCCCGGAAGTCGACGAGGAGCAGCGCGCTGCCGATGAGGGGGCCGATGAGGGCCCCGGTGGTCGCGAACACGTTGAACAGGGCGAATGCCTCCGCCCCGCGTTCGCCCGCCTCCTGTGCGAGGTAGGCGCGGACGGCCGGGTTGAACAGCGCCCCGGCGAGTCCGCTGAGCACCGACGCGGCCAGGAGCACCGCCGTGCCGTCGCCGAGCGCGAACAGGGCGAAGCCGACGGTCCGCAGGGCGCAGCCGGTGATGATCACGCCGCGTGCGCCGAGGCGGTCGGAGGCCGAGCCGCCGATGAGGAAGAGGCCCTGCTGGCTGAGGTTGCGTACGCCGAGCACGGTGCCGACGGCCGCGGCGGACATGCCGAGGTCGCGGCTGAGGTGGACGGCGAGGTAGGGGATGAGCAGGTAGAAGCCCGTGTTCACGCCGAGTTGGTTGACCAGCAGGAGGCGGACGGCGGGGCTGAAGCCGCATATCCGGCGCCAGGTCGTCATGGCCGCTCCCGCGCGGGGTCGTGGGGCGGATTCGGGCGGACGCCGAGGCCGGGCCGCGCCCCGGTGCGTACGGTGCCGTCGGCGCCGCCGATTCCGGTCCACGGGTCGTGGGCGAGGAGGAGGTGCCCGTCGAGGTCGGTCCAGCGGGCGCGGCCGGCGAGGTGGACGGCGGGGGCGATGCCGAGCGAGCTGGCGGTGAGGCAGCCCAGCATGAGGTCGGTGCCGCTTCCGGCGATCAGTGCGGCGATGCGCAGGGCGGCGCGGGGGCCGCCGCACTTGGCGAGTTTGACGTTGATGCCGTGGACGCGGCCGGCGAGGCGCTCGGCGTCGTGGAGGGACACGGCGTCCTCGTCCGCGACGACCGGGAGCGGGGAGTGCGCGGCGAGGCGGGCCAGCGCTTCGGGGTCGCCGGGCGGGACGGGCTGTTCGACGGCCTCGACGCCGAGTTCGGCGAAGCGGCCGAGGAGCCGGGGCGCGGCGGACGGGCTCCAGCCGCCGTTCGGGTCGAGGAGCAGGCGGGCGGCGGGGGCGGCGGCGCGTACGGCGCGGACCCGGGCGAGGTCGTCCTCGGGGTCGGCCGCGCCGGCCTTGAGCTTGAGGACGGTGAAGCCGCGCTCCGCGAGGCGGGTGGCGAGGGCGGCGGCGTGCG
>NZ_JAKRGC010000514.1 GCF_022347745.1 Streptomyces sp. OfavH-34-F
GTGGAGCGGCTGAGCGGCCGCTGACGGGCGCCGGGGCCCCGCAGGCCCGGCCCGGCGCCCGGGGGTGCGCCCGCTCAGCCGTCCCCCCACCCCCACGCGTCGAAGTACGCCGCCGTGCCCGTCAGTCGGGCCGTCAGCACCGCCTCCAGGCGGGCGAAGTCCTGCGGGGGCATCAGGGGGCGCCACTCGGCCAGGGACAGCACCCGGACCGCGTCGTGCTCGTCCGGGTCCAGCACGATGGAGCGGATCTGCTCGTCCGTGAGCCGGCCGCCGTCGAAGACGCAGCCCGCCGTGCTGTACGGCCAGTCGGCGCCGGGCGGGCCGAAGACCGAGGCGAGGAGGCGGGGCGGGCCCGGCACCTCGATGCCCGTCTCCTCGCGGCACTCCCGCCGCGCCGTCTCCCAGGGCCGCTCGCCGAAGTCCATCGTCCCGCCGGGGAACTGCCACGGGTGCGTCCGCGAGTACGTGGCCCGCAACTGCACCGGGCGATGGTCCTCGTCGGTGAAGAAGACGAAGGCGAAGCCGGTCGACTTGGGCACCGAGCGGGCGTACTCCTCGGGCGGGAGCAGCACCCGCCCGCTCGTGCCGCCGCCATGCGTACTGTCCGAGGTCAACAAGGCCCCCTGGGGTCGTCGCGGCAGGATCACCGTGTCCAACGACCGCCGCCACGCCCCGAACACGCGACTTTCGGCCACGCGGTCCGGGAATGGCCGAAATGCCGTGAGCGGCCCCGGCCGGGGCGCCGGGAGCCGGGTGCGGGAGCCGGGCGCCCGGGGCCGGGGTTCAGCGGTGCGTCAGGACGTTGACCACCTTGCCGTTGGGGTCGCGGACGAAGAAGCGGCGGACGCCCCACTCCTCGTCCCGGGGGCCGTAGACGATCTCCGCCCCCGCGTCGACCAGCGCGGCGTGCACCGCGTCCACGTCCGCCACCTCGACGCTCACCTCCGGGTTCACCGGGCCGGCCGCGTCCCGGGTCATGAAGCTGATCTGGGCCGCCGGACGGTCCGGGGAGGCAAGGGTCACGATCCAGCCATGGTTCATGACCTCCTCGAAACCGAGCAGACCGTAGAACGCGGTGTTCTCCCGCAGAGCGGACTCGTCCGCTCCGTCGCCGTCGCCCGTGCCGACCGGGATGTTCGGGACCACACGCTGTACAGACATGGATCACTCCTGTCACATTGATGACGGTCAGTCACTCAACCCACACTAGACGTCTGCTCAAGGGCCGCTTGAGAGCTACTCCAGGGGGTGGCTGGAAACTGTGGCCGGGGCCGGGGCAAACTGGCCTGATCACGGCCGGTGCGGGGTGACCCGATCCGGCCCTTCGTATCGGAGTTCCCCGGGGGCGCCCCATGATCCAGTTCTCCTCGCGCGTGGCCGGGGAACACTTCCGGCGACTGGTCCACCGGGGAGACCCGCTGGACGTGTTCCCCACCGGGGTGGCCCGGCTGAGCGAGACGCGGTTCTGCGTGCCCGCCCACTGGCCGCGCGCCCACCGCTTCTTCGCCCCCGTGCGCGGCAGCCACCAGGACCCGCTGCTGATCGCGGAGACCATGCGCCAGTCGGCCATGCTGGTCTGCCACGCCGAGCTGGGGGTGCCGCTCGGCGACGCGTTCGTGATGTGGGAGCTGAACTACACCACCGCCGCGGAGCACCTGGTGCTCGGCGAGGAGCCCTGGGACGTCGTGGTGGAGGTGGCCTGCTCCGACATACGCCGGCGCGGCAGCAGCCTCCGCTCGATGCGGGTCGACTTCGTCATACGCCGGGACGGCGGGGTGCTCGCCACCTGCGGCTCCCGGATCAGCTGCACCTCGGCCGCCGCCTACCACCGGCTGCGGGGCAGCCGGGGCCCCGTGTCCGTGCCCCTGATCCCGGCCCTCGCACCGCACACGGCGGGCCGGACCGCCGAGCGCGACGTCGTCCTCGGGCCCGCCACGGGCCCCGGCCGGTGGCCGCTGCGGCTCGACACCGGGCACCCGACCCTCTTCGGCCGCCCCAACGACCACGTACCGGGCATCCTGCTCCTCGAAGCCGCCCGGCAGGCCGCCACCGCCACGGTGCCGGGCTTCCTCCCGGTCAGCGTGCGGTCCGACTTCCTGCGGTACGTGGAGCTGGACCGGCCCTGCCGGGTCGAGGCCGGCCCGGCGCCGGGCGGCGTGTTCGTCCGGGCGGAGCAGGACGGGGACACGGTCTTCACCTGCGCGCTCGGCGGCCCGGCGGTCTGACCCCGCCCCGCCCTACGCCGGGTCCGGCAGCCGCGTGCCCGTCCCGGTCACCCGCACCCGCGCGTCGCCCGCCCGCAGCGTCACGGTGAGCGTGCCGGGGCGCCCCATGTCCTCGCCCTGGTACAGAGTCAGTTCGACGGCCTCCGGTACCAGGCCCAGCGTGCGCAGATACGCGCCGAGGGCGGCCGCCGCCGCGCCCGTCGCCGGGTCCTCCACCACGCCGCCGACCGGGAACGGATCACGGACGTGGAACACCGTCGCGGAGGCCCGCCACACCAGCTGAACGGTCGTCAGGTCCAGCCGGTGCATGAGCGCTTCGAGGCGCGCGAAGTCGTAGTCCAGCGCGGCCAGCCTCTCCCGGCTGCCGGTGGCCAGGACCAGATGGCGGGCGCCCGCGTACGCGATCCGGGGCGGCAGGGCCGGATCGAGGTCGGCGGCCGGCCAGTCCAGGGCCGCCAGCGCCTCCGCCAGGTCGGCCGGGTCGACGTCCTCGACGGCCGGCTCCACGCTGGTCAGCGTCGCCCGCAGCGCGCCGCCCTCGCGGACCACGCCGACCGGCACCGGA
>NZ_JAKRGC010000515.1 GCF_022347745.1 Streptomyces sp. OfavH-34-F
GGGTGATCAGGACGTCCCCGTCGGCGGACTCCGCGGCGGGCGCGTACCCCATCTCGCGCAGCCCGTCGAGGAGCGACGCGGGGTCGGCCCCGGCCGCCAGCACCGTCGGCGCGATCCGCCGCAGCCGCAGCGCGGCGGCCCGCTTGTCGGCCAGGATCTCGCCGAGCACCGTCTCGTCGTCGCAGCGCACGTACGAGGAGGCGGCCCCGATCCGCAGGCGGCCGTGGCGGCGGGCCACGTCGTCGATGAGGTAGCTGAGCGGCTGCGGCACCGGCGTCCGGCTGTGCGTGGCGAGGAAGGCGTGCAGGTCGGCCGCGGTCTTCCCGGCGTCCAGGGCGCGGCGCACCGAGCCGGGCGTGAAGCGGTACACCGTCGCCCCGCCCTTGGACTCGACGTCCGCGAGGGTGCCCAGCAGGTCGGCGAGCGGGCGCTCCAGCGGTCCCGGCGCGACGGCGGTCAGGTCGGCCTGGAGCAGGACGTGGTCCAGGGGCTCGGGCAGCAGCGGGGCGAGCAGGGCGGCGGCCTTGGCGGGCCCGGCGGTGAGCAGGGCGCGGGTGTGCGAGGCGAGGGCGCCGCGCCCGGTGATGCCCAGAAGCTCCGACTCGTTGAGCGTCCACAGGGCGATCCGGGACCGCAGGTCCGAGCCGTCGCCGGGGGCGGTCCCGCGCAGCGGGCGTTCCCAGCGGAGCCGGGCGAGCAGGCTCTCCGGGTCGGGCGCGGTGCCGTCCGGCAGCTCGTCGAGGAGGGTGAGGACCCGGCGGCGCACCTCCGGCGCGGCGGACCGGTCCAGGTCGGGGCCGAGCGCGGACAGCGCCCGGCCCTTCGCGTCCTGGCCGCCGACCAGGCCGGAGGTGCGGGTCGCGGCGAGCCAGGCGGTGGCGAGGGAGGCCCAGCGCTCCTGGGCGGGCAGGTCCAGCCACTCGTCGGAGGCGGGCGTCGGCGCGTACCGCTCGTCGGCCTCGCCGTCCGAGGCCAGCAGCCCGGCCCCGTACGCCAGTTCCACCCAGAACGCGGCCAGCGGCTCGGAGACGTCCAGCGCGGTGGCGGTCCTGCGCAGCTCGCGGACGCTGAGCCCGCCCGCGCGCAGGACGGGCGGCCCGCCGCCGTTCCACAGCTTCAGCAGCTCCTCGACGGTGGACACGGCGAGGTACGCCTGCCCGGCCGCCGCGCTGTCCACAGCCTGTGGATCGCGTTCGGCGACGGCGGTCACGGCCGGCGGCCGGGGCTCGGGCACCCGGTGCGCGCGCCCGGCCCGCAGGTGGAGCGCCGCCTCGCGGGGCAGGACGACGGTCCGGGTCGAGACGGGCAGCAGCAGCCCCCGGTCGCGCAGCCACCGCACGGGCGGCGTCGGGTTCGGCGTGACCTCCCCGTACGGCGGCCCCCACACCAGCCGGTCCAGCACCGCCAGGGCCTCCATGGGGGCGGTGTCCAGCAGCTCGCCCATCCGGGCCCGGTCGGTGAACAGCGCGGTCAGGGCGGTCACCGCGGACACCGGGTCGTGCGTGGCGGGCAGCCCGGCGGCGGCCAGGATCTCCTGGAGCCGGCCCGGCGACATGCCCGCGGTGGCCTCGGCGACGGTCGGGCCGAGACCGGTCGGGGAGGGGTGCTGCGGGGACGGGGACAGCAGCTCCCGCGCCGTGCGGACCAGCCGCAACCGGTCGTCGTCGCCCCACACCAGGGCCTGCTCGCGCAGGGTGCCGAGCGCGCCGGGCAGCGCGGCGGCGATGGCGGCGCCCGCGTCGTCGCGCTGCTCGCCGTCGTCCTGCCCGTCGCCGGTCAGCAGCCCGAGCAGCGTTCCGTACGGGGCGGGGTCGGGGGCCACCGCCAGCGCCTCGGCGGTCTGCAGGGCGAACCGGTCCAGATGCTCCAGGGCCCGCACCACGGAGGCGCGGGTGGCCGCGCGGGTGGCGAGCTGGGTGATGTCGCCCGGTACGGGGGAGAGGAGGTCGGGCCGCGCCCGCAGCAGCCCGGCCAGTGACTCGTCGTCCCGGGCGCGCAGCGCCTCGGCGAGCGTCCGCGGTGGTGTGGTCGTCCCCATCCGCCCCACGGTAGTCGCTCCGGAGTGCCCCGAGGGCGCTACCTTCGGTGCAGGCCGGCAGCGCGGAACCGAGGGGAAGCATCGCGTGGGGATCGAGAGCGAGCAGCTGGTCCACGACTATCTGAGCCGGGTCGGGGACCTCGCCCTGCAGCAACAGCTGTCGTCGGGCGACCGGATGCGGCTGGTGGCGGACCTCCGCGCCGAGATCGACCGGCAGCGCAGCGCCCAGGCGGCGCACACGCCGGGCCAGGTGCGGCGCATCATCGGCAGGCTCGGCACGCCCGACGAACTCGTCGCGGAAGCGGCGCGCGCCGGCCTGCGGAAGGCGCCGGAGGCGCCCGGGGAGGCGGGGGCGCCGGACATCCCCGCACCGCGCGCCGAGGACGGCCCGCACCGGGCGGGCACGGAGGAATTGGGCCCGGATGGCGGCGAGCCGGACTGGTGGCGTGTCGAACCGGGCCCCTTCGGCGAGACGGGCCCTCCCGGCGAGGCGGGCCCCTTCGGCGCGGCCGGTCCGTTCGGCGAGACCGGCCCCGGCGCGTTCGGTGAGTTCGGCCCCGGTACGGAGGTGGCGGGCTTCCGGGGAGGCGTGGAGATCCCGGAGCTGCTGCGCCCGCCGAAGGAGGAACCGGAGCCGGACGAGGCGGACGAGGAGCCGGCCCCGGACGAGGCCGGGGACGAGGCGACGGGAGACGCTTCCCCGGCGAAGCCGCGCCGCCGCCTGCCGAAGCTCCGCCGCGCCCGCGGCGG
>NZ_JAKRGC010000516.1 GCF_022347745.1 Streptomyces sp. OfavH-34-F
GGTCTGGGCCGTGACGGTCGAGACGAGGTTGCGGTGCGAGGACAGGATGCCCTTGGGCCGGCCCGTGGACCCGGAGGTGAACATCACGCATGCCACGTCGTCCCCGCCGAGGGGCACACCGAGGTTGTCGCGGTTCTGGTCGGCGAGGCTTTCCGGGTGGTCGGTGCAGGTGGTCCAGGGGCCGGTGAGGCGGTCGGCGAGTTCGGCACGGGTGATGAGGTGGCTGATCGCGGCTTCGTCGGCGGCTGACCGCAGTCGCTCGTCGGGGAAGTCGGGGTCGAGCAGGAGGTGTCCGGCGCCGGTCTTGAGTACGGCGATGAGCGCGGCGGCGAAGTCGGCGCCCCGTTCGAGGAGGATGCCGGCGAGGTTGCCCCGGCCGAGGCCGCGTGCACACAGGTGGCGGGCCCAGCGGTTGGCGGTGGCGTTCAGTTCGGCGTACGTGAGGTGCGTGTCCCCGTCGATGAGTGCGACGGCCTCGGGGGTGCGCGCGGCCTGTTCCTCGAACCGGGCGATGAGGGAGGTGTCCTCGATGGGTGCGGTGGTCCCGGCCCAGGGTCCGAGCAGCAGTTCCCGTTCGGCGTCCGACACCACGTCCAGGTGGTCCACGCGCACCTCGGGGTCGGCCAGGGCCTGGCGCAGCACCTCGCGGAGCACGGTCACCATGCGCTCGACGGTGGACCGGTCGAACAGGTCCTTCGCGAAGAGCACCGTGCCGCTCAGGCCCTGACCGTCCTCCGTGCGGAGCAGGAACTCCAGGTCGAACTTGGCCGCCCCGCTCGTGACCGCCGGGACCGCGCTGACCTGGGCCTCCCCGAGCCGCAGCTCCGGCGTCCCACCCGATTCCAGCGTGAGGCAGATCTGGAAGAGGGGATGGCGGGAGAGGGTGCGGGTGGGGTTGAGGGCGTCGAGGACGAGGTCGAAGGGTGCGTCCTGGTGGGCGAAGGCATCCAGGTCGGTGGCCCGGACGTGGTTGAGGAGTTGGCGGAAGGTGGGGTTGCCGTTGGTGTGGGTGCGCAGGACGAGTGTGTTGACGAAGAAGCCCACCAAGTCGCGGAGTGCTTCGTCGGTGCGTCCGGCGACCGGTGAGCCGATGGCCAGGTCCGTTCCCGCGCCGAGCCGGGTCAGCACCGCCGCCAGGGCCGCGTGCATGACCATGAAGGGGGTGCACCCCTCGGCACGGGCCAGCTCAGCCACCCGGGCGAACAGATCGTCGCCGAGAGACACCTCCACCTGGCCGCCCCGGTGCGAGGCGGCCGCCGGGCGCGGGCGGTCCAGGTTCAGGGAGTGCTCCTCCGGCAGCCCCTCCAACGTCTTGTGCCAGAAGGCGAGTTCCTGGGCGAGCACGCTGTCCGCGTCGTCGGCCGAGCCGAGCACCTTCTGTTGCCACACCGCGTAGTCGGCGTACCGCACCGGCAGCGGCTCCAGCACGCTCACGTCGGCGCCGGAACCCCGAGCCTCGTAGGCCCGCGACAGGTCGTCGAAGAGCACGGCGGTGGACCGGCCGTCCGTCGCGATGTGGTGGATCAGGAGGAAGAACACCGAGGAGCCGTCGTCACCCGTGAACAGGTGCGCCCGGACCGGGAGTTCCGTGCGGAGGTCGAAGACATGGCGTGCGGCCTCCGCCATCGCGCGGTCCAGCTCGCCGGGGGCCACGGCGCGGCAGTCGAGGGGTATCCGCGCGGTGTCGGCCGGCACCACGTGCTGGCGGGGCTCGCCGTCCACCGTCGAGAACACGGTCCGTAGCGGGGCGTGGCGTGCGACCACGTCGTGCAGGGCCGCGCTGAGCAGCTCGGCGTCCACCGCGCCCGTCATCCGTACGGCGATCGGCACGTTGTACGCGGCGCTGCCGCCGTCCAGTTCGGCCAGCAGCCAGAGCCGGCGCTGAGCGAAGGACGCGGGTGCGTCGCCGTCGCCCTCCCAGGCGCCCGCCGTGAGCGGCGGCAGCGCGGGCCGGCCGCTGAGGGTGCCGATGTGCTCGGCGAGGCGGGCGGGTGTGGGGTGCTGGAAAACGTCCCGGATGGTCAGCCGCACACCCAGGGCGTCGGCGAGGTGGTTGGTGAGCCGGGCTGCCAGCAGCGAGTGCCCGCCGTGCGCGAAGAAGCTGTCGTCCACACCCACCGGGTCCTCGGTGCCCAGCACCTGGCTGAACAGGGCGACCGTCACCTCTTCGAGCGGGGTCTGCGGTGCCCGGCCCGTGGACACGACCACCGCCGGCTCGGGAAGCGCCCGCTTGTCGATCTTGCCGTTGGGCGTGAGGGGCAGGCGGTCGAGCACGGTGACGTAGGCGGGAACCATGTGCTCGGGCAGCCGGTCGGCCAGATGGCGGCGGGCGTCCTCCGCGGTGACGTTGTCCGAGTCGGTGACGACGTAGGCGGCGAGCTGGTCGTGGTGGACGGTGAGGGTGGCTTGGGTGAGGTGGGGGTGGGTGAGGAGGGCGGCTTCGATCTCGGCGGGTTCGATGCGGAAGCCCCGGATTTTGATCTGGTGGTCGGCGCGGCCGTTGTAGTGGAGGTTGCCGTGGGTGTCGTAGTGGGCGAGGTCGCCGGTGCGGTAGAGGCGGGTGCCTGCGGGGCCGTGGGGGTTGGGGATGAAGGTGGTGGCGGTGAGGTCGGGGCGGTTGAGGTAGCCGTGGGCGAGGCCGTGGCCGGTGAGGTAGAGGTGGCCGGTGACGCCGGGTGGGACGGGTTGGAGGGTGGCGTCGAGGATGTAGGCGGTTTTGTTG
>NZ_JAKRGC010000517.1 GCF_022347745.1 Streptomyces sp. OfavH-34-F
CCCCGCCACCAGCGAACCGCCCGCCGCGGCCAGCCGTTCGGTCAGCCCCTTCAGCCCCGTGCCGCCGATGCCCGGTGCCGGCGCGGGCCCGGGCGGCCGGCCCCGCCCGTCGTCGGCCACCGTGAGCCGGACCCGCTCGCCGGACCCGTCGACCGTGAACACGCAGCGCGTCGCCGTCGAGTGGCGGACGACATTGGTGACGGCCTCCCGCACCACCCACCCCAGCAGCGCCTCGGTCTGTGGGGCGAGCGGCAACCCGGAGCGCCGGACGACCGGTTCGACACCGGCGGCGGTCAGCGCGGACCCGGCCCGGTCCAGCTCGGTGGCCAGGCTGCCCTCGCGGTAGCCGGTGACCGCCTCGCGGATCTCGGTGAGCGCCTGGCGGCCCACCGACTCGATGTCGGCGACCTGGGAGAGCGCCGCGTCCAGGTCGCGCGGGGCGAGCCTGCGGGCGGCCTCCGACTTCACCACGACGACCGAGAGCGTGTGGCCCAGCAGGTCGTGCAGATCCCGGGAGAAGCGCAGTCGCTCCCGCTCCACCGCGGCGCGCGCCAACTCCTGCCGGGTGGCGCGCAGTTCCGTCACCGTCTCCGCCAGCCGCAGGATCGCCGACGTCACGGCCCCGGAGATGAACGTCCCGTACCCCAGCGTCCACGGCGGGGACGCGCTGTCCCCGCGCCACACCGCGATCGCGCACGCCGCCGCCGCGAGCCCCAGCAGCCCGGCCACCAGCAGACGGTGGCGCAGGACGGTGCCGGCGGCCAGCGACAGCAGCGGGAAGAACAGCAGCCAGCTGTCGCCGTAGCCGATCGCCAGCGCGAACGTGAGCGCCGCCAGCGAGCCGAGCAGCACATACGTCACCGGGCTCTCGCGCTTCTCCTTCACGAAGCCCCGGAAGACCACCGAGACGTACAGCGAGGCGAAGGCCACCAGGCCCGGACCGCCGAGCCACGGAAGGGGGGTCTCGCCCCGGATGAGTTCGGAGAAGGCGCCCAGACCCATCAGCAGCCAGGGCAGCAGCGCGTAGGGCGTCGGCGGTCCGGGCCTGCGGCGCTCCCCGCGTATTCGCCGGCGCTCCTCGCGCGGGGGTCTTCCGTTCCGTGGCATCTCGGCTCCCGTCACACGGTCCTGACGGACCGACGGTACGAGATCACCGCGTACGCCCAGAACAGCGGGAGCCACCCGGAAGGCCGTGCGGCCGTCCGGGTGGCTCCCGCTGTACTTCCCCGCGCGGCGGTCAGGCCGCCGCCGCGCCGCCTTCCTGCGCGGGACGGCGGTGGCGACCGGCCGGCCGGTCCGCCGACTCCTCCGTCGCCACGCCTCCCCGGTGCTTTCCGGAGCCGCCGGCCGCCGCGAGCGGCGGGTATGTCGGGGTCGTGTCGGTGTGCGCCTCGGACATGTGGGATTCACCCCGTTGTGATCGCGTGCGTGTGTGTCGACCGGAGCGTCACGCCACCGTCGTCCGGGACGGCCGCGGTCGGTGACCGCGGCGCACGGTTACGTGAGCCCGGGCCCCGGCTCGGGGCTCGGGCGCCCCACGAGGGGCGCCTGCCCCAAGGGAACCGGGGTACACGCGGGAAGAGGAACCGGCGCGCCGGAAGGTTGCCTCTCACTTTCGCGGCCCTCCGGTTCCGTCTCTTCCGGCATGCCGAGGAGCGCCACCGCGCAGCCCGTCCCGCCCTCCGCGTACGGCAGTTTCAGCACCCCGTCCGGCGACCACACCCCGCTGCCGCCCAGCCAGCCCGCGGGCGCCGCGACCTGGTGCAGCCGGCGGCCGGACGGACGCCACAGGCCGATCCAGGTGCCCTCCGCGCCGTCGATCCGCAGCGCGACGGCGCAGCTCTCCGGCATCAGCGACTGCCCCGGCTGCACGGCGAACGGCGTCACCGCGCACTCCGGCAGCCGCAGGCACTCCGGGAAACGGACCGGCAGGCTGCTGCCGAGCACCCCCCAGCCGAGCCGGTCCTGCCCGGGCGCGTCCGAGCGGATCAGCAGCAGGCCGCTGTCCGGGTCGGCGAGCAGCAGCCGGTCGTCGCTCTCCGGCGCGATCTGGAGCAGCGGCGTCATTCCGGCGCCCCGTTCCAGGTCCACGGCGACCGTCTTCACCGGGCCGCCGCCCGCCGGCTCCCGGTCCAGGGCGAGCAGCCGGCCGGCCCGGTCCAGCCAGACCCCGCCGGAGCAGCGGCCCGGCAGATCCACCAGGTGCTCGGGGCCGCCCGGCCCGCCCGCCACCCGCCACAGCCCCGTGGAGTACGCACCGGCCGACAGGGCGTAGGCGCTCACCCCGTCCGGGGACGGCGGCAACAGGGTCAGCGCGTCCCGTTCGACGGCTCCGAGCAGCACCTCGCCCGTACCGGGGCCGGTCGGGTAGAGCAGCGAGAAGGTGTGGCGCTCGGCGACCCGGCGCCGGACCAGCACCCGCCCGTCGGCGAGCGGCAGCACCTGGGCCTCCGCCTCCTCCGGCTGGCCGGTGGGCAGCGGCACGGCATACGGCTCGGGCCCGTCGAGCGTCCACCGCTCGACGAACCGGGCACCCTCGCCCCCTTCCGTGGCGGCGACGGCCAGCCGGGCCCCGTAGGCCCCGTTCCCGGCGAGCACGAACGGGGGCAGGACCGTTTCGGCGGGGCGGACGGCAGGGCGTGCGGCGGGGCGGGTGGGGGCGGCGCGGTCGGCGGCCGGGCGGACCCGGACGGCGAGGGCCGGGGCCTCCGGCACGGCGCC
>NZ_JAKRGC010000518.1 GCF_022347745.1 Streptomyces sp. OfavH-34-F
TCCCGCCAGTACGCCCGGTTGCGCCGCGCCCACGCGGCGCGGGCGGGGTCGCCGCCCGGCAGCAGCAGCCCGTAGGCGTCCGCCGCGCCCGCCGCGTCACCGGCCTCCGCCCGCACCTGGGCCAGGAGCAGCCGGGTGTCCAGGACCAGCGGATGGTCCGCACCCCAGGCCGCGGCCCGCAGCGCGGCCAGCCGTTCGTAGGACGCGACGGCGGCCGGGTGCCCGCTCTCCCTGCGCTCCGCGGCGATGTACCGCAGGTCGCGGGCCTCGCCCGTCTCCTCACCCAGCAGCCGGTCCCGGGCGGTCAGCAGCCGGCCCGGATGGCAGGCGAGGTCCCTGCGGACGGCGCGGGTGTCCCCGAGGACGCCCGCCCCGACCGCCACCCAGCGCGTCCATGTCCGGCCCATGCCTCCCCCGTCCGCCGTCCCCGCCTCCACCGTACCCAGAAGGCACCGGCCCCCGGACGGCGTCGCGTCCGGGGGCCGGCGAGGTGTGACCGTACGTCAGTACAGGCTCACGCCGTACGCGCTGAGCGCCTCGGTGACCGGCTGGAAGAACGTCGTACCGCCCGAACGGCAGTCACCGCTGCCGCCGGAGGTCAGGCCGATCGCCTTGCTGCCGGAGTAGAGCGGACCGCCCGAGTCGCCGCCCTCGGCACACACGTTGGTCTTGATCATGCCGTAGACGATGTCGCCGTTGCCGTAGTTGACGGTGGCGTTGAGCCCGGTGACGGTGCCGCTGTGGGTGCCGGTCGTGGAGCCCCGGCGGGTCACGGACATGCCGACCGTGGCGTTGGCCGCGCCGGTGATGTCCACGCTGCCGACCGTACCGGGGTGGGCGAGCGAGGTGTTGTCGTAGCGCACGATTCCGTAGTCGTTGACCGGGAAGCTGGAGCCGGCCGTCGGGCCTATGTAGGTGGTGTTCGAGGAGTTGGTGTACCAGGGCGGGTTGCCGTCGGTGCAGTGGCCCGCGGTCAGGAAGTAGTACGTGCTGCCGCTGCGGACGTTGAACCCGAGGGAGCAGCGCCAGCCGGGGGCGTAGATGGCGTCGCCGCCGGCGAGCAGCTTGTTGAACGTGCCGGGGGTGCGCTCGATGCGCAGGGCACCCGCGTTGCCGCCCGCGGCGTCCTTGATCTGCCGGATCTCCGCCGCGGAGACGGTGCTGTCGACCGTGACCACGAGCTTCCCGGTCTTGGTGTCGACGTTCCAGGCGGTGCCGGGGATGTCGGCGCCGAGGACAGCGTCCCCGGCGGCGGCGAGCTGACGGGCGTCGTAGGTGGTGCCGGAACTCGCCTGGGCGGTGGGAGCGGCCAGGGCGGCGACGGTCACCAGGCCGGCGGTGATGGCGAGCGCCTTGCCGCGTGCGGTGATACGGCTGAGGGGGGTGGTGCGCTTGATCCTCACTGTCATTCCTCCCGAGGGGAAACGGGGGCCCGCCTGTGGGGTGGTCGGGCCCGTGAGGCGCAGTCATGTGCACGGCCGTCCGTCCGCATTCCGAACATGCCGTGCTCCTGACAAGCGCTGCTCGGGAGTATTCAAGGCGTCAACTTCTTGCGCAAGGGCACCTTTTGGCCTGAACCTCCGTCGATCCTCCGCCGCTCAGCCGTCGATCCGACGCCGCTCCCCCGCCTCCACGGCGACCGGAAGGGTGTTGCCCGGCGGCGGGAAGGGGCAGATGAAGTGGTCCGCGAAGGCGCACGGCGGCAGCAGCGCGCGGTTGAAGTCGACGGTCACCGCGCCGTCCCCGTCCGGCGCGGCGGGCCGCAGGAACCGGAAGCGGTAACTGGTGTCCCCGCTGGTGGCGTCGGCGAAGACCGCCCACAGCGAGCCGTCCGACTCGACGGCGGCCCGCAGGGTGTGCCGGGCCCCGGCCAGCTCGAAGGCGAGTTCGCCGGCGAGCCCCAGTCCGCGCGCGACACCGTCCGCGTTCTCGACCCGGACGGTGCGGGGCTCCCCGTACGGCCGGAAGGTCCCCGGCACCGCCCAGCGCGGGTCGTACGGGGTCGCCTCGATCGCCCGGAACGCGCGCCGCGCCGGCGCGTCGGGGTCGAAGACCCGGACCGCCCAGAGCCCTTCGCGGCTGAGGACGACCAGCCTGCGCGCCCCGTGGGCGACCCGGGACGCTCCGATCGGACCCCGGTCGGCGTCGAGCCGGACCTCACCGGTGAACGGCTCGCCGCCGACGGTCAGCCCGTCCGCCGGGCCGGCTTCGAGCACCGGTGCGCCGTCCCGCTCCCGCCACCGGCCCGGGACGGCCGGAATTCGCCCCTCCGGGTAGTCCGCGAGCCAGTGCGTCCCGGTGAGGGAGAGCGGGCCGTACGGGGCCGCGACGACGGCGGTCCGCTCCTCGTGCCAGCGCCGCCAGTCCCGCGCCGCCTGCTGCTGTGCGTACGTACTCATGGCCCCACCGTTCCATACGGGACCGGCTTCACCTCAGCAGTCGCACCCGCAGTCGCAGCCGTCGCAGCAATTGCAGCAGTCGCAGCAGTTGCTGCACGCGTCACAGCCGTCGCAGCAGTCCCCGCAGTCGCACTGGTTGCACAGCCCCTCGCGCCGCTGGCGCGACCAGGGGTCCTCGAAGGTGCCGCAGCACATCTGGCAGGTGCAGGCGAGCCCGGCCCACACCAGGCAGCCCATGACGAGCCCGCGCCGGTCGCGCGGCGGCTCGGGCGGCCGGGGCCCGCCGGGGCCGCCCGGTCCGGTGGGGGCG
>NZ_JAKRGC010000519.1 GCF_022347745.1 Streptomyces sp. OfavH-34-F
GGCGGTGCCCGGCGCCTCCGTCTCCTCCCCCAGCAGCGCCGCGTACGTGCGGTCCACGGCCCGGACCCGGGCGGCGAGCACCGCGTCCGGCGCGGCGACCGACCAGACGGCGGGGACGTACGCGCCGACCATGCGCGGGCTGAAGCTGTGGAACGCCTCCGCGACCGTGTCCGCGCCGGCCTCCCCCAGCGGTGCCGCGCGCCAGGCGAAGTAGCTGGCCCACCGCTCGTCCACCGCGTACCCCAGGGCGGCGGCCTCCTCGAACGCCTCCGGTGCGTAGTACAGCACCGCGTGCAGCGGCTCCAGCAGATGCCACAGCTGCCGTACGCGCCCCAGTTCCTCCGACATGACCCCGCCTTCCGTCCCACACCGGCCATCTAGCCACTGCCTAGATCCCCAGGGTGCGCGCGATCCCGGAACTTGTCAACGGCTAGATCCCGCGTAGCCTGCTGTCCATGACCAGCGACCGCGCCTACCACCACGGCGACCTGCGGCGGGCCGTCCTCACCGCCGCCCTCGACGTCATCCGCGCCGAGGGCCCCGCCGCGCTCAGCCTGCGCGACCTCGCCCGCCGGGCCGGCGTCTCCCACGCCGCCCCCGCCCATCACTTCAAGGACCGCACCGGCCTGCTCACCGCGATCGCCGCCGAGGGCTACGGCCTGTTCGCGGACGCGCTGGCCGCCGAACCGGACCTGCGGGAGCGGGGCGTGGCGTACGTACGGTTCGCGGCGACGCACCCCGCGTACTTCCAGGTGATGTTCCGGCCGGACCTGCTCCGCGCGGACGACCCGGACCTGCTGGCCGCCAGGGACCGCGCCACGGCCGCCCTGCGTTCGGGCGTCGCCGCGCTCACCGCCGCCGGCCCGGCGGACGACCCCCGGCTCACCGGGGTGGCCGCCTGGTCCCTCGCCCACGGCTTCGCCACGCTGCTCCTCAGCGGCAACCTGTCCGACGCGGTGGGCGACCGCGACCCGGAGGACGTGTTCCGGATCATCGGCCGGCTGCTGTTCCCACCGGACCGGGACTGACCGGCAACGGCCCGCCCGCGTCCAGCAGCATCGGGAACGTGCCCACCGCGTCGAGCGCCATGGAGAGTTCCGCGACGATCTTCGGGTCGTCCAGCGGCCCGCGCAGGAACTCCTCCAGGCGGTGCATCCGGTAGCGGACCGTGTTCTGGTGGCAGTAGAGGCGCCGCCCCGCCTCGGCGGCCGACCCGTGCGCCTCCAGCCAGGCGCGGGCGGTGGCCAGCAGGGTGGTGCGGTCGTCCTCGGAGAGCGAGAGGACCCCGCCCAGGATGCGCTGCACGGCGCGCTGCGTCGTCTCCAGGTTGTTCATCACCAGCTCGGTCAGCGGGGTGTCGTCGAGCTGGCGCACCGCCGCGCCGCCGGCCGCGAGGGACTGCTCGGCGACCTGCGCGTACCGCAGCGCCCGGCTGGTCTGGTCGAGCCGCTCGTACAGCGGGCTGACGCCCACCCGGCCGGTCGCCACCGCGCGCACCGCCTCCAGGACCTCCTCCACCGGCTGCCGGGGCGGACAGGAGAGCACCCCGATCTCCGCCCCCGGCTGCGCCCGCCAGGCATGGCCCACGTCCAGGGCACGCAGCCGCCGGTCCAGACCGGGCAGCGGCGGTTCGCCGCCGGCCCGCGCCTCCGCCACCACGACCAGGAACCGCCCCTGGAACGGGAAGTCGAGCATCCGCGCGACCTCCCACACGGTCTCGCTGCTCAGCGTGGGGCCGTCGATCAGCTCGGAGACCAGGGCGGAGCGCCTGCGGTCGGTCTCCACCATGCGTTCCGCGCAGGTGGAGCGGTAGGCGTCGGTGAGGGCGGAGGAGTACACGTCCGCCAGTTCCCAGATGTGCGAGGCGCAGTCCAGCAGCGCGTCCGGCGCGTCCCCGCCCTTCTCCCGCGCCACGTCGAGGAGTTGCTCCCAGAAGTGCCGGAAGCCGAGCCGGTAGGCGCGCAGCACCTCGGGCAGCGGGGCGTTCTGCAGCGCGCGTTTGCGCCCGGTCTCGGTGGGGCCCACCAGATCGACACCGGTCGAGGTGTGGTCGGTGAGGTGGCGCAGGATGTGGCCCACGTTCAGCCGCATCGAGGCGTGCAGGTCCTCGGGGCCCACCACCATGGACCGGTAGAAGTCGATCTTCTCGTACGTGAGGTGCGACATCGACGCCGCGATCGCGTCGAGGCGCGGGGTCAGTTCCCCGGCGAGTTCGGCCACCAGGACGCGTGGTTCCTTCTTCGACACGGTGTCAGCGTAGGGCAGTCACCGGCGCCTCCCGTCCTCAACGAGCCAACCCGCACGAGGTGTTTGTCGACGGCTACAGAGGACTCTGTCGGCGCCGACATCGCCGCAGACGGCCCCCGGCTGTGAGGATCGCCGTGTCGAAACCGGCGTGTGCGCAAGAAAGCGAAGTGACGTGACCAATCTCGCCCGTGTCCTGACCGATGCCGCCCGGACGCACCCCGAGCGGCCGGCCCCGGGCGCCGGACCGGTGCTGACCCTGGCCGACCTCGACGAGCTGAGCGCCCGCGTCGCCGGAGGGCTGCTGGCCCACGGGGTGCGCCCCGGCGACCGGGTGGAGCTGGCCGTGCCCGGACTGCCCGCGCTGCCCGTCCTGTACTACGGGGCGCTGCGCGCCGGGGCGGTCGCCGTCCTCTCGCGGCCCCGGCCCCGGCTGCTCGTCG